>JAGWRZ010000095.1 GCA_028876365.1 Acidobacteriota bacterium | reverse complement strand
GTCATCAAGGTCGTCGGCGTCGGCGGCGGCGGCACGAACGCCGTCAATCGCATGGTCGACGCGGGCCTCACGGGCGTCGAGTTCGTCGCGGTCAACACTGACGCGCAGGCGCTGATGATGTGCGACGCCGACGTGAAGATCCACATCGGCTCGAAGGCGACGCGCGGCCTCGGCGCCGGCGCCGATCCGGCGGTCGGCCTCGCCGCCGCGCAGGAGAGCCGCGACGAGCTGAAGGAGGCGCTGAAGGGCGCCGACATGATCTTCGTCACCGCCGGCGAGGGCGGCGGGACCGGGACGGGCGGTGCGCCCGTCGTCGCCGAGCTCGCCCGCGAGCTCGAGGCGCTCACGGTCGGCGTCGTCACGAAGCCGTTCGTGTTCGAGGGCCGCAAGCGCGCGCAGCAGGCCGAGCTCGGGATCCAGAACCTCCGCGACCGCGTCGACACGCTCATCGTCATCGAGAACGACCGGCTGCTGCAGGTGGTCGAGCGGCAGACCTCGGTCGTCGAGGCGTTCCGGATGGCCGACGACGTCCTCCGCCAGGGCGTCCAGGGCATCACCGACCTGATCACCGTGCCGGGGCTCGTCAACCTCGACTTCGCCGACGTCCGCACGATCATGCGCGACGCGGGCTCGGCCCTCATGGGCATCGGCGTGGCCTCCGGCGAGAACCGGGCGAGCGAGGCCGCGCGCGCCGCTGTCTCCTCGCCGCTTCTCGAGACCTCGATCGAGGGCGCGACCGGGATTCTCCTCAACATCACGGGCGGCCCCGACATCGGGCTCTTCGAGGTGAACGAGGCGGCCGAGGTCGTCACGAGCGCGGCCGATCAGAATGCGAACGTCATCTTCGGGGCGGTCATCGACGACGGCCTCGGAGACCGGATCCGCGTGACCGTCATCGCCACCGGGTTCGGCGTGCAGCGGCGCCGGCGGCGGCGTGAGGGGGCGCTCGAGGCTCCCGTCCCGGCCGGGGCGGCGGGCGGCGGCTTCGAGATCCCCGACGAGGCGCTCGACGTGCCCTCGTTCCTGCGCGAAAACTGACGCGCGCCCGTCCCGCGGGCGATGTTTAGCCGGGGCGCCGTGCGGTAGGAAGCGGGTGCCCTCAAAGGGTTGGTGCCCTCTAAAACGCCAACCCCACGACCCGGTCCGCCGCCCCGGTATGTCCCACGACGTATCGGGGCGGCCCCGTTCCGGGGGCAGAAGACCGGTACCAGGTACGCGCACGAAAGCGCGACGAGCGTGTCGCGGGCGACGGAGCCAAGCGGCGCACTTCGTGACGCTTCCGTTGGGGTACCTGGTACCGGCCGTTCCCGCACTAGGATCGTCCTGCATGGCGCAGACCTTGCTGCAGACGCCGCTGCACGGCCGGCACGTCGAGCTCGGCGCTCGGATGGTCCCGTTCGCCGGCTGGGAGATGCCGGTGCAGTACGAGGGTGTCATCCCGGAGCACAGGGCGGTCCGCTCCGATGCCGGCGTCTTCGACGTCTCGCACATGGGCGAGATCGAGATCGAGGGGCCGCAGGCGACCGCGCTCCTCCAGGGTCTCCTCTCGAACGACCTCGAGAAGATCGCGCCGGGGGAGGCCCAGTACACGCTGCTCACGAACGAGCGCGGCGGGATCGTCGACGACCTCATCGTCTACCGCCTCGGCCCGTGCCGGTACCTCCTCGTCGTCAACGCGTCGAATCGAGACGCAGACTTCCGCTGGCTGAAGGAGCGGGAGATCCGCGGGTCGGAGGTGAGCGACGTCTCCGACGAGTACGCCCTGCTCGCCGTCCAGGGCCCGCACGCGATCGAGAAGCTCGGGCTCGCTCGGGCGAAGGCGTTCACCTTCGCCGAGCAGACGATCGACGGCATCGAGACGATGGTCGGCCGCACCGGCTACACGGGCGAGGACGGATGCGAGGTGCTGTGCATGGCCGAGGACGCGGTCGCGCTGTGGGATGCCGTCCTCGCGCGCGGGATCGTCCCCTGCGGCCTCGGCGCGCGCGACACGCTGCGCCTCGAGGTCTGCTATCCGCTGCACGGCAACGACATCGGCCCCGACACGGACGCGATCTCGGCCGGCCTCGGGTGGACGTGCGCGCTGGACAAGGAGTTCACGGGCGTCGACGTCCTCCGCCGCATCAAGTCCGCAGGGCCGGGCCGGAAGCTCGTCGCCTTCGTCATGGAGGACCGCGCGATCGCGCGGCACGGGATGCCGATCGACGGCGGCGGCGAGGTGACGTCGGGAACGCACTCGCCGACGCTCGACGTCGGCATCGGGATGGGTTACGTCCCGTCCGCGCAGGCCCGAGCGGGGACGGAGCTGTCGATCGACGTGCGCGGCAAGTCCCGCCGCGCGCGCGTCGTGACCAAGCCGATCTACAAGAGGGAGGGCTGAATTGGCCGCCGTGGAGTCGTATCCCGACGACCTTCGTTATCACGAGGCCCACGACTGGGCCCGCATCGAGGGCGGCGAGGCCGTGCTCGGCATCACCTGGTTCGCGGCCGACTCGCTCGGGGAGCTCGTGCACTTCGAGCCTCCGGCGGCGGGGTCGACCGTGACGAAGGACGAGCCGTACGGCGAAGTCGAATCGGTGAAGGCAGTCTCCGACGTGATCGCACCGCTCACCGGCGAGGTGCTCGAGGTGAACCAGAAGGTCGTCGACGCGCCGGAGACGGTGAACGAGGACCCGTACGGCGAGGGCTGGCTCGTCCGCATCCGGATGGCGGATGCAACCGAGGTCGACGCCCTGCTCGACGTCGCCGCATACCAGAGCGTCCTGGCCTCGCAGTGACGCAGCACCCGTTCCTCGCGCTCACCGAGGCCGATCGGGAGGAGATGCTGCGGACGATCGGCGTCGCGTCGGTGGACGAGCTCTTCGGCGACCTGCCCGCGGGCGTGCGCCTCGGCCGCGAGCTCGATCTCGAGCCGGCGCTGTCGGAGCACGAGCTGTCGGCGCATATGGCCGACCTCGCTGCGCGTAACGTCGACGTCACACGCGAGCTGTCGTTTCTCGGGGCCGGCATCTACGACCACTATGTCCCCGCGGTCGTCGACACGGTCCTCCAGCGCGGCGAGTTCCTCACCGCCTACACCCCGTACCAGCCCGAGATGAGCCAGGGCGTCCTCCAGTCGATCTTCGAGTATCAGACCGCGATCTGCGAGCTCACGGGGATGGACGTCTCCAACGCCTCCGGCTACGACGGCGAGACCGTGGCGGCCGACGCCTGCTACATCGCGAAGCACGCGACGGGGAAAGCGAAGGTCGTCATCACCGAGGCGACGAACCCGCAGGTGCGCCAGGTCGTGAAGACGTACGCGCCCGGCTTCGGCCTCGAGGTCGTGGAGGTCCCGCACCGCGACGGGACGACGGACGTCGACGCGCTCGCCGCCGCCTCGACCGGCGCCGCCGCCGTCATCTTCCAGCAGCCCAACTTCTTCGGCTGCCTCGAGCCGGCGCCGGACCTGGCCGCCGCCGCGAACGAGGCGGACGCGCTGTCGATCGCGCACGTCGACCCGCTCTCGCTCGGCGTGCTCGAGGCTCCCGGCCGCTACGGCTGCGCCATCGCGCTCGGCGAGGGACAGGCCGCGGGGAACCTGATGGCGTACGGAGGCCCGCACTACGGGTTCCTCGCCGCCCGCCAGGAGTTCATCCGCCGCATGCCCGGCCGCATCGTCGGCGAGACGGTCGACACCGAGGGCGCGCGCGGCTATGTCCTCACCCTGCAGACCCGCGAGCAGCACATCCGCCGTGAGAAGGCGACGTCGAACATCACGACGAACCAGACGCTTCTCGCACTCGGCGGTCTCGTCTATCTCACCTGGCTCGGCCCGCAGGGGCTTCGCGAGCTGGGGGAGGCCTGCCTCGCGCTCGGCGAGTACGCCAAGCGGCGGCTCCAGGAGAGGGCAGGGCTCGAGCTCGTGTTTCCCGATCGGACAACGTTCAAGGAGTTTGCGGTCCGGGCCGGACGGAACGCGCGCGAGGTCATCCGCGACGCCCGCGCGCTCGGCGTCCATCCCGGCTACGCGCTCGGCCGCGACTACGAGGGCATGGACGACGTGCTCCTCGTCGCGGTGACCGAGAAGCGGACGCCGGAGGAGATCGACCGGCTCGCAGACGTGCTGGCGGAGGTGGCGCGATGAAGCTGATCTACGAGCGCTCCCAGGCCGGCCGGCGCGCGTCCGTCATCCCGCGCCCGGCGGGTCTCCCGGCGCCCGAGATCCCCGATGACCTTCGCCGTGCCGAGCCGCCGCGCCTGCCCGAGGTGCCGGAGTTCGAGCTCGTCCGTCACTTCACCGAGCTCTCGACGCGGAACTTCGGCGTCGACACCGGCTTCTATCCACTCGGCTCGTGCACGATGAAGTACAACCCGCGCATCAACGAGCGGCTCGTGACGCTTCCGGGCTTCGCGCACCTGCACCCCCACCAGGAGGAGGACGGCGCCCAGGGCGCGCTCGAGCTCGAGTGGCGCCTCCAGGAGATCCTGAAGGAGGTGACCGGCCTCGACGCGGTGTCGCTCCAGCCGGCCGCCGGCTCGCAGGGCGAGCTGACAGGGCTCATGCTCATCCGTGCGTACTTCGCCGACAGACGCGAGGGCGAGCAGCGGCGCAAGGTCGTCATCCCGGATACGGCGCACGGGACGAATCCCGCGTCGGTGACGATGGCAGGGTACGAGCTGACGGACGTGAAGACGGATGCACGCGGCAACATCGACGTCGACGACCTGCGCGCGAAGGTCGACGAGCACACGGCGGCGCTCATGCTGACGAACCCGTCGACGCTCGGACTCTTCGACGAGAACATCGAGGAGATCGAGCGCATCTTCCACGGTGCGGGCGCGCTCATGTACTACGACGGCGCGAACCTCAACGCCGTGTGCGGGATCTCGCGGCCGGGCGACATGGGCTTCGACGTCGTGCACATCAACCTGCACAAGACGTTCTCGCAGCCCCACGGCGGCGGCGGCCCGGGAGGCGGCCCGATCGCGGTGCGGAAGATCCTCGAGCCGTTCCTGCCCGCGCCCGCGGTCGTGCGGAAGAAGGACGGGGCGTTCGCGCTCGACCACGACCGGCCGAAGTCGATCGGCAAGGTCCGCGGCTTCACCGGGCCGTTCGGCGTGTTCGTCCGCTCGTACGCGTACATGCGCATGTACGGGCCGCGGCTGCGCGAGATGTCGGAGGCGGCGGTGCTGAACGCCAACTACGTGCTCGCGCGGCTGAAGGGCGCGTACGACCTGCCGTTCGACCGGCTCTGCATGCACGAGTTCGTCCTGTCGGCGCGCAACCTGAAGCGCGACCACGGCGCGACCGCGACCGACGTGGCGAAGCGGCTGATGGACTACGGGTTCCACCCGCCGACGATCTACTTCCCGCTGATCGTGCCCGAGGCGCTGATGATCGAGCCGACCGAGACCGAGACGAAGGAGACCCTCGACGCGTTCTGCGATGCGATGCTCGCGATCGCCCGCGAGGCGGCGGACGACGTCGAGATCCTGAAGAGCGCGCCGCACCACCGGCCCGTGCGGCGTCTGGACGAGGTGCGCGCGGCGAAGAACCCGGTCGTGAAGCACGCCTTCGAGACCGCACCGGTGGCATGAGGCTCGCACTCGCCGCGGCCGCAGCCGTTCTCGCGGCCACGCTCCTCGACGATGCGCTCGTGCCGAGCCGCCTCTCGGACGCGCGCTCGCCGGTCGCGCTCGGAGGGGCGGGGCTGCTCGCCGCCGCCCTGCTCGTCCTCGTCCCGCGGGCGCGCTCGCTCGCGATGTCCCTCGGCGGCGGGATCGCCGCCGGCGGGGCCGCGGCGACGCTCGTCGCCGGCGCCCTCTGGCGCGGCGGCGTCCCGAACCCGATCGTGCGCGGCGGGATCGCGTTCAACCTGGCCGACCTCGCGATCGGCGCCGGGGACGCCCTCCTGCTCGGCGCCGCGCTCCACCATGGCTGGCGCAACCGCGGCAGGCTCACACAGCCGATCTAGTCGATTCCGGCCGTCGGCGTTCGTCGTCCTCCCGACAACCGCGACCAAGGAGCGCCCATGAAGTACATGTTGTTCGTGTGCTGGGACCGAGAGGCGATGGACCGTCAGGCCGAGCCCGACGAAGGCGAGCCGGAGGGATTCCCGTGGCTCGACGATCTGCAGGCTCGGGGGGCCTGGATCACCGGCGACCAGCTCGCGCCGGCGCGCCGGGCCCGGTCGGTCCGGGTCCGCGACGGCCGGACGCTCGTCACCGACGGCCCGTTCGCGGAGACGAAGGAAGCGGTGGGCGGCTTCGACCTGATCGAGGCGGGGAGCCTCGAGGAGGCGGTCGAGATCGCGGCCGGCCATCCGGTCGCCGCGTTCGGCGCGATCGAGGTCAGGCCGTTGTTCCACGGGGGCGGCTGACGCCGCGCGTTCTCGGCGCAGCCGCCAGCTGCCCGCACGCGGCCTCGATGTCGCGCCCGCGCGTCAGCCGCACGGTGACGGGGACGCGGGCGCGCTCGAGCTCGTCGCGGAAGCCGGCGATCCGCTCGCGCGAGGAGCCGTCGTAGGCTCCCGTCGGGTTGTACGGGATGAGGTTCACCTTGAAGTCCTCGCGGCCGAGCACGGCCGCGAGGGCGCGCGCCTGCGCCTTCGCGTCGTTCACGCCCGCGAGCATCACGTACTCGACGAAGACGCGCCGCCGCCGCTTCGCCGCGTAGCGACGGCACTCGGCGACGACGTCACGCAGGGGATAGCGCTCGTTCACCGGCATGATCCGCGAGCGCAGGTCGTCGTCCGGGGCGTGCAGCGACAGCGCGAGGCGGACCGGCTCCTCGATCTCGTCGACGAACCGCGTCAGCCCGGGGAGCCAGCCGACGGTGGAGATCGTCGTTCTCCGGTGGGTGATGCCGGCGTCGGGGAGTCGGCGGGCCGCGGCGAGCACGGAGTCGAGGTTCAGCATCGGCTCGCCCATGCCCATGAAGACCGCATGGTCGACCTCCGTCAGCCGCCGGAAATGCAGCGCCTGGTCGAGGATCTCCGATGCCGTCAGGTTGCGCCCGAAGGCCATCTGCCCGGTCGCGCAGAACGTGCACGTCAGGGGGCAGCCGGACTGCGACGACAGGCAGAGCGAGCGGCGCCCGTCGCGGTAGCGCATGAGCACCGCCTCGACCGGATGCCCGTCCGCCGTCCGGAACAGCACCTTGACCGTCCCGTCGCGCGCCTTCCGCTCGGTCTCGACCGTGAGCGTCGAGAACGGGACCCGTGCAGCGAGATCCTGACGGAGCGTGCGCGGGAGATCCGTCATCGCCTCGTAGCCGGCCGCGCCGCGCGCGGCCCACGACCAGACCTGCCCCGCGCGGTACGGCGGCTGCCCCTCGAGCGAGGCCTCGAGCAGCGTGAGATCCATTACTCGTACTGGAGAGCCTCGAGGACGTTCAACCGCCCCGCGCGCCGCGCGGGGAAGATCGCCGCGACGATGCCGGCGATGATCGCCGCGACGATGAAGACGACGAGCGTCCCGACGGGGATCGAGAACGCCGGATACTTGATCGCCTTGCCGACCATGAGCGCGAGCACGATCCCGACGGGGATCCCGAGGGCGGCGCCGATCAGCGCCGTGAGGATGCTCTCGTGGCGGATCATGCTCCGCACCTGGCGGCGCGTCATTCCGACCGCGCGCAGCATCCCGAGCTCGCGTGTGCGCTCGAACACGGTGAGCACGAGCGTGTTCACGATCCCGAAGAGGCTGATGACGATCGAGAGCGAGAGAAGGACGTAGAGCAGGTTCAGGAGCGTGTCGATCCCCTGCTCCTGGTTCTTCTTGAACTCGCTTGCGGTCGCGATCTTCGCATCCGGGAATGCCTTCAGTGCGGCGTTGAGCTTCGCCGTGTTCGCCGGCGTGACGCCGCCGGCGATGTCGACGAACGCGTACACGTTCTGCGGGTTCTGATACGCGCTGTCGAATCGCGCCGTCGAGATCGTGACGTCGCCGTACGGCGAGCCGCCCTTCGGCGGCGCGAAGACGCCCTTGACGACGAGGCTCATCGTCGCTCCGGCCGGCGTCTCGACGGCGATCGGCGAGCCGACGGACAGATGGTGCTTCTTCGCGTAGTCCTTCGAGACGAAGCTGCCGTTGCGGCCGAGCTCGCCGGGGGTCGCCTGCGAGCCGTCCTGCCACTCGACGGTGATCACCTTGGCGATGTCGCCGGAGACGCCGGTGACGCCGATGCGGCTCCCGAACGCCTTTCCCTCGCCCGCGCGCACGCCGGAGACGACGGTCACGCCCGGAAGCTTCTTCAGCGCGTTCGCAGAGGAGACCGCGATGGGGGAGAAGTTGTCGGTCGCCGTCAGCGCGTAGTCGCCCTTGAAGACCGAGTTGACGGCGTTCTCGAACGTCGTCTTCAGCCCGGAGGCGAGCACCGCGACAAGAGTCACGAGCGCGAGACCGATCATCAGCGCGGAGGCGGTCGAGGCCGTGCGCTGGGGGTTGCGCGCCGCATTGCTACGGGCCAGCGACCCCGAGGCACCCGCGAAGCGCGCCGCCGGCCAGCCGAGCCAGCGTGCGAGGGGCGGAACGAGGGTCTTCGCGAGCATCGCCACGCCGACGAACACCGCCGCCGCCCCGATGCCGAGTGCGAGGAGGCGATCCGTCGTCGAGATGCCGCCGACGAAGAGGCCGATCAGCATGAGTGCGAGCGCCGCGCCGATCGTGAGGAGCGCAGCAGCGACGCTGAACCGTGCGAACCGCGACGTGGGGAGGATCGCGCCCTCGCGCACGGCGGAGATCGGCGCCACCCGCGTCGCCCGGATCGCCGGCCTCAGCGCCGCGAGCAGCGTGACGACGATCCCGACCGCGAGCGCGACGACGATCGTCCGCGTGGCGAACACCGTTCCCGCCTGCGGGAGGTCGATGCCGAAGTGGACGAAGAGCGCGTTCAGACCCTTTGCCAGGCCGAGGCCGAGGAAGAGGCCGGCGATCGCGGCGAGCACGCCGATCACGAGCGCCTCGAGCAGAACCGACAAGAGCACCTGGCGGCGCGTCGCGCCGAGCGTGCGCAGCGTCGCGAGCTCGCGCGTCCTTTGCGCGATCGTGATCGACAGCGTGTTCGCGATCACGAACGTCCCGACGAAGAGGGCGACGCCGGCGAACGCGAGCAGGAAGTCGTTGATGATCGACAGGAAGCCGTTCGTGTCCTTCGTCGCCTGCGCCGCCTGCGCCTGCGCCGTCCGCACCTGCGCCGTCGGCGGCAGGATCGGCGTGATCTCGCGCACGAGCTGCGCCGGCTTCACGCCCGGCTTCGCGGCGATGTCGATGCCGTCGAGCAGGCCCTCCTTGTGGAAGATCCTCTGCGCGGTCGAGAAGTCGAAGATCGCCATCGTCGCGCCGCCGAGCGACGACACCCCGCCGATCTTCACGATCCCGGCGATGGTGTACCTCGTGACCGGGCCGCGCGCGATCACGCCGATCGTCTCGCCGACCTTGTAGCCCTCCTTCGAGGCGGTGTGCGCGTCGATCGCCACCTGGCGGCCGCCGACGGGCCACGTGCCGCTGACGAGCGTGAGCGGGTTGAAGCGCTGATCGCCCCTCGGGTGCACGCTGAACGCGAGCGCCGGGGCGCCGTGGCCGGAGATCACCTTGCCGTCGCGCCCGACGAGGTGCGCGAGGTCGCTGATGCCTCCCGTGGCGGCGGCGACGCCGGGGAGCCTCTGCACCTTCGCGAGAAGTGATTCCGGGAACGACGGCGGCAACCCGTTGTTCGTGTTGGGAGTGTTCCCGAGTGCGCTCTTGCCGGTGATGACGGCGTCGGTCTTCGCGTACACCGTGGTGAATACCGTGCTGAACGCGGCCTTGATCGTGTCCGTGAGGACGTAGGTGCCGCTGATCATCGCAACTCCGAGAACGATCGCGACAGCGGTCAGGATGGCCCGGAGCTTCCGTCCGAGCAGCCCCTTGAGCGCAACCGTCGTCACGACGAGAGCGTGCTCATCTCCGTGAGCACGTCCTCGGTGCTCGCGCCGGCGAGCTCCTTGACGATGAGCCCGTCGGCGATGAAGAAGATGCGGTCCGCGATCACCGCGGCGCGCGCCTCGTGCGTGACCATCACGATCGTCTGGCCGTAGGTGTCGACCGAGCTGCGGATGAGGTCGAGGATCTCGCCGCCGGTTTTCGAGTCGAGGTTGCCCGTCGGCTCGTCCGCGAACAGGATGGTCGGCTTGGTGACGAGCGCACGCGCGATCGCGACGCGCTGCTGCTCGCCGCCCGAGAGCTCGGAGGGGCGGTGCGAGCGGCGCCTCGCGATGCCGGTGCGGTCGAGGAGCTCGTCGAGCCACGCCGTGTCCGGCTTCTCGCCCGCGATGGAGAGCGGCAGCACGACGTTCTCCTCGGCGGTGAGCATCGGCAGCAGGTTGAAGAACTGGAAGACGAAGCCGATGTGCTCGCGCCGGAGCCGGGTCAGCTCGCCGTCGGAGAGCGTCGTGATCTCCGTCGCCGCGATCTCGACGGTGCCGCTCGTCGGCGTGTCCAGTCCGGCGAGGATGTGCATGAGCGTCGACTTGCCCGATCCGGATGGCCCCATGACCGCGACGAGCTCGCCCTTGCCAACCGAGAGCGAGACGCCGCGAAGCGCGTCGACGGCGGTCTCGCCCTCGCCGTAGCGGCGGGTCAGGTCGTGCGCGGCGATGACGGCATCGCGCGCCGCCGGACCATGCGGCTGCGCCTGCTCTTCGATCGTCGACATGGCCTTCGAAACGCTATCAGCGGCTTCCGGCCGCGAGGAACCCGGCGACGACCATCGCGTAGAGGACGACGAGCAGGATCCCGTCGCGGCGGCTCGTGCGTCCGCCGACGACCGTCTTCGCCGAGAGCGCGACGGCGACGGTCATCGCGACGATCTCCTCCCAGCGGAAGCTGAGGGGAAGCTCGTGCGTGAAGAAGAGTGACAAGAGAGTCACCGCCGGAACCACGAGAAGCGCGACCTGGGCGCTGGACGAGATGGCGATCTCGCTCGCGAGCTTCATCTTCCCGGCGCGCGCGATGACGACGGCCCCGCCGTGCTCGGCCGCATTGCCGACGATCGCGACGATGACGGCGGCGATGAAGAACTCGCTCGCACCGATCGCGGACGCGAATCCCCTGATCGAGTGCACGAGGATCTCGCTCACGAACGCCGTCGCGACGGTCGCGACCGCGAGCACGCCGAGGGCGGCGGACAGCGGCCACGCTCCGTCGGAGGCCTCGTCGCGCTCGAGCTCGCGGTGGCGGCGGAGGTTGCGCGCGGTGACGGCGAGGTAGAGCGCGAGGAGGACGACGGCGAGCGGGATGGACACGACGACGGCCGCGTGTCGCTCGGACAGCCCGGTGTAGCCGACGACGACCGCCGGGACGAAGAGGACGACGGCGGTCGCGACGAGTGCGAGCTGCGGCACGAGGGAGGCGCGGTCGAGCGGCTTGGAAGGGCCGACGATCTGGGCGACGCCGTACACGAGGAGAAGGTTCGAGATGACGCTGCCCGCGAGTGAGCCGCGGACGACCTGGGGCAGCCCGTCCCCGACGGCGAAGAGCGCGATGATCAGCTCGGGCGCGTTCCCGAAGCTGGCGTTGAGGAAGCCGCCGATGCCGGGCCCCGTGTGCTCGGCGGCATGCTCGGTCGTCTCGCCGATGAGCCAGGCGAGCGGTACGAGGGCGGCGGCGGCGAGAACGAAGAGAGCGGCGTTGCCCGGATGCGCGGCATAGTCGACCGCGATCGTGGCGGGCGCGAGGGCCAGCGACGCCCAGAGGATCCTTCGTGCCACGGCGAGTGTAGGTTAGTGCGGGCGGTGCTGGCGGCGGTGCTGTTCGACTGGGGCGACACGCTCATGCGGTGGGCGTGGGAGCCCGAGCTGCTCTCGGAAGGGCATGACGCCGGCCTGCGCGCGATCGGCCGCGCACCCGTGCCCGCCCTCACGGAACGGTTTCGCGCGTCGTACCTGCCCCTTCTCCTTTCCCCCGGCACGCTCGAGGAGGTCGAGTACCCGGCGCTCGTACGCGGGCTCCTCGCAGAGGAGGGGATCGAGGTGAGCGATGCGGACCTGCTCCGGTTCCTCGAGGCCGAGCACGCGGCGTGGCGGCCGGCGCGCCTCCTCGCGCCGACGACGCATGCCCTCCTCGAGGCGCTGCGCGACCGCGGCCTCGGGGTCGGCCTCGTCTCGAACGCGGTCGACCCGCCGGACCTCCTGCACCACGACCTCGAGCAGATGGGCGTGGCGAGGCGGCTCGACGTCGCCGTCTTCTCGTCGGAGGTCGGGTGGCGCAAGCCTCATCCGGCGATCTTCGAGCGCGCGCTCGCGGCACTCGGAGCCGATCCGGCGCAGACGCTGTTCGTCGGCGACACGCTCGCGACCGACGTCGCCGGCGCCGCGGCGCTCGGCATGCACACCTGCCAGGCGCTCTGGTTCCGCGCCGACGAGGATGAGCGCGCGCCCGAGCCCGACTTCCGCGCGTTCACGCAGATGGACGTCCTCGCCGTGGTGCGACGGCTGTCGTGAGTCGCGACTCCGTTTTCGCAAGCGGAAAACAGGGGATCTGTCAAGACTTGCGGGATCCGAAATATGGCTTACACAATGTCGGGACGATGAGCACGCTGACGCTTCGGCCGCAGGACGCCGTCGAATGTCGCGCATGCGGAGTCCATTGCGACAAGGTGGTGTATCCGTCCGCCTGCATCGAGCGCTCATGCCCGTTCGCATACGCCTACGAGGAGCACGGGCACACGTTCATGGGCTGCATGCAGAAGGTGTTCGAGGTCGAGATCGACCTCGAGATGCTGCGCGCGGCCGAGGTCCGGCGCGCCGGATTCGGCGCCGTGAAGGCGATGCGGAACCCGCTGCCGATGTGCATGGCGGAGATCGAGCCCTGCTACGAGGCCCGGACGGGCGAGCTCGGCTGCGTCAATCCCGAGTTCAACGAGCTGCCTGCCGGGTCGCCGACCTTTCGCGTGTTCGCGCGCCTCTCGTAGGCTCCGACACCCCTTTCAGAAGACCGACCCCGAGCAGCGGGCCGAGCGCGGCGAGCGCGAAAGCGAGCCTCCACGAGGACGCGGCGATCACCGCGAACGCCGGCGGGGCGGCGGCGACGACGACGCCGAGGAGCGTCTGCTGGAAGCCGAGCGCAGCACCCGTCCGCGTCGCGCCGGCGGCCTCGGCGGCGGCTGCGAACGCGAGGCCGTTCCAGGCCATGCTCAGCACCCCGGCGACCGCGAAGGCGGCGACGAGGGCGGCGAGC
>JAGWRZ010000094.1 GCA_028876365.1 Acidobacteriota bacterium | reverse complement strand
GACCCGTTCGAGCTGAGGATCTCCGACACCACGCGAATGGTGTAGGGCCAGTCCTCGACGGGCGGAATGACCGGCAGCAGCGCGCGCTCCGCCAGGGCGCCGTGTCCGATGTCGCGCCGGCCAGGCCCGCGCAGCGGGCGCGCCTCGCCAACCGAGTACGGCGGGAAGTTGTAGTGGTGCATGTAGCGGCGCTCTTCCTCGAGCGAGAGGTCGTCGATCCGCTGGCCCTCCTTCGCGGTGCCGAGCGTGAGCGACGACAGGATCTGCGTCTGGCCGCGCGTGAACAGGCCGGAGCCGTGTGCGCGGGGGTTGACGCCGACCTCGATGTCGATCGGGCGGACCTCCTCGGTGCCGCGACCGTCCGGGCGCCGCTTGTCGACGGCGATCTTCTTGCGGACGAGATCCTTGTAGATCGCGTCGCCCGCCTTCTTGATGTACGAGCGGGTCATCGAGTCCTTCGCCGCCTCCTCGCCCTCGGCCGCCGCCGGGCCGACCGGGAACGGGAGCTTCAGCTCCTCGCCGATGCGCTCGAACAGGAGCTGCCGCTTCGCGGAGCGCAGCTGCTTCGAGTCCTGCTCCGCGTCGGTGAGCGCGCGAAGCTCGTCGCCGAACTGCTCGCGCACCGCGCCCTCGACCGCAACCGAGCGCTGCTTCTCGAGCAGGCCCTGGAGAGCCGCGCGCACCTGCATCTGCCGCGTGATGTCCTCGTCGGTCGAGTCCATCGACAGAGGCGGTGCGAGCTCCGTCGCGAGCTCCTCCACGATCGAGCCGGCGTCCTTCAGACCGACCTGCTGGATCCGCTCCCACACGCTGTGCCCGTGCTCGCGCTCGACCTCTTCGACGAGGTCGAGGTCGAGCCACTTCGCCTTCCCGGCCTGGCGGCGCAGGTCCTCCTGCGCCTCGCACAGCTTCGAGATCTCGGACTGCGCGAGCGCGAGCGCCTCGAGGATGATGTCCTCGGGGATCTCCTCGGCGCCCGCCTCGACCATGGTCAGCGCGTTCTTCGTGCCGACGACGAGCAGATCCATGCTCGACTCGTCCTCGACCTCGCGCAGCGTCGGGTTCACGACGAGGCGCCCGTCGATGCGGCCGATACGGACGGCTCCGACCGGGCCGAGGAACGGCAGCGGCGAGATCATGAGCGCGGCCGACGCGCCGTTGATGCACAGAACGTCGTGCGCGTTGACGAGGTCGGCCGACAGGACGGTGCAGATGACCTGGACCTCGTTGCGGAAGCCCTTCGGCCACAGCGGCCTGATCGGGCGATCGATCATGCGGGCGGTGAGGATGGCGCGCTCGGTCGGGCGCCCCTCACGCTTGAAGAAGCCGCCCGGGATCTTCCCCGCGGCGTACATGCGCTCCTCGACGTCGACGGTGAGCGGGAAGAAGTCCGCGCCTTCGCGCTGCTCCGCCCTGCCCTGTGCGGTGGCGAGGACCATCGTCTGGCCCGAGCGGATGACGACGGCGCCGTCCGCCTGCTTGGCGAGCTTGCCGGTCTCGAACGAGATCTCCTGCTCGCCCACCTGCACCGAAACACGAGCCCGTTGCTCGGTCGTGATGCTCATCTCAGTTTTCCTCCACTCTGCGTCTGTGGAGGGGGGAAGTTTGAGGCAGCCCCGGCGACGAGGCTCGCTCAAACCTCTCCCCTCCTTTTACGGAGCTAGCGGCGCAGGCCGAGCTCCTTGATCAGGGCGCGGTAGCCCTCGAGATCGTGCTTCTGGAGATACGTCAGGAAGCGGCGCCGCCGGCCGACGAGCTTCAGCAGCCCCCGGCGCGAGTAATGGTCGTGCTTGTGCGTGCGCAGATGCTCCGTCAGCTCGTTGATGCGCTGCGTCAGCATCGCGATCTGGACCTGCGGCGAGCCGGTGTCGGACTCGCTGCGGCCGTGCTTGCCGATGATCTCCAGCTTGGCTTCCTTCGTGAGGGCCATGGGCCTCCTCTGTCGTCGTCTCCCGAGCCTCCGCCCGCGGCGCGAAGGAAGAGCGCGCCGGAGCCGGGGCTGGGTCGCGGGTAGGGTAGCAATCCCGCATGGCCGGCCGAGTTGCCGCCGAGTCAGCGCCAGGGGGCGGCTGAGCGCGGCGGCCGGCCCGCGGCCGAGTGGCGCCGCGACGAGGCCTCCGGACCGAGCCGGACCGGGATCCATCCGACGTACCCGCAGACGGGACAGCCGGGATTCATCTCCGTCGTCCCGCCGATCACCGGCTTCGCGTACACGCCGCCGCACTCGAGACAGCGAACGCTCTCGAGCACGGAGAGCCTCGGCGGCGGGGCGGCTTCCATACCGATGAAGATGCCGGTCGCCCCCAAACCTCACGCCGGCCTCGTCGCCTCCCTCGTCCGCCGGACGTCCGCGTCGATCGCCGCCACGAGCTCGGCCTCGGAGGGGAACGCCGACTCGTCGCGGAGGCGCTCCCACAGCTCGACGACGAGCCGCCGGCCGTACAGGTCGCCGTCGAAGTCGAGCAGGTACGCCTCGACGCGCCGGTCGCGGCCGCCGTAGTGCGGATTCGTCCCGATCGACACGGCGGCGCGGTGACCGAGCGCCTCGCCTGCGTAGATGCCGAGACGGGGGACGAGCAGCCCGGGCGGCACCTCGAGGTTCGCCGTCGGGAAGCCGAGGCCGGCGCCGCGGCGGTCGCCGGCGACGACCGTCCCCTCCACCTCCGCGGGGCGGCCGAGCAGGCGCGCCGCCTGCCGCACCTCGCCCGCGGCGAGGAGCATGCGGATGTGGCTCGACGACACGTTGTCGACGAGCGGGACGCGGCGGACGTCGAACCCGAGCTCCTCGAGGATCGCGAGGTCGCCTTCGCGGCCCCGCCCGAAGCGGAAGCCGTCGCCGGCGGCGACGATCTCGATGCCGGATGCGCGCAGCACCGACGCGGCGAACTCCTCCGCCGGGAGCCCTGCAAGCTCCTCGCCGAACTCGCACACGAGCGCGTCGGCGAAGCCGAGGGCCTCGAGAAGCTCGAGCCGCCGCTCGAGCGTCGAGAGCAGGGGCACCTCGCCGCCGAAGAACGCGCGCGGATGCGGGTCGAAGGTGACGACGGCCGGCCGAAGGCCGGCGGCGAGCGCCGCCTCCAGCACGCGCACGTGCCCGCGGTGCACGCCGTCGAAGGTGCCGATCGCGGCCGCGCGGCGCGCGGGCTCGAGCTCGCCCGGACGGTGCGCGACGTTCACAGCCGTGCGAGCACCTCCTCCTCGCTCAGCAGCGCGAACGCGCCGGGGGCGTGGGCCTCGGCGATCGTGAACGGGCCGACGGCGGTGCGGCGGAGCGTGCGGCAATGGCCGCCGAGAGCCTGCGCGATCGACCGCACGTAGGTGCCGCTGCTCACGTGCAGGTCGAGCGTCACGGAGCGCTCGTCGCGGGAGACGATCTCGAGCGCGTGCACGGTCGAGCGCCGGACCGGCATCGTCACTTCCACCCCGCGCCGGTGCAGCGCATAGGCGCGCTCTCCGCCGATCTTCACGGCCGACGCGGCCGGCACCGGCAGCTCGATCTCCCCGCGCACCCGGTCGAGATCGAGCTCGGCCGGCGAAGCGTGCAGCTCGACGATCTCCCCCTCCGGGTCGCCGGTCGTCGTCGTCGCCGTGAGGTCGACGGTCGTGAGGTAGCGCTTGTCGAGGCCGACGAGCCGCGCCGCGAGCTTCGTCGAACGGCCGGAGAGAACGAGGAGGAGCCCCGTCGCGAACGGGTCGAGCGTTCCGGCATGACCCGTGCGCGCCCCGGTCGCGCGGCGGATCTGGGCGACGATCGCGAACGACGACGGCCCGGCCGGCTTGTCGACGAGCGCGACGCCCGCCGGCTCAAGCGCTCGCGCGGGCACGCTGCTCGAGGAACCCCGTGCGGACGGTGTCCGTGATCTCCTCGACCGAGAGGTCGCTCGAGAAGCCGGCTGCCTGCCGATGCCCGCCGCCGCCGAACCGGCGCGCGATCGCGGACACGTCGAGCTCGTCGACGCTCGAGCGCAGGGAGACACGGCGGACCGGCCCGTCCCGGCGCGGCGGCGGCTCGCGGATGAGGGCGGCGAGCTCGGATCCCTCGACGGCGCGAAGGTAGTCGATGATCCCCTCGGAGTACGCCTCGACGGCGCCGACATCGGAGAAGTCGTTGCGCAGGAGGACGGAGACGACGATGCGGCCGCCTTCGAGCACCTGCGCGCGCTCGAGCGCGCGGGCGAGCAGCTTCAGCTTCGCGAACTCGACCGACTCGTACACCTGCTGGAACACGGCGTGAACGTCCGCGCCCGCCTCGACGAGCTCGGCGGCCAGGCGCAGCGACTTCGGCGTCGTGTTCGTGTACTGGAAGCGGCCGGTGTCGGTCACGAGCGCGATGTACAGCGGCTCGGCGATCTCCGGCGTGATCTCGACACCGAGCTCGCGGAAGACGTCGCGCAAGACCTCGCTCGTCGACGACGCATCCGGCGCGATCAGATTGATGTCGCCGAAACGAGAGTTGTCGTGGTGGTGGTCGATGTCGAGCCTGAGCTTCGCATCGAGCACGAACCCGGGGTCGGGGCCG
>JAGWRZ010000093.1 GCA_028876365.1 Acidobacteriota bacterium | reverse complement strand
GTCGAACACGACCGCTCGGATCATCGGCGGGACGGCACGCGCTACAAGGCGGAGTCGAGCAGTTCCGCGTGCTCGCTCTCCGGCGGATAGCCGTACGCGTACACGAGAAGGTCTTCGTCGCCGTGGTTCGCGGACTGAAGAGGCATGCCCGGGTCGACGCGGGCGAGGCCGCCGGTGGGGATGTCCATTCGCTCCGGCGGCTCGCCGACGTACAGCGAGAGGGTTCCGGCGAGAACGACGAACGTCTCCTCCTGCGTCGGGTGCCGGTGGCGGCGCCCTCGTGCGCCGGGCTCGTAGCGCCAGACATTGCCGCGGACGTGCGCGAAGCCCGCGCGGTCGCTCAGCTCGGCGACGTGCCGCGCCGGCTCGCCCGGCTCGTGCGGGCGCGTGAGCCACTCGAACTCGTCGGGGCGGACGACGTCGTAGGTCATGTGTACGAGTGTAAAGGCCGTTCGTTGTGCCGGCGCACGCGAAGGCGCTGCCGACACGGCGTTCGATGGCGTGGCGTCGGTGTCGCCGTACGACGTCGGCCGTGAGCCTCAGCCATGCGTGGACGACGGACGTCCATTCGGAGCGACGTATCCCGGCGCGACAGAGTCCCATCCCGGCTGATCGCCCGAGTGCGAACGGCCCGGCGAGACCGGGCCGTTCGAATTACGTCCTTGAGGTACAGGTCCTTACGGGCCGGGGACGGTGGGTGCGGGTGTTCCTCGGTCGTAGGCGGCTGCGGAGACGGACGAGCAATGGAAATCGAGCGCCGGCAACGGGATCTCGGTGACATCCGAGCTCGCGAGGTCGCCGAGGGTGGTGATGTGGTGGACGGCGGCGGTGGAGTTGAAGAGGACGAGCACCGGTTCCCAGACGATGTTGAAATCGCCCCCGGTCGAGGCGATGCCGACGAGGTGATCGTGGCCCGCGACGCCGCGTCCATAGACGGTTGCATTGATGGCTTCTGCGGCGCCCGCGACGATGTTGCCGTGGTCGGGGCAGTTGTCGGCGGGCAGGTGCGCGCAGTTCAGGCTGGCCGGGTCGATGGAGCCGGCCGGGTAGACCACGAGGTAGAGCGGTGCCACGTTCTTCGCATCGGCCGGCGGGTGGACGAACGCGTGGTTCGGCGTCTGCAGGTAGACGAGCGTCCCGGTCGTGTCGTCGTACGCGGGCTCGATCGTCCCACCGCCGCCGACGAACGTCTGGGTGTTGACGTCGAACGAGGAGTTCCCATACGTGACCTCGCCGCTCGGCGCGGAGGTTGCCGAGACCGCCGACGCGACGACCAAGCCGACGAGCGCGGCGAGCGCCGTCGAAAAGAAGAGTCTGCCGAGAAGCATGTGCCTGCCTCCCTCTCCCCCCAGTCAATGTGGCGATCGTTACGTGCGGGCGACGATATGACGCTCCGGCGTCGATGTCAAACGGTCGCCATGGCGCTGCGCCGGAGACGCCGCATGCCGGCGGCGGCGGGTCAGAGACGGTGGTAGGTGCTCTCCCGGTACATGAGCGCGCTCGTCGCCGGGCCGTGCTCGACGTTCACGACGTCGCCGATGAAGAACGTGTGGTCGCCGGCGTCGTGCTCGGCGCGCGTCGTCGCCTCGATCCAGCCGACCGCGCCGTCGATGAGCGGCGCGATCGTCCCCTGGTGGACGGTGACGCCGTCCCAGTGGACGATCGGCGGCCTCCCGGCTGCGAAGCGCGCCGCGAGCTCGGCCTGGTCGCCGCCGAGCAGGCTGACGGCCCACTTCCCGGAGGTCTGGAGGATCGCGTAGCACGAGGCCGTCTTGCCGATCGAGACGCCGACGAGCGGCGGGTCGAGCGAGAGCGAGACGAGCGAGGAGACCGTCACGCCCATCGTGTTCCCCTCGAAGTCGACGGTGAGGACCGAGACGCCGTGCGGCCAGAGGCGCATGAGCCCTCGCAGCTCGTCGGGAGCGACCATCGGGAGATCTTATGGAGAGCGGCGGGGGTGGGATTCGAACCCACGGGCCCCGAAGGGCACATCGATTTTCAAGACCGACCCGTTCGACCGCTCCGGCACCCCGCCGTGACTGTGACTGCGATTCTGACGCGCGCCGCGCGGCCGGCTCTGTCGCGGAACGCGGCCCACTCGGTCTTCGTCATCCGCTTCTTCGCCATCGTCGCCGTCACGTCGAAGAGTAGAGCACCGACCTCCTCGTTCAGGCGCGTCAGCGCTGGACGGTGGCGGGCGCGCCGTACGCGCGCAGGACGTCGGGCACGCCGCCCTGGAAGTTCTCGAGGATTGCGAGCACGGCGCGATCGGTCGCCGCGGTGCCGTTCAGCGTGTGCACGGGCTCGAGGCTCTTCCCGTCGCGATGGCGGACGCCGAGGCGCCGCGCCTGGAAGTCGGTCGTGTTCGACGTCGAGGTCAGCTCGCGGTAGCGCTGCTGGAACGGGAACCAGCCCTCGCAGTCGTACTTCTTCGCCGCCGGCGCGCCGAGGTCGCCGGCGGCGACGTTGACGACGCGGTACGGGAGCTCGAGCGCCTGGAGGATCTCCTCCTCGATCGCGAGCAGCCGCTCGTGCTCGTCTCCGGACTCGGACGGCGCGCAGAACGTGAAGAGCTCGACCTTGTTGAACTGGTGCACGCGAAACATCCCGCGCGTGTCCTTCCCAGCGGCCCCCGCCTCGCGGCGGAAGTTCGTCGAGAAGGCGGTGTAGCGGAGCGGCAGCTCCTCCGGCTCGAGGATCTCGCCCATGTGGAGGCCGGCAAGCGCGACCTCCGAGGTGCCGGTGAGGTACAGCTCGTCGCTCTCGATCGCGTAGATGTTCGTGCGGTCGGTGGGGAAGAAGCCGGTGCCGTACATCGCCTCCTCGCGCACGAGCACCGGCGGCAGCATCGGCGTGTGGCCGTTGCGGACGGCGACGTCGAGCGCGAAGCGGTAGACCGCGAAAGCGAGCAGCGCAGTGTCGCCGATGAGGTAGCCGAAGCGGGAGCCGGAGAGCCGCGCCGCGCGCTCCATGTCGAAGCGGCCGATCTC
>JAGWRZ010000092.1 GCA_028876365.1 Acidobacteriota bacterium | reverse complement strand
CTGCGCCGACTCTCCGAGGAGGACCCGACGCTGCAGATGCGGCGCGACCCGCAGACGGGCGAGCAGCTCCTGTCGGGTCTTTCGCAGATGCAGGTCGAGGTCGCGTGCGACCGGCTGCGCAGCCGCTTCCACGTCGACGTCGAGCTGCATCCGCCGCGCGTGCCGTACAAGGAGACGATCCGCAAGGAGGCGCGCGCGCGCCACCGCTACAAGAAGCAGACCGGCGGACGCGGTCAGTTCGGCGATTGCGAGATCGTCATCACGCCGATGCAGGATGGGGAGGAGGGCACGACGTACGAGTTCGTCGACAAGATCGTCGGCGGCGTCATCTCCCATGGATACCGGCCGGCGGTGGACAAGGGCGTGCGCGAGGCGATGGAGCACGGCGACCTCGCCGGCGCACCCGTGTACGGCGTGCGCGTGACGCTCGTGGACGGGATGGAGCACGCGGTCGACTCGTCGGAGATGGCGTTCAAGATCGCCGGCTCGCTCGCGTTCAAGGACGCCTATCAGAAGGCGGACCCCGTGCTGCTCGAGCCGATCATGGAGCTCGAGGTGACCGTGCCCGACGACACCGTCGGGGCCGTCAACGGCGACCTCAACTCGCGTCGCGGGCGGCTGCACGGGATGGAGCCCGCGGGCGGGATGACGACGATCCGCGCCGAGGTGCCGATGGCCGAGATCCTCACGTACTCGCAGGCGCTCACGTCGATGACGGGCGGCCGCGGCGACTACTCGATGCACTTCCTCCGCTACGAGGAAGTGCCGACGCACGTCGCGCAGAAGATCATCGAGGCGACGAAGAAGGAGCGCGAGACCGCGAAAGCCTAGGCGGTCCCGCGCTCGATCTCGGTCACTGCTGGGGCTGCGGGTCGCCGGGACGGTCGCGCAGGTGCGCGATCACGTCCGCGATGTCCGCGAGCTGCTGCTCGAGGTCGCGCTGATGGTTCTCCAGCCGCTCGAGGAGCTCTTGCCGGTTCGGGAAGCCGCCGCGGAAGAGGATCCGCGGGCCGCCGCCCCAGGCACGTCCATGGTGGTGATGCATGTTCACCTCCCTTCCGCATGGCGATCGAGAAACCGTTGCGTGCGCTGCTGGGCGCTGCGCAGCGCTTCCGCCCACTGGTCGAGAAGATCCGAGCCGCGCTCGGTGATCGCGTACGTGCGCTTGCCGTCGTCCCATTCGGAGGAGACGAGACCCTCCTCCTCGAGCGCGCGCAGAAGGCGATAGAGATTGCCCATCTCGACGCGCGCCTCGCCCGTGAGCTCGGGGAGCCGGTCGAGAAGGTCGTAGCCGTGCGTCGGCCGCTCGCGCAGCAGCAGAAGGAGCGCCGGCTCGGTGAATCGCTCCACGCGCGCGAGCACGTGCCAGCGCCCGCGATGGTGCCGGCGCGCGCGCGGCCCGCCTCTCATCGCCTTCCTATTGGTAAAACACACATGTAAGTAACAATAGCGTATCATCGTCGAGCGGTGAGGGTCACGAAGGTCTCGACGCTGCGGCAGTGCGCGGTCTGCGAGCGGACGCTGCTTCTCGGCGAGCGCTCGGTGCGCTTTTCCCCCGACGAGGGGGCGGAGCTCGTGCACGTGTGCCCCCTGTGCCAGGAGACCGCGATCGAGCACGGCTGGCTCAAGGAGGGCGCGCCGACGCAGCCGACGATCGCCGGCGATCGCCGCCGCCGGCGGCGCGGGTTCGTCGAGCTCCTCGGCCTCTCGCGCTCGAACGGCGACACGATCGCGCCGCCGGACCCGATCCTCCGCCGCCTCTCCGAGGAGGAGGTCTCGATCCTCGAGGCGGCCGACCTCTTCAACGCGAGCACCTACCGGCGCACCGTCGGCGGCATCGCGAAGAGCCTCGGCGAGGCGCACGCGAGCATCGTCCCGCTCTCCGGCGTCTCCCGGGAGCTCGCGGTCACGGTCGCCTGGGACCTCTCCTGGTACCAGTACCGCATCAGCCCCGAGTCCGCGCAGCCGGTGCGCCTCGAGCGCCGCGGCCACGAGCTGGACGAGCTCGAGGACGGCTTCAAGGGCTGGAACACGCGGGTCGAGGACGAGGGCCGTCTCGTCCCCGAGATCGCGCGCATCTAGATTCCGCGCGCCGACTCGATCACAATCGGGGCAGGATGATCTACTGCGTGATCCCCCGCGAGCTGGCCGACGAGCTGTACGACAAGATGGTCGAGTACTACCGGGACAACCCGAACGTGACCGTCATCGTCGACCGCCGCGAGGGCTCCGACCGCCGCTCCGGGAAGGACGCGGCCGAGCACAAGGAGCGGCGCGCGATCCGCGACCGCCGGCGGCCGCGCATCCCGGGCACGTTCCCGGAGACGGACGCCCCCGACTAGGCGTTACCCTCGTCGTCATGACCGTGACGGCGGAGACCTTCGCGAGCACGAGCCCCGCCGACGGCGAGACGATCGGCGTCTTCCCCCGACAGGGCGCCGAGGACGTCGACCGCGCCGTCGCGCGCGCGAAGGAGGCGTTCGCCCGCTGGCGGCTCGTTCCGGCTCCGAGGCGCGGGGAGATCCTCTACGGCTTCGCGCGCCTGCTCGAGCAGGAGAAGGCCGCGCTCACCGAGCTGATGACGCACGAGATGGGGAAGGTGCGCGCCGAGGCCGGCGGGGACGTCCAGGAGGCGATCGACATCACGTACTACATGGCCGGCGAGGGGCGCCGCCTCTTCGGCCAGACGACGCCCTCGGAGCTGCCGGACAAGTGGAACATGAGCATCCGCCAGCCGGTCGGGGTCGTCGGCGCGATCACGCCGTGGAACTTCCCGGTCGCGATCCCGTCGTGGAAGCTCATCCCGGCGCTCGTGTGCGGCAACACGGTCGTGCTGAAGCCGGCGACCGATACGCCCGCGCTCGCCGAGCGCTTCGTCGAGCTGCTGCACGAGGCGGGCATGCCCGAGGACGTCGTCCAGATCGTGCACGGCGGAGGCTCGACCGTCGGCGACCGGATGGCGCGCCACCCGGACATCCGCGTCATCACGCTCACCGGCTCGCGTGAGACCGGCGTAAAGGTGCTCGAGGCCGGCGCGGAGACGCTCAAGCACGTCCACCTCGAGCTCGGAGGGAAGAACGCGATCATCGTCATGGACGACGCCGACCTCGACCTCGCCGTCGACGGCATCGTCTGGTCGGCGTTCGGCACGTCCGGTCAGCGCTGCACCGCCGCGTCGCGCGTCATCGCCCACGAGAAGATCTACGACACCTTGCAGACAAAGCTCGTGGCCCGCGTCGAGAAGCTCCGGCTCGGCCCCGGCTGGGAGGCGGACACCGACATCGGCCCGGTGATCAACAAGTCCGCGCTCGACAAGATCGACGCGTACGCGAAGATCGGCGCCGACGAGGGTGCGAAGCTCCTCACCGGCGGCGAGATCGCCCGCGACGGAGACCTCGGCAAGGGCTTCTTCTACCGGCCGACGATCTTCGCCGACGTCGACGCGCAGATGCGCATCGCGCAGGAGGAGATCTTCGGGCCCGTGACCGCGCTCATCAGGGTACGCGACGCGGACGAGGCGATCCGCGTGTCGAACGGGATCAGGTACGGCTTGTCCTCGTCGATCTTCACGAACGACGTCAACACCGCCTTCCGCGCGATGCGCGACCTCGAGGCCGGCATCACGTACGTGAACGCGGGGACGATCGGCGCCGAGGTGCATCTCCCGTTCGGCGGGACGAAGGACACCGGCAACGGCCACCGCGAGGCCGGGCAGGCCGCGCTCGACGTCTTCACCGAGTGGAAGTCGATCTATGTCGACTACTCGGGCAAGCTTCAGCGCGCGCAGATCGACGATTGAGCGGGTACAAGCTCGTGTGGTTCGTCCCGCGCGAGGCGCTCGACGTGACGCGGGGAGCCGTCTTCGACGCAGGGGCGGGCGTCGTCGGCGACTACACGAGATGCTCCTGGTACACGGAGGGCACGGGAACGTTCCTCGGCGGCGAGGGAACCTCGCCGAGCGTCGGGCGGCCCGGCCGCGAAGAACGCGTCGCCGAGCTGCGCGTCGAGGTGGTCGTGCCCGAGGCGCGCCTGGACGCCGTCGTCGCCGCGTTGCGCAGCGCGCATCCCTACGAGGAGCCCGCGTTCGACGTGATCCCACTCGCGTGAAAGCGCGGCTCTTCACCGACGGCGGCGCCCGGGGCAATCCCGGGCCGGCGGCCTACGGCTTCGTCCTCGAGGCGGAGGACGGGACGGTGCTGGCGGCGCACGGGGAGCGCATCGGCGTCGCGACGAACAACGTGGCCGAGTACCGCGCGCTCGTCGCGGGCCTCGAGAAGGCGCTCGAGCTGTCCGTGCCCGAGGTGGAGGTCGTCTCCGACTCCGAGCTCCTCGTCAAGCAGATGAACGGCGAGTACAGGGTGAGAAACGAGGCGCTGCGCGGGCTGTCGCTGCAGGCGGCCCGCCTCGCGCGCGAGATCGGGAACGTCTCGTACACGGCCGTGCGGCGCGAGCACAACGAGCTCGCCGACCGGCTCGTGAACGAGGCCCTCGACGCCGGCTGACCGCGCCGGGGGCGGGCTATACTGGCGGCCCAGCGCGGATGTAGCTCAGTTGGCTAGAGCGTCTGCTTGCCATGCAGAAGGTCGTGGGTTCGAGTCCCATCATCCGCTTCGTCTACAGCAGCACGATCACGAACGGGACGTTCCACTGGCCCTGCCACGGGCCGCCGGACGCGGCGTTCGACCCGCCCATGACGACGAGGAACGAGCCGTCCGACTGGCGTGCGACCGATCCGCCGTTGGCGACGCCGCTCGCGGCCGACGAGACGATGGCGATCGAGCTCGGGTTCCCGACGAACTTCACGTCGATGCCCTGCGGGGCCTGCGGGTCCCGTTTGACGAGGATCGCCTTGCCGGTGCAGCTCCAGCGGTAGCCGAACAGGCTCGGCGCCTGCGTATAGGTCGAGGCGGAGATGCCGGAGAGGTCCGTCTTCGCGCCGGTGATGAGGGCGATGCCGCGAACGGCGCCGGCGGCGCAGCGCGGCTGCGCCGAGAGCTCCTTCGATCCGATGGCGTACGCGCTTCCCCCGAGCGCGAAGAACAGGGCGACGAGCGCCACGATGAATGCGGGCGACGGTCTGGGCAGGCGATGCATCCGAGTCTCCTCTCGGCTCACGCGGCCACCCCTTCCCGGGGGAGGCCGCAAGTTTTCGTGTCCCCGAGCATCTTGATCTGTCGACCGGTCAAATCGAAAGGGGTTCTCCGATGAAGTTCAAGGCAATGCTCCTCGTCGTCTGCGCCGCCGCGGGCATCGGCGCGTCGATCGCCGTCGCCGACGGTGGCAAGGGCAACGGCCAGGGCAACGACCAGGGCAACGGCGAGGGGTGTCGCGGCCAGCACATCTCCGGCACCGTCGGCCCGCAGACGTTCACGGTGACCGTGACGAAGGCCGAGGGCAACGGCTCTCTCGCGCCCGGCTCGACCGTGGTCGTCACGATCGGCGGCGCCGGCCAGACCGTCCGCGCCACCGTCGGCGCCTGCATGAGCGCCCAGGGGACGACGTCCACGAACACGACGACGACGCCCGCCACCTCCGGGCTCACCGTCCGGTCGGTCGACCTGAAGGCCTTCCAGACCTCGACCACCGAGACGACCTCGACCGGAAAGGGTGACGGTGAGGACGGCCAGGGCGACCACCACGGCCATCAGGGCACGACGACGACGACCGCCACGACGACGACGACCCACTCGTAACCTCCCGCGCGGCGGCGGCCGGGGCCCCGGGGCCAATCCGCTCCGGCCGCCGCCGCGTATCACCGGTCGATGGAGTCTCCGACGAAAGGAGAACGTCGAATGATCCGGTGGCTCTTGCCGGCGGTGGTGATCGCGGCGCTCGGCGCGGGCGGGGCGATGGCGGCGACCTCGGCGATGCACGCGAGCGCGGCCTCGGTGAAGGCGGCGCACACCGCGAAGTTCGGGACCGTCCTCGTCGCCGGGAGCGGGAAGACGCTCTACCGGTACACGCTCGACAGCAAGGGCGTCGACCGTTGCACGAGGAATGCGACGTGCGCGAAGTACTGGCCGCAGCTCCTCGTCAAGGCCGGCGCCAAGCCGGTGGCGGGCGCCGGTGTCGAGGCGTCCCTGCTCGGCACCATCGCCGCCGCGCGCGGCATGCGCCAGGTCACGTACGCGGGCTACCCGCTGTACTTCTTCGCGGGCGACACGAAAGCCGGACAGGTCAACGGCGAGGGCTTCCAGAAGCGGTGGTACGTCGTCGACGCGAAAGGCGCTCTCGTGAAGAGCGCGGTGCGGGCGGGCGGCGGCACGAGCAGCACGCCCGGCGGCGGCTACGGCACGACGACGACCGGCGGGGGCGCCTGGGGCTGACCCGGCGCTAGGCGCGAATCGCGCGTCGCAACGAGACGGCGAGGACGACGACGACGGCGAGCGGCATCGCCCACCACGCGGCGATGCCGCTCGCGGCGACGCCGGCGGTCGCGCCGATGGCCGCGACGACGAGCGCCGCCGCGACCCAGTCGTCGCCGACGACGAACTCCCACCAGAACCTCGCGAACCGGGCGAGGTAGCTCACGCGCCGGCCCCGGCTGCGACGAGCATCGTTCGCCTCCGCCTCCGCAGAACGCCGACGCACGCGAACGACAAGAGGACGACGAACGCGAGGACGCCGAAGAGCGAGGCGTCCGACCCCGGCCAGTTTCCGCCGGCGCCCTCTGTCGACCAGAAGATCCCGAACGTCGTCAGCATGACGCCGACGGTGAACTTGAGGATGTTCTCCGGCACCCGTGCGAGGGGCGCCCGCACCGCAAAGCCGACGGCGACGACGAGGACGATCGCCGCGCTCGCCCCGGCGGCCGCGAGCGGGATGCTTCCCTGCGTGCTTCCGAAGGTGATGACGATGAACGCGACCTCGAGCCCCTCGAGCAGAACGCCCTTGAACGAGAGGGTGAACCCATACCAGTCGAGTCCGGCGCGCTCCTCGTGCGGCGCGCGCTCCGCCCCTGCGAGCTCGGTCGCGAAGATCGCGTCCTCGTCGTGCAGCGCCTTGAAGCCGCTCGCGCGCAGGATCGCCTTGCGCAGCCACTGGAGCCCGAACGTGAGGAGGATCCCGCCGACGACGAGGCGCAGAGCGTCGATCGGGATCACCGTCAGCGCCGGGCCGAGCGATGCCACGATCACCGCCAGCGCGAGGAGCGCCGCTCCCACGCCGGCGAGCGACGAGCGCCAGCCGCGGGCGACGCCCGATGCGAGCACGATCGTGAGTGCCTCCACGCCTTCCACCGCGCTGGCGAGGAAGGCGGAGAGAACGAGAAAAACCCCCGCGGTCATTCCGGTCGGACGGTAGCGAACGTAGCATCTGATCCGCTCATGACCCGTCGTGACCACCAGCAGCTGCTCGTCGCGGAGCTCGGGCGCGCAGCTCTGACGGGCGCATCCGTTCCCGAGCTCGTGGCGAAGGCCGTCGACGTCGTCGCGGAGGGGCTGGGGGCCGTCGGGATCGCGCTGTTCGAACGCCGGCCGGAGGGCCTCGTCGCCGTCGGAGCACGTGCATGGGAGGGAGGCGAGAGGATCGACATCGACGCCGACTCGCCGATCGCGCGCTCGTTCCGGGAGCGCGACTCCACGATCACCGAGACGATGGCGGTCGCCCCCATTCGCGGGGAGAACGACGGGATGATCGGCGTCCTCGCCGTCGTCTCGGCGGAGCCCGTCGTGCCGGACGACGTCGTCTTCCTCCGCAGCGTCGCGAACCTCGTGGCGGCCGCGATGGTCCGCGAACGCGCGGAGGCCCGCCTCGGCTTCCTCGCCGACGCGGGGCACGTGCTCGCCGAGAGCCTCGACTACGACGCGACGCTCGCGACGCTCGCGACGCTCGTCGTCCCGCGGCTCGCCGACTGGTGCATCGTCGATCTCGTCGAGGACGACGGGACGCTCCGCCGTGTGGCGGTGCGCGCGGCCCACCCGCGCAAGCAGGCGCTGCTCGACGCGCTCCATCGCGAGTATCCGCCGCTCCCGGGCTCGGGGCAGCCGGTGGCGCAGGCGCTCGCGGCCGGCGGAACGGTTCGCTTCCCCGACTTCACCCCCGAGTCCCTACGGTCGACGACGCTCGACGAGCGTCACTTCGAGCTGATGTCGCAGCTCGACCCCCAGTCGGCGATGGCCGTCCCCCTGATCGCGCAGGGCCGCGTCCTCGGCGCCCTGACGTTCGCGTGGTCCGAGTCCGGCCGGCGGTACGGGGAGTCCGACGCGGTGCTCGCCGAAGAGCTCGGTCGTCGCGCGGCGCTCGCGATCGAGAACGCGCGCCTGTACCGCAGCGAGCTCGATGCGCAACGGCGCATCGGCTTCATCGTCGAGGCGAGCGATGTGCTCGCGAGCTCGCTCGACTACGACGAGACGCTGCACGCGCTCGCGCGGCTGGCCGTCCCTCGTCTCGCCGACTGGTGCGTCATCTACATCGTCGGGCCCGGCGGCTCGATCGAGCGGCGGGCGGTCGAGCACGCGGGCGGCCGGCAGGACGTCGTGCGCGCGATCCTCGAGGCGCATCCGATCCGGCCGGACGCACCCGTCGGCGTTCCGCAGGTGATTCGCAGCGGCGTCTCGGAGCTGGAGGCGGTCGCGTCCCCGCTCTCGACCGCCGCCGACGTCGAGGTGCCGGAGGAGCTCGCCGGCGCCCTCGAGGAGATCGAGGTGCACTCGACGATGTGCGTGCCGCTCGTCGCGCGCAGGCGCACGATCGGCGCCATCCTCTTCGTGTCGGCCGAATCGCATCGCGTGTTCGAGGAGGCGGATCTCCGGCTCGCCGAAGAGCTCGCCGCGCGCGCGGCGGTGGCGGTCGACAACTCGCGGCTTTTCAACGACGCGGAGCAGCGCGCGGAGGCGTCGGAGGCGCTCGACTCGATCGCGGACGGCGTCATCCTCGTCGACGCCGGCGGCACGATCCGGATCTGGAACGCCGCAGCCGAGACGATCACCGGTATCCGCGGGGATCACGCGCGTGGGCGCGGCGCGAGTGCGGTCTTCGGGGGCTGGGAGGAGATCGCCGCGGTCGTCGGCGCGGCTCCGCGGACGGTGCCGGTGACGATCGCCGGACGCGAGCTGTGGCTGTCGATCTCCGGCGTCCCGTCGTCGGACGGCACCGCGTACGCGTTCCGCGACGTCACCGCCGACCGCCAGCTCGACCGCATGAAGTCCGACTTCGTCGCCACCGTCTCGCACGAGCTGCGGACGCCTCTCGCGGCCGTCTACGGCGCCGCGGTCACGCTCGCCGAGCGCGACTTCTCTGGCCGGGAGGAGCTGCGCCACGAGCTCGTCATGCAGATCGCAGACCAGGCGGAGCGGCTGTCGGCGATCGTCGACGACATCCTCTTCGTCGGCCGGCTCGAGTCGGGCGGCCTGCGGCTGGAGGCGGCCTCCGTCGATCCGGCCGAGGTCGCGCGCGCCGCGGTCGAGGCGACGCGCATGCGCACGGACGCGGACGTGACGCTCGAAGCCCCGGACGCGCTGCCGCCGATCGAGACCGACGCCGGGCGGCTGCGCCAGGTGCTCGACAATCTGCTCGACAACGCCGTGAAGTACTCCCCGTCGGGAGGGGCGATCGTGCTGCGCGTCGACGCCGACGCGCGTTCGACCCGGTTCACCGTCGCCGATCACGGCGTCGGGATCGCGCCGGCGGAGCTGCCGCGGATCTTCGAGAAGTTCTACCGCGTCGACCCGCACCAGACCGGCGGCGTCAACGGCACCGGCCTCGGGCTCTACGTCTGCCGGGAGCTCGTCGAGCGGATGGACGGGCGCATCAGCGCGACGTCGATCCCCGACCGCGGCTCGACCTTCGTCGTCGAGCTTCCCAGGCGCTAGCCGATGCCCATCGAGTCGATCTTCTCCGGCTCGATCCGGACGATGATGCGGCGCTCGCCCGGCTGCAGGTACGGGTAGGTGTCCTGACCGAGGTACTTCTTCGCGAGCTTGTCGATGTGCTCGACGCCGCCCTCCTCGCTCAGCTCCGCGACGCCGGTGACGGACACGTAGCCCGACTGCTGGTCGTCGGCCGGGAGGACGACGACCGACACGCGGGGGTCCCGGCGGAGATGCCGCTCCTTCGCCCTGCCGACCGCCGTGTTGAAGAGGACCTTCTCGCCGTCGGTGTCGATCCACACCGGCGTCGAGTGCGGGGACCCGTCCGAGCGCAGCGTCGTGACCGTCCCCCAGTTCTTGCCGCGGAAGAGATCCGCCTGTTTTTCCGTGAGCTTCGCCATGACCGCAGTCTGGCAAAGAGAGGCGGGTCTACGCGGCAGCCTCGAGCTCGGCGTCGGCCTCGAAGGCCTCCTCGACGATCGCGACGATCTCGGTCTCGGGGTGGCCCGCCCGCTGTGCGGCCTCGACCATGAGCAGCAGATGCTGCAGGTTCGATTCGTTCTCCGTCATGACGCTCACGGTACGGCCCGCGGCGGTTACGCCGCGGTAAACCTTCCGTGAAGATCCGACTAGCCCGTGTTCTTGATGTGGAAGAAGGCGCTGTAGATGTCGCGCGCGGCGGGCGCGGCGGCCTGCGAGCCGTACCCCCCGTCCTCGATCATCACGACGACGACGACCTCGGGATGCCCGGCGGGCGCCCAGGACGCGTACCACGAGTGGTCGGGGCAGCCGATCGTGCACGTTTGCGCGGTTCCCGTCTTGCCCGCGACCGGGACCGGGAAGTTCGCGAAGACCCCCGCCGACGTGCCGGCCGGGTCGTGGGCGGCGAGGTAGAGCCCCTGCCGGATCGCAGCGACGTCGACGAGCTTCAGCGTCCGCTGAGGCTTGAAGCGGAGGGGCTTCGCGACGCCGCCGCGCACGACCGCCGAGGCGACATGGGGAGTCACGAGCGTCCCGCCGTTCGCGATCGCCGAGTACGCGACCGCCATCTGGAGCGGGCTGACCTGCAGAGCGCCCTGGCCGATCGCGAGGTTGATCGTCTGACCCTCCGTCCACGGAAAGCCGTTCGCCTTGAGAAACCACGCCGGCGTCGGGATGAGCCCCGGCGAGGCGCCGGTGATGTCGATCGGCGGCGTCGAGCCGAGACCGAACTTCCGCGCCCACTCCTGGATGAGCATGCCCTGCTTCGCCGGGTCGGAGGTGTAGATCAGGTCGCCCAGCCGGTAGAACCACGTGTCGCATGACTGCGCGAGCGCGGTCGGAAGCGTCATGGACTCGAAGATGCCGGCCTCGACGTTGTGGAAGATCGTCCCGCCGAGGTCGAACGCGCCCGAGCACAGAAGCGGCGTCGTCGGGGTGATGATCCCGGCCGAGAGCGCGGCCGCGGCGATGATCGGCTTGAAGATCGACCCGGACGGATACACGCCGGCGATCGCCTTGTCGAGGAAGAGATGCCGCGGGTCGGTGTAGAGCTTCGCGAGGTAGCTCGGGTTGTTCGAGGCGGCGACCTGGTTGTACGTGGGAACGCTCGCGAGCGCGTAGATGGCGCCCGTCCTCGGGTTCATCACCACCGCCGAGCCGCCCGGCGACGGGTTGCCGAGCTGCTGCGCGAGCGCCATTCCGTGCTCGATCGCCGCGGTTGCCGCCCGCTGCAGGCGGGCGTCGATCGTCAGCTTCAGCGTCGGCAGCTCCTTCCCCTTCGGTACCTCGAGGGGGCCGGCGATCCGACCGAGCGAGTCGACGCGCACGTGCGCGGGAACGAATCCCGCGTTCAGCACCGTGTCGTAGGTCGCCTCGACGCCGGACTGGCCGACGAGCTCTCCCGCCTTCGCGTGCGCGTAGCGCCTCGTCCCCAGCTCCGGCTTGCTGATCTGCCCGAGGAGCCCGAGGAACTCGCTGCCGAAGTTCCCCTGCGGATACGAGCGCGACGGGATCGCCGTGACCTTGATGCCGGGATAGTCCGCGGGGCGCTCGTCGAGGAAGAACTGGAGCGCGCTCGTCGGATGCTGCAGGACGACCGCGGGCGCGAACGGCGACTGCACGACCGCGAGCTGCATCCGCTGGACGAGCGTCCTCATCGGGACGCCGACGAGCTTCGACAGGCGCGCGAGCACCGTCCGGCCGGCGGATGTCGGATGCCAGCCGTGCGTGTCGAACGCGCCGAGCGTCTCGGGGTCGGCGGCGACGACGACGTGGCCGGTCGTGTTCGCGAGCAGGCGCCCGTGGTCGTCGACGATCGCGCCGCGCGGGCCGATCAGGTCGACGGTGCGGAACGCCTGGCTCGTGGCCTGCACCTTGTACTGCGGGCCGTGGAGGACCTGGATCGACCACGCGCGCAGCGCGAGGAGGCAAACGGCGATGCCGACGACGACGGCGAGGCCCCCGATCCGGACGTAGAAGCCCGGGCTGCGGAAGTACGGCGCGTCGACCCGCGAGTACGGGTGGAGGCGGCGCGGGCGATCGGGAGACGAGGTGCTTACGGCTGCGGCGGCGGGTCGGACTTTCCCGCAGTGTAGGCGGGGTTCGGACGAGCCGCTATTGCCCGGCGATCTCGTCCGCGAGGAGCGCCAGCGCGAGGCTTCTCCAGGCGAGATCCGGCGCGGAGCGGAGGACGCCGAGCGACGCGGTGACGGCCGGCAGGCCCTCCGCCTCCGCCATCAGCCGGTCGAGCGCCTCGGCCAGCGCACGGCGCCGATCCGGGGAGTCGAGCTCGCCCGCGAGCCGCTCGGCGGCGACCGACTGATCGTCGAGCTCGCGGTGCGGGTCGCCCCCGGCGGCGAGCACGAACATCGCGCGCCGGCGCGCGGCGCCGAGCTCGTCCTCGTCGATCCCGACCTCGTCGCGCACGAGCCAGACGAGCGCGACGCGCAGGTCGAGATCCGAGCCCTCGAGCTCGGCTAGCCGGGATCCCGGCATTCGCCCGTCTCGCCTTCGCAGCAGCCCATCTTGAGCCTGCACCGCGGGCACTGAAACGTGCCGTGGCGCCACTCCATCTCCGCTCCGCAGCGGAGACAGACCTCAGTCGTCGTAGTGCTCGTCTGCGATTGCAAGGACATCGTCGAGTATGGCGATGCCCTCGGCCAGCTCGTCGCGGGTGATCGTCAGCGGCGGGCACACCATGACGACGTTCCAGTGCGTCATCAGGTAGAGGCCGCGCTCGAGCGCCGCCTTCGCCATCCGCGCGACCGGCGCGGCCGCCTCGCCGCCGGCGTTGAAGGGGACGAGCGGCTCGCGCGTCGTCCTCGACTTCACGAGCTCGAGCCCCCAGAAGCAGCCGAGGCCGCGCACCTCTCCGATGGACGGATGCCTCCCGGCGAGCCCCTCGAGCGCGTCGCGGAACACACGTCCCATCTCCGCCGCGTGCTCGACGATTCCCTCCTCGCGGAACGCCTCGATCGACGCGACGCCGACCGCGCACGCGAGCGGGTGCCCGCTGTAGGTGAGGCCGCCGGCGAAGTACCGGTCCTGCAGCCACGCCGCGATCGGCTCCCGCACGGCCATCGCGCCGAGCGGCACGTAGCCGGAGTTGATCCCCTTCGCCATCGTGAGGATGTCGGGGACGACGTCCCAGTTGTCGACGGCGAACCATTTCCCGGTGCGCCCGAATCCGGCCATCACCTCGTCGGCGATGAGCAGGATCCCGTGCCTGTCGCACACCTCGCGGATCGACCGGAGGTAG
>JAGWRZ010000091.1 GCA_028876365.1 Acidobacteriota bacterium | reverse complement strand
CCCGTACAGGATCGCGTTCGCCGGGAAGTCGTCCTGCCGGAACCAGCCGCGCGCGAGCGGGATGTTCGCGTCGGCGAGGTACGTCGCGCCCCAGTGCCCCGTCGTGTCGACCGACTCGACCCGCGTGTCCGGCCCCGCGTGCGCTTTGAGGAACGAGATCGCCCCCGTCCACGCCGACGCGACCGTCGTCGGGTCGGCCGAGGCATGCTCGTAGTTGAAGACGAGCGGGCTGATGTTCCAGGAGACGGCGAGAGCGACGACGGCGAGCCCGGGCAGGAGCGGCTTCCACCTGCGCAGCGAGAAGATGAGCACCGCCAGCGGGATCGCCGCGTCGCGCATGCGCGCGACGTTCTCTCCGAGCGCCGACGGGATGAGGTACGACGCGACCATCGCGACGGCGTAGACCGCGAAGACGTAGCGGAGGATGCGTGCGCTCTCGATCCGCCACGTGAACGCGAGCCCGAGCAGGCAGAAGGCGACGCCCGCCGAGAGCTCCGCGAACGAGTACGGGTAGGCGCCGCCGCCGGGGAAGAGGCGCCAGAGCACGAGCTCGACGGCGCTCGCGAGCCCGATGACGGCGACCGCCGACCACTGCACGCGCGCGTGCGCGATCGCGACGCCCGCGAGCACGATGACGAGGAGGAGGAACGCGACCGGCGACGCGGCGAGCGTCAGCACGGCGAGACCGGCGAAGCGCCAGCGCGCGCCGGCCTGCATCGCCCACAGCGCGAGGAGCGCGAGCGCGGCTCCGAGGGCGAACGGGAAGGCGGCCGAGAGGATGATCCCCGCCCACACGACCGCGAACGAGCGGCTCGACCAGCGCGTCGCCGGGCCCCATTCGCGCCACACGACGACTGCGAACGCGAGCGAGGCGAGCGCGACCGTCGCGACCGCGAGCAGCTTGATCCCGAACGCGGCGGCGAGCGGGTAGTAGATGAGGCTGTAGGTGATGAAGCTGTAGCGGCCCGCGTACCAGAAGTTGTTCCAGAGCGTGAAGCCGTGCTCGAGGTAGAGCGTCCGCTGGTAGGCATGCGCGGCGAGGTCGCTGCCGGGCGGCCCGAGCCACGCGAGGACGGCGGCGATCGCCGCCGCTGCGCACGCCGAGAGCAGCGCCTCGCTCGCGAGCGGGTGACGCCGGGCCATGCGCGAAGGCTACCCCTCGGACGGCCGGAGGATGCGAAGCCGGGGCAGCGTCGCGAGGCGGAGGACGCCGGCGATCCCGACGAGGACGCCGACGCCGGTCTCCACCGCCTGGAAGGTGATGCCGGCGGCGAGCCCCTCGTTGAAGGAGACGCCGTGGACGTGGTAGGCGGCGGCGATTGCGGCGCTCGAGACGCCGACGTTCCCGGGCGTCAGCGGGACGATGCCGGCGATGTCGAGCGCCGGGATGATCACGAGCGCCGCAGCAAGGGGACTGTCGATGCCGAGCGCGGCGCCGACCGCGGTCGCCGCGGCGAGGCGGCCGGCGATCGACAGCGCGACCCACGCGACGATGCGCAGCGCGCCGAGCGGAGGGATCCGCCGCCGCCGCACGAGGACGCACCCGACGACGATCGCCGCCCCTGCGAGGGCGAGCGGCCACAGCGGCAGCGCTCCGGTGAAGCTCCCCGCGAGCACGAGGCTGCCGAGCACGACCGCGCGCGCAGCGCCGAGCGCGACGAAGGCCCCACCCGTCGTCCAGACGGGATGCTCCCCCGGAACGAGCCGGGAGAAGAGGCCGAGGCGCAGCGCGTCGCCCGCGCGCGCGGGCACGAACGTGTTGACGAGGGAGCCGACGCTGTAGCGGGCGGTCGCGTCCGCGAGCGTCGTCCGGCCGCCGCACAGGCCGATGGCCGAGCGCCAGGAGCCGGCCGAGCCGACGACTGCGAGGAAGAAGCCGGCGGCTGCGAGCCACAGCCAGCGCGGGTCGGCGCGCTCGAGCGTCTCGAGCGCGCGCCCCACCCGCGTCCCGAGGAGCTGGGGCGTCGCCACCGAGGCGCCCAAGGCACACAGCAGGAGCGCCCCTGCGGCGAGGCTGCTCCTGCTGACCCTCCGTCCTTGCAGCACTGACCCCAACTGTCCTCGCTTCGTATAGACGGCAAACCGCCCGGTTGGTTTGGTACGGGATGTGAAAGGCGCGATCGCAGCCGGCCATCCCCTGACGGCGGCCGCCGGGGCGGCGGTGCTGGAGGCGGGCGGGAACGCCGTCGACGCCTGTGTGGCGGCCGCGTTCGCGTCCTGGGTATGCGAGTCGATGCTCACGGGTCCGGGTGGGGGCGGCTTCATGCTCGTCCACTCAGCTGGGAAAACGCTGGTATTCGACGCGTTCGTCGCGGTTCCGCGGGAGCCTGCCGAGGGGGAGATGCTCGCGGTCGCCGTCGACTTCGACGGCGACACGCAGCAGGTGTTCCGAACGGGGCCGGCGGCCGCGGGCGTGCCCGGCACCGCGCTCGGGCTCGAGGCGGCGTGGCGGCGGTTCGGGACGCTGCCGTGGGCCGAGCTGGCCGCGCCCGCCGCGGCGCTCGCCCGCGACGGCGTCGAGCTGACGCCGATGCAGGGCTACCTGCACGAGATCCTCGACGGGCTCCTGCGCCACTCGCCGGAGGGGGACGCGATGTACGGCGGGCGCGTGCTGCGCGCCGGCGAGCGGTTCCGGCTCCCCGATCTCGCCGGGACGATCGAGCGCATCGCCGCCGGCGGCGCCCGCGCCGTCTACGAGGATCTGCCGTTCGCGCGCGCCGATCTCGATGCGTACGCGGTGATCGAGCGCGAGCCCGTGTCCGCGCCCTATCGCGGCTGCGAGTTCCGCTCGAACCCGCCGCCCTCGAGCGGCGGCCGGCTCGTCGCGCTCGGCCTCGAAACGCTGGGAGACGGGTTCGACGTCGTCCGCGCGATGGAGGCCATGGACGCGGCGCGCGTCCCCGCCGCCGGCGGGACGACGCACATCTCCGTCGTCGATGCGCGCGGCGACGCCGCGTCGCTCTCGTGCTCGCTCGGGTCGGGGAGCGGCGTCGTCGTCCCGGGCACGGGGATCCACCTGAACAACATGCTCGGCGAGGCCGACCTCGTCGCGAGCGCGCGCCCCGGCGAGCGGCTGACCTCGATGATGGCGCCCTCGCTCGTGCTCGAGGCTGGGCGCCCGCGCCTCGTCGTCGGTTCGGCCGGCTCGGAGCGGCTGCGGGGCGCGATCCTGCAGGTGGTGATGAACGTGATCGGGAAGGGACTGGGCGTGGAGGAGGCGGTCGACGCGCCGCGCCTGCATCTCGACGGCGGCGTCGTCCACGCCGAGCCGGGGCTCGACGGCGACGTGCGCTGGCGCGAGCGGAACCTCTACTTCGGCGGCGCGAGCGCGGTCGAGGTGCGCGCGGACGGGACGCTCGCGGCGGCCGGTGACCCGCGCCGTGGCGGTGCGGGCATGGTGGTGGCGTGAGCGGGGAGTTCGTGGTGCGGCGCGCGGAGCCGGGGGACGCGGAGCAGCTCACGCGGCTCGCGGAGGAGGTGAGCGGCGAGCCGGAGGCGTGGCTGATCAGTGCGGACGGCGAGTGGCGTTCGGTCGGCGACGAGCGGCGATATCTGAAGGCGGTGCGTCGTTATGCACACGCTGCGGTGTTCGTCGCGGAGCGTGCGGACGGCGCCATCGTTGG
>JAGWRZ010000090.1 GCA_028876365.1 Acidobacteriota bacterium | reverse complement strand
TCGACTCCAGCCGCTCGCGCTCGAGCATGTTGAGGAAGTCGGAGTTGCCGCCCACGTTCAGCTGCATCGTCTTGTCAAGGTGCACGCCGCGCTCGCGGAAGAGCGAGGTGAGCACACGATGCGTGATCGTCGCACCGACCTGCGACTTGATGTCGTCGCCGATGATCGGCACGCCGGCGTCCTGGAAGCGCTTGTTCCAGTAGTCCTCGCGCGCGATGAAGACCGGCATGCAGTTCACCATCGCGCAGCCGGCCTCGAGGATCTGCTCGACGTACCACTTCGTCGCCATCTCCGAGCCGACCGGCAGGTAGTTGACGACGACGTCCGTGTTCGTCGACTTGAGGATGCCGACGATGTCGGCCGTCTCGCCCGGCGCCTTCTCGACGACCTGGGAGAGGTACTTGCCGATGCCGTCGTGCGTCATGCCGCGCGAGACGGTGATGCCCGTCTTCGGCACCTCGGCGAACTTGATCGTGTCGTTCGGATGCGCCCAGACGGCGTCGGCGAGGTCCTCGCCGACCTTGCCCTTGACGACGTCGAACGCCGCCGTGAACTCGATGTCGCGGATGTGGTACCCGCCGAGGTTCACGTGCATGAGGCCGGGGACGAACTGGTCGTCCGGCGCGTCCTTGTAGTACTGGACGCCCTGCAGCAGCGAGTTGGCGCAGTTGCCGACGCCGATGACGGCGACGCGCACCTTGTCAGACATGTGGTGTTCCTCCGTGGTTCAGTTGTCTTCGTACGTGCAGGATGCGTTGGAGAACCGTGAGCCAGGCCGTGACGGCGAGCAGGAGGATCGCCCACTCGAGCCCGCCCCACGGCGCGAGGACGAGCCCCGCGGTGATGACGACGACCCGCTCGGCCCGGGAGCCGAGCCCGACGTCGCCCCGCAGGCCGAGCGCCTCCGCCTTCGCCCGCGCGTAGGGGACGAGGAAGGAGCCGGCGACGGCGGCGACGGTGAAGACGACCGCCGTGTCGTTGCCCGCGCGCGCGAACACGAGCGCGATCGCCGCGAGCATGGCGCCCTCGCCGACCCGGTCGGTCGTGGAGTCGAGGAATGCGCCGAAGGGCGTCGTCTTGCCGCCCGCCCGCGCAAGCGCGCCGTCCAGGATGTCGAGCACCGAGCCGACGACGAAGACGAAGGCGCCGAGCCAGTAGAAGAGGATTCTCCCGCGATCCTCGAAGGGGACGAGGACGGCGGCCGCGAGGCAGAGCGAGACGCCCGCGGCGGTGAGCGCGTTCGGGGTCACGCGCGTGCGCGCGAGACCGCCGACCGAGCGGCGTGCGAGGGAGCGCGCGCCGGTCGTATAGCTCTCCTTGACGCGGCTCGGAGCGGAGTCCAATCGCAAACTTGCTATGCCGTGACTATAGCAGGCTTGCGATGAGGGCTCGGGCCCGCGGCGCCCGGGAGACGGCGTAGAGCGAGACGAGCGCGACCCCGATCCCGGCGATCACGTCGAGGAGGAAGTGATTCGCCGTCGCGAGGACGCAGAACCAGACCCAGGCGGGCCAGATCGCCCAGATCGCCTTCGCCCAGACGCTGCGGCAGAGCGAGACGAGGACGACCCCGACGATGAGCGCATCGGCGGCATGGAGGCTGGGCATGGCCGCATACGGGTTCGCGAGCGCCGCCAGGGCGCCGTTCGAGTGGTTGACGCCGTTCGTGAAGTACGTCGTGAACATCCACGGCGGCGCCGTCGGCCAGATGATGTAGAAGACGAGGCCGATGACGTTCGCGAGGAGGACCGTGTTCCGCAGCTGCGCGAACCGCTCGTGGCGGCGCAGGTAGACCCACAGGAGCGCCAGGCCGACGACGGTGAACTCGGAATTCCAGTACGTCCAGGCGGCCACGGTCAGAAGCCAGTGGGAGGAGTTGACGACCTGCTGCGTCGTCGTCTCGACGAGGTCGTGCGTCCAGCGCTGCTCGAAGGTGAGCACGCGCCAGCCGTTCCAGAAGGCCTGGGCCGGATTGCGGTCGGCGAAGCTGCGCGCGCCCAGATAGGCGAAGTAGAAGCCGAACCAGATCGAGAGCTGGCGCCCGAAATCGGTCCAACCGCGCGGCAACACCCGCCGCCCTGCTGCGACGACTGAGGTCACACCCGGATTCTAGACGGCGCGCGGCTTTCTAAGCCACATGTTTTTACAGGATTTTGGACAGAAATTGCTTCGTTCGCTCCTGTTCGGGGGCGACGAAGAAGTGCTCCGGCGTCCCTTCCTCGATGATCACGCCCTCGTCCATCATGACGACGCGGTCGGCCGCCTCGCGCGCGAACCCCATCTCGTGGGTGACGACGATCATCGTCATCCCCTCGTGGGCGAGCTCCTCCATGACGGACAGGACCTCGCCCGTCACCTCCGGGTCGAGGGCGCTCGTCGGCTCGTCGAAGAGGATGAGCGCGGGCCGCATCGCGAGCGAGCGCGCGATCGCGACGCGCTGCTGCTGGCCGCCGGAGAGCTTGCCCGGATACGTGTCGCACTTGTCCGCGAGCCCGACGCGCGTGAGGAGCTTCACGCCTTCCTCCTCGGCCTTCGCCTTCGGCGTGCCGAGAACGCGGACCGGCGCCTCCGTCACGTTCTCGAGCGCGGTCTTGTGCGGGAAGAGGTTGAAGCGCTGGAAGACCATGCCGATCTGCGTGCGCTGCCGGGC
>JAGWRZ010000089.1 GCA_028876365.1 Acidobacteriota bacterium | reverse complement strand
GGTTCGAGCTCGACGTCGGTGACGAGCGTGCCGAGCACGACCCACGAGCCGTGCCGCTGCGTGATGATGAGCGTGTTCTTCCCGTAGAAGCCGACGCCGCTTCGCGCGGCCGCCTCACGGTCGACATGCTGGTTCGCGTCGACGAGCACGCGGTAGCTGCCGCCGATGCGCTTGCCCAGAGTGTCGAGCCGCTCGCGCAGCACCGCGTACGCGTCCCACCACGTGTAGCGCGGGAGGCGACCGTGGCCGGCCGGCAGCTCCGGCTCGGGCAGGTAGTAGCAGAGCGCCGCCGAGACGACCGTGCGCGCGCCGGGAAGGAGCCTCTCGGGATGGCACGACTCCTCCGGGCGCGCCATCGTGAAGCGCATGTCGGCGAAGAGCCCGCGCGCGCGTCGTTCGCGGATGTGCCGCTCCGTCTCGACGTACGGCTCGGCGCGTGCGACGCCGACCGCGTCCAGACCGAGCTCGTGCGCCAGCTCGTGCACGTTCACGCAGATAGTGTGCCCCGCGTGAAGGCGGTGCGAATCCACGACGACGGCGGCCCGGACGTGCTCGTCCTCGAGGACGCCCCCGACCCGTCGCCGGGCCCGGGCGAGACGCTGATCCGACTGCACGCATCGGCCCTCAACCATCTCGACGTCTGGATCCGCAAGGGCCTTCCTTCGGTGCCGAAGCCGCGCATCCTCGGAGCCGACGGCGCGGGCGTCCGCGTGGACACGGGCGAGCGCGTCGTCATCAACCCGGGGATCGAGGCCGGCGACGGGACGATCCACGTCATCGGCGAGCACGGCGACGGGACGAACGCCGAGCTCATCGCCGTGCCAGAGACGAACGTGTACCCGATCCCGGACGGCCTCTCGTTCGAGGAGGCGGCGGCGTTCCCGCTCGTCTTCGAGACGGCGTACCGCATGCTCGTGACCCGCGCCGGCGTGCACGAGGGCGAATGGGTGCTGCTGTGGGGGATCGGCAGCGGCGTCTCGACCGCGGGGCTCGCGATCGCGCGCGCGCTCGGCGCGCGGACGATCGTCACGTCCTCGAGCGACGCCAAGCTCGAGCGTGCGAAGGAGCTCGGAGCCGACGAGGTCGTGAACCACGCCACGGGCGACGTGAAGGCGTTCGTGCGCGAGGTCACCGGCGGACGCGGCGCCGACGTCGTCGTCGACCATGTCGGCGAGGCGACGTGGCGCACGTCGCTCGACGTCGCGGCCCGCGACGGGCGCATCGCCGTCTGCGGCGCGACGACCGGCCCGAATCCCCCGGCGGCGCTCCACCGCATCTGGTGGAAGCAGCTGACGATCCTCGGCTCGACGATGGGCACGAGGACGGATTTCGAAGGCGCCTACGCGCTGGTCGCGAGCGGGCGCGCGCGGCCGGTCGTCGACGAGGTCGTGCCCCTGGAGGAGATCCGCGCCGCGCACGCCCGCCTCGAGGCGGGCGAGCAGCTCGGCAAGATCGTCCTCTCCATTCCGTGACCCTGCAGAACCGGGTCACGCCGCTCGGCGCGATCGTCGCGACGCCGGAACGGGGGCTCGTGTACGGCAACCGCGGCTGCCTGCACGACGCCGGGAGGCGCATCCGCCGGCAGTTCCAGGGGACGCGCTGGATCGCGTGCCGGCTCGAGTTCCGCGGCCGCCACCGCGCCGACCCGATGCAGCCGGGCCGTTACACCGGGCTCTTCTTCCTCGACGAGGCGACCGCGTTCGCGGCCGGCCACCGCCCGTGCGCGGAGTGCAGGCGCGAGGACTACAACCGGTTCATGGAGATCGTCGGCGAGCGGCGCGCGGGTGACGTGGACGAGCGGCTGCACGCAGAGCGGCTCGGGCCGCGGCGGCAGGCCCGGATCGACGAGCTTCCCGACGGGGCGTTCGTTCTCGTCGAAGGCGAGCCGTGGCTCGTGCTCGGCCGCGAGCTCCTGCGCTGGACGCCGGGCGGCTATGCCGGGCGCCGCGCGTACGCGGGCCGGGCGCCGGTCGTGACGCCGGCGACGTCGGTCGAGGCGCTGCGCGCGGGCTGGAGCGGCGCCGTGCCGTTCCTCCACCCCTCCGCGTCGCGGCGCAGCTAGCCGAAGCCGAGGATGAACTTCGCGTCGTCGGACATCTTGTCCGGCGTCCACGGCGGGTCGAACGTCAGCTCGAGCTCGACCTCCTCCACGCCCTCGACCTCGCGGGCGGTGCGCTCGATGTCGCCGGCGATGAGCGGCCCGGCGGGACAGCCCATCGACGTGAGGCTGTAGAGGATCTTCACCTTCGGCCCCTCGACCTCGACGTCGTACAGGAGGCCGAGGTCGACGATGTCCATCCCGAGCTCGGGATCCTCGACCTGGCGCAGGACCTCGAGGACGTCTTCCTTCGTCGCCATGGGCCCAGTCTAGGGCTAGAACCCCGTCAGGCGCACGTCCTCGCGGCGCTCGCGCGCGAAGAAGTGGATGCCGTCGACGAACCGCACCCAGTTGCAACGCGTGCACATCAGCACCGAATGCGTCCGTGCGCTGTCCGCCAGGAAGCGCACGCCGCGCAGCAGGTCGCCGTTGGAGACGCCCGTCGCGGCGACGATCACGTCGCCGGGAGCGAGCTCCTCGGTGTGGAAGACGCGCGCGTAGTCGTCGATCCCGCGCTCGCGCAGCTCCTCGATCTCGCCGCGGCTCGTCGGCCAGAACTGCGCCTGCAGCTCACCGCCGAGGCAGCGGAGCGCCGCCGCCGACAGCACCGCCTGGCGCGTCCCGCCGATGCCGATCGCGAGGTGGTCGTTCGTCCCGCGGATCGCCGCCGAGATCGCCGCCGTCACGTCGCCGTCCTGGATGAGCTTGATCCGCGCGCCGGCCGCGCGGATCTCCTCGATCAGGTCGTGGTGGCGCGGGCGGTCGAGCACGATCGTCGTCACGTCGTTCACGCGCCGCCCGAACGCCTCGGCGATCGCCTCGATGTTCTCCCCGACCGGACGGAGCAGGTCGATCGCGCCGCGGGCGCGCGGCCCGACCGCCATCTTCCGCATGTACATGTCCGGAAGCGACATCAGCTGGCCGGGGTCGGCGACCGCGATCATCGACATCGCGCCGTTGCCGCCGCGCGCGACGACCCCGCGACCCTCGAGCGGGTCGAGCGCGAGGTCTACCTCGGTCCGGCCGCTGCCGATGACGAGGCCCGGCTCGAGGCCCGCCTCCTCCGAGCCGAGGACGATCCGGCCGCGGATCGCGAGCAGGTCGAGGGAGGTGCGCATGGCGGTCGCCGCGGCCTCCTCGGCCCCCTCCTGGTCCGCGCGGCCGAGCCAGCGCGCCGACAGGAGCGCGGCGTGCTCGGTCGCGCGCAGGTACGACTGGCACATGCACGGGACGCCCTCGTCGACGCGGCCCTCCTCGGTCGCCTCCTCTTCGAGCGTGTCGCTCACCGCGCGCCCACGTTCTCGGCCGCCTCGCGCACGAGATCGATCACCTCCGCGGACGAGCGTTTCGCGGTCACGTTCTCGATCACCGGCACCCGCTCGCGCTCGGCGCGGCCGACGATGAAGTCCTGAAGCTTCCGGATCTCGCCGAAATGGTCGAGGTAGCTCGTCAGCGGCCGCTCGCTCCCCTCGTTGCGCGAGAAGAAGTGCCGCGCGTGCTCGGTCTCGTCCTCGATCGAGAGGACGAAGGGGCAGACGACGGCGCGCTCCGGCTCGATCGGCAACAGGCCCGGGACGAGATGGACGCCCTCGAAGATGATCGACCAGCCTTCCTGGAGCGCCCGGTCGATCGACGCCTGGACGCCGACGAGGACGTTTCGCGCCTGCTCGAGGAAGCCGGTGACGAGCGGGTCGTCCGACTCCGGCACGGCTTCGCCCGCCGAGAAGCTCGAGTGGTGGATCGTCGGCATGAACTCGTACGAGAAGAACGCGCGCATCGTCTGGCGGATCGAGTCCGTCGAGGTCAGCCGCGTGATCCCGAGCGTGTAGGCCACCTCGGCGGCGACCGTCGACTTCCCCGTCCCGGTGGCGCCGCCGATGAGGACGACGAGCGGATTGCGGTTCACGCCCGCACCCCCTGCGGGACGAGCGCGAGCACGGCCTCGTCGAGACCCTCGGCGACGACCTCGTTGCCGGCGAGGACGACGCGGACGCCGTGCGCGACCGCGTGCTCGGCGACGACGTCGATCGCCGCAGCCTTCAGCTCGACGAGATACGTGTCCGCCTCGACACGCGCGAGCTCCTTCTGCAGGACATCCCGGCGCGCCAGGTTGTGCGAGACGTGGACGATGTCCGCGTCGAGATGCCCGGTCGGCGCAGGACCGGCCGTGAAGACGGCGACGCGTCCCTCGAGCGGCTCGGCCGGCGCGAGGCGCAGCTCGAGCTCGTCGAGCACGATGTCGCTGATCCGTTCGCGGAAGGGGTCGCGCCCGACGAGGATGCGAGCCGTCGTCGCGATCGGCGGGATCGCGGCACCGCTGCCGTCGAAGACGACGACGTCCGGCTCGAGCGAGGCCGCGAGGCGCGCGCCCTCGACGACGTTCGAGAGAAACGGGGCGCCGGCGCTGCCGCCGCCGGCACGACGGCAGCCGACGGTGGCAACCCCGGTGAGCGCCGCGAGCTCGAGGTAGTCCGACGCCGCGTGCTGTCCCGCGCGTGAGCGTGCGACCAGATCGTCGAGCGACGGCGGCGCCGTCACGAGCTCCGGCTCCGAGGGCCCGCCGCGTCCCATCGCGACGCAGACGACCCGCCTGCCGTCCCGCGCCAGCAGGCGCGCCACGTGCGCCGACACCGCGGTCTTTCCGACGCGCTTGCCGGTGCCGATCACCGCGATCGACGGCAGCTCGAACGGGTGCAGCGGAGGCGGGTCGAAGCGGAAGTCCGCGCCGACGACGGAGATGCCCGCTGCGAGGAAGTCGGCGATCACCTCCGGCCGGCGCTCGTCGGTGAGGTCGATCGCGACGTCGACGTCGGGAACGCCGTCGACGACCGAGACGCCGTAGTCGGGCGCGCCGCGCAGCTTCTCCGTCCCGCCGACGAAGCGCACCGCGACGAACGCGTACGGGAGCTCGGCGAGCGCGTCGCGCACGACGGCCGGATAGTGCTCGCCGTCGACGATGGCGACTGCCTTCATCGCGTCGTCACCTCGTCCTCGATGCGCGCGGTGTACTTCTCGTATGTCTTCGTGTCCGTCGAGAACTGGATGATCTTCTCCTGCCCGTGGAAGGGGTACTTGCGCCACACGTCGACGTGCGTCCCGTCCACCTCGACGACGTTGTAACAGGGGCGCCCGTTCCCGCGCAGCCGCGAGGACGAGACCGTGCCGGCGTTGACGATGAAGATGCCTTCGAGCTGCCACGCATAGGGAACGTGCTTGTGCCCGCCGAGGACGAGATCGACGCCTGCGCGCTGCAGGGTCTCGAGGGCGTCGCCGGCGTCGTTGACGATGTTGCGCTCGCGCCCCGTGCCCGGGATCGGCAGAAGATGGTGATGGAGGACGAAGACGCGCAGCCCGGCGGGCTCGGCGAACTGCTCCTCGATCCACCGGTAGCGGCCGCGACCGATCTGCCCGTTGTCGAGGTCCGGCTCGGTCGAGTCGACGGCCACGATCGTGACGCCGTTGCAGCGGAGGACGGAGTTGCGGTCGCCGAACAGCTCTTCGAAGTGCACGTAGCCGACGTTGCGCGAGTCGTGGTTGCCCGGGATGACGACGACGTTCTCGCATTCGATCATGTCGAGGTACCGCTTCGCGAGCGCGTACTCGTCCTTGAACCCGTGCGTCGTCAGGTCGCCGGAGACGATGACGACGTCGGGGACGACCTCGTTCGTCTCCGCGATCGCGCGCTCGAGGAGGTTCGGCAGGAAGAACTGCGTCCCGCAGTGGAGGTCCGAGAGCTGGACGATGGTGAACACGCTGCCGTCGTTCCCCGTCATGGGAAAAGTCTACGGCGGTTTCGCCGTCCGACCCCATCGGTACGTTGACCGTCAGATGGGGCTCGAATCCCCGCTTTTCCAGGCCTATCGTGGCTCGGAACCTCCCCGCTTCGCCAGCCAGGCGGAGCTGGAGTGCGCGAAGGTCCTCGACTACTACGGCGTGCCGTGGGAGTACGAGCCGCGGACCTTCGTCCTCGAGGAGGACGCCGACGGCCGGATCGTCGAGGCGTTCACACCCGACTTCTATCTCCCCGACCAGGATCTCTACGTCGAGCTCACGGTGATGAAGCAGTCCCTCGTGACCCGGAAGAACCGGAAGCTGCGCAAGCTCCGGGCGCGCTATCCGGAGATCAAGGTGAAGCTCTTCTACAAGCGGGATCTCGAACGGCTGGCGCAGCACTTCCACCTCGACCTGGCCTCGTAGCCTTGGATATGCGGATCGGGGAGGTCTACCTCTCCGCCGAGGAGCTGGCGGCCCGCGTCCGGGAGCTCGGCGCCGAGATCGGCCGCGACTACGCGGGCCGCGAGCCCGTCCTCGTCGGCTCGCTGAAGGCGAGCATCGTCTTCATCGCCGATCTCTCGCGCGCCGTGCCGATCGTGCACAGCCTCGATTTCGTCGAGCTCGCCGGCTACGGCAGCGCGCAGATGGGCGGCCACGAGCAGATCCGCGTCCTCAAGGATCTCGACGTCGACGTCCGCGGCCGCGACGTCGTCGTCGTCGAGGACGTCGTCGACACCGGTCTGACGCTCAACTACCTCGTGAGGACCTTCGAGCTGCGGAGCCCCGCCTCGATCGCCGCCGTGACGCTCCTCGACCGGCCCTACCGGCGCCTCGTCGACGACCTCCCCGTCCGCTACGTCGGCTTCGTCGTCCCCGACGAGCTCTTCGTCGGCTACGGCTTCGACCTCGAGGAGCGCTGGCGCCAGCTGCCCGATCTCCGGCTGCTCCGGCTCGCTTCCTAGCCGTTCCTGAGCTACAATTTAGGCATGCCTGAATCCGTCACGGCTGCCGTCGAGGACTACGTCAAGGCGATTTACACGCTCGACTCCGGGGACGGGGCGGTGTCGACCACGGCGCTCGCCGAGCGCCTCGACGTCCGCCCCGCGTCGGTGTCCGGGATGCTCCCGAAGCTGACGGCGCTCGGCCTCGTCGAGCACGTCCCCTACCGGGGCGTGCGGCTGACCGAGCGCGGCACGCGGGTCGCGCTCGAGGTCGTCCGCCACCACCGCCTGCTCGAGCTCTTCCTCGTCGAGAGCCTCGGGATGACCTGGGACGAGGTGCACGCCGAGGCGGAGGTGCTCGAGCACGTTCTCTCCGAGGAGCTCGAGGAGCTGATCGCGGCGAAGCTCGGCGATCCCGCCTTCGACCCGCACGGCGACCCCATCCCGAGCCGCGAGCTGCTCGTGCCGGCCGACGAGAGCCGCGACCTGTACGGGCTCGAGCCCGGCGAGAGCGGGACGTTCGTACGCGTCTCCGACGCGGACCCGGCGATGCTCCGCTTCCTGTCCGAGCGCGGGATCGCGCCGGGGGTCGAGCTCGAGGTGATCGAGCGGCAGCCCTTCGACGGCCCGCTCTACGTGAAGGCGGGAGACGAGGTGCACGTGCTCGGCGCGGTGCTCGCACGGGCGATGCGCGTCGCATGACGCCGCCCCCCGCCGACAGCTCCGCCGTCCTCGACCGCCCAGGGGGCGTGAGCCCGCTCGAGGCGCTCTTCGCCCAGGGACGCGTCCGCGGCTCCCTCGCGATGCTCGGGCCCGCCTTCGTCGCCGCGATCGCCTACGTCGACCCGGGCAACTTCGCCACGAACATCCAGGCGGGAGCGCGCTACGGGTACCTGCTGCTCTGGGTCGTGCTCGCCGCGAACCTGATGGCGATGCTCATCCAGTACCTCTCGGCCAAGCTCGGCGTCGTCACCGGGCTGAACCTGCCGGAGCTCTGCCGTGCGCGGTACCCGCGGTTCGTGAGCACCGGCCTCTGGGTGCAGGCCGAGGTGATCTCGATGTCGACCGACATCGCCGAGTTCCTCGGCGCCGCACTCGGCCTCAACCTCCTCTTCCACGTCCCGCTCTTCTCCGCCGGCGTCATCACCGGCATCGTCGCGTTCGCCATCCTCGGCCTGCAGCGGCGCGGATTCCGCCGCTTCGAGCTCGCGATCACCGGGCTGCTCGGCCTCATCTTCCTCGGCTTCCTGTACGAGACGCTGAGGATCGGGCCGTCCGCGTCGCGATCGCTGCACGGCACCTTCGTCCCCCACCTCGCCGGCGGCGCGTCCGTCTATCTCGCCGTCGGGATCGTGGGAGCGACCGTCATGCCGCACGTGATCTACCTGCACTCGGCGCTGACGCAGGGTCGGACGCCGGTGCGAGACGACGACGAACGGCGCCGCGTGCTCCGCTTCGAGCGCGTCGACGTGCTCGTCGCGCTCGGGTTCGCCGGGATCATCAACCTGACGATGCTCGCCGTCGCGGCGAAGCTCTTCCATACCCGGGCGCTGTCCGGCCTGGACACGATCCAGCAGGCCCACCACGAGCTCGGCCGGCTCGTCGGCGGGACGGCGGCGCTCGCGTTCGCCGTCGCGCTCCTCGCATCCGGCATCTCCTCGTCGAGCGTCGGCACCTACGCGGGGCAGATCGTGATGGCCGGCTTCGTCGGCCTCCGCATCCCCGTCGCCGTCCGCCGCCTCGTGACGATGACGCCGGCCCTCGTCGTCCTCGCCGCCGGCGTCAGCCCGACGCGGGCCCTCGTCGCGAGCCAGGTCGTCCTCTCCTTCGGCATCCCCTTCGCCCTCGTCCCCCTCGTGCTCCTGACGCGCGACAGGAGGGTCATGGGCGCCTACGCGAACCGCGGCCTGACGAACGCGGCGGCGATCGCCATCTCGGGCCTCGTCACGGCGCTGAACATCTATCTCCTCGCGGACAAGGTCCTGTGAGAGGGAGCCGGCCGCCCCGGGGGAGGCGGCCGGCGTCGTCGGGAGACGACCTCGGAAAAGTCGAGTTGTAAGTGATAAACGAGCCGGGCCGGGCCCGGGTTACGGGAGGTAGCCGAGCGGGTCGACGGGCGTGCCGTTGACGCGGACCTCGAAGTGGACGTGCGGCCCCGTGCAGTAGCCGGTGCAGCCCGAATAGCCGATCACCTGGCCCTGGGAGACGTCCTCGTTGCACGAGACGGCGATCCGGGACTGGTGCGCGTAGGCGGTGGCGAGGCCGTTGTGGTGGTCGATGACGACGAGGTTCCCGTAGCCGGTCTCCCAGCCGCAGTAGATGACCGTCCCGGCGGCCGCAGCATGGATCGGGGTGCCCTCCGGGACGCCGATGTCGATGCCGGGATGGAAGCCGCCCCAGCGCGGCCCGAACGGGCTCGTGATCGGCCCCGACACGGGCCAGATGAACCCGGCTGCGCTCGGCGTCGCCGGCGGGCCCGCGTCGGCCGGCGTCCCCGCCTCGGAGGCGCGGATCTTCGCCTCGATCGCCGCGCTCGCCGCTGCGATCGCCTGCGACTCCTTGATCTCCCCCTCCTCCTGGGCCTTCGTCAGGACGAGCGCATGAGCCTTGCCCGCCTTCGCGCTCGAGAGCCGTCCCTGGCTCGAGAGGAGCTGCCCGCGCAGGATCGCCGCCTGGATGACGCGCGCGTGGATCTTGTTCGCCTCGTACTCCACCGACCTGCGCACCGCAGCCGTCCGCGCGCGCGCGGAGACGACGGCCCGCTTCGCCTGTGCGACCTGGAACGCGATCGACTTGTCCGCGCTCGCGACGATGCCCAGATAGTTGATCTCGTCGAGGACGTCCTGGAAGCTCTTCGCCTGGAGGACGAGGTCGATCGTCCCGGGGTCCGGCTGCTTGTAGATCGACACGAGCCGGTTGTCGAGGCGGATGAGCGCGAGCGAGTACTCGTGGCGGAGGTCGTGCACGCGGGTCGTCTGCACGCGGAACAGGTGATCGAGCGCCTGCAGCCGGCGCTCGCGCAGCGCCATGTCGGCCTCGAGCGCGGAGAGATGGGTCGAGACGTCTCCGACCCGCGTCTCGAGCCGTCCGATCTGCGCGTCGAGCGCGCCGATCTGCGTGTTCAGGGCCGACGCGTGCGCGCGCGTGGTCGCGATCTTCGCCTGCACGGCCGCGAGCTGCGCGTCGAGGGTCGCCTTCTGCTGGCCGAGGTTCCCCCCGTTGCCGAACGCAGGCGCCGCAACGAGCGCGAATCCGAGGACGACAAGGACCGCGACGCGTCTCGCCATTGGAAACAGAGGTTCGTCGGGACGCCGCGCGTCCCTGCCCGGGCGGCGGGCTCTACGCGGCCGGGCGGCGGGTGTCCGCCCCCCGCTCGGGGCTCGGCTCCGGCACCGGCGCCGGGACGGGCGGATCGCCCTCGTCCGGCGGCGGGTAGGGCTCCGGCCTCGGCGAGACGATCATCGTCTCCTGCATGGCCAGGTGAACGCGGCGGATGCGCTCGTCCGCCTGCGCGCGCCGCGCCTGCACGCGGCCGGCGAGGGCTGCCTCCGCGCGGTCGAGCGCGGCCAGGCGCTCGCGGGCGGCGGCTGCGGCCTCCTCGTCGTCGCTTCGCAGCGCCTCGCCGAGCCGGAGCTGCGCCGTGCGCCGCTCCGACTCGATCACGGCGCGGGCCCCGAGCACGCGCTGCGACTCGGCGATCGCGCTCGAACGGGCGCGCAGGAGCTCGAACCGCGAGCTCGCCCAGGAGCGCGCGGTGAGGGCTGCCTCCGACGAGGTCTGCGTCAAGGTCGAGTCGGGCCGGCGGCGCGCGACCTCGAGGAACAGGGCGGCGAACATCGCCGACAGGCCGAGGAGCACGAGGCCGGCCGGCCAGCTCGCAGCCGCGAAGCAGGCGATCGCCGCCACGCACGCGCCGAGCGCGAGGCCGAGGAGGAGGAGCGGCGGCGGCACGCCGAACCAGCGCGGCTCCGCCCGGCTGATCGCCACCGGGACGGGGCCGGTCTCCGAGGGCGGCAGCTGGACGCGCTTCGTCTCGTCAGCCGGATTGCCGGACAGGGGCATGCCGGGCTTCTGCCCGCGGTTCGAGCGCACGTAACGCCTCGGCCGCACTCCGCCTGAGCGGCCCCACGAGGCGCCTGTAGTCCTCGTCCGAGATCTTGCCCGTCCGATGGTCGAACTCGAGCTCCTTGAGCGCGTAGAGCGCCTGGTCGCGCTCCTCCGCGAGCGCGAGGCGGCGGCGCTCCAGCTCTCCCGGCTCGTCGAGCACGTCGCTCGCGGTCTCGGGCTCGCGCAGGAAGGGGCGGGCCACCGCGATCACCGCGAGCACCGCGAGGACCGCGCCGAGCGCGAGGGCGATCGTCATACGGGGAGGGCTGCGTACCGCTCGACGAGCCTGCGCTGCTCGACGGCGTCGGGCCACATCGCGACGAGCGCGCCGAAGACGAAGACGAAGCCGGCCGCCCAGACGAGATTGACGAGCGGCTTCACGAGCACCTTCAGGTCGAGCGTCCCGTTCTTCGTGATCCCGTCGGCGATCGTGTACACGTCGCCGAGGTTGCGCGGATCGTGGTAGATCGAGACGTCGTTCGACGACGACTGCTCGATCGGGAACCAGCTCTTCCCGGGATGCAGCGTCGCGATGCGGGAGCCGCCGCGCGCGACCTCGACGGTCGCGCTCGTCTTCTGCGAGTTCTGGAGCTGCTGCGTGCCGAGGGAGACGTACGTGAGCGTGTACCCGGCCGCCTCCATCGACTGGCCCGGCCGGAGGCTCTGCTCGCGCACCGTCTGGTATGCGCTCGAGCCGGCGATGCCGATCGCGAGGAGGAGGACGGCGGCGTGGACGACGTAGCCGCCGTAGCGGCGGCGATTGCGGGCGACGAGCCGGACGAGCGAGCCGGTCGCGCGACGGCCGCGCACGAACTCGAGCGCGATCGAGGCCGCGACGAACGCCGAGAAGGTGTACGCGAGGAGACCCGGGGTCGAGCTGCCGAACCCCGCCGCGAGGAGGGCCGCACCGGTGACGAGCGCGGTCGCCGCCGGGATCGCGAAGGTCTTCCCGAGAGCGCGGAGCGACGCGCGCCGCCAGGCGACGAGCGGCCCGATCCCCATGAGCAGCAGCAGGGGCAGGCCGAAGCTGTGCAGGAAGAAGTCGTAGTACGGCTTCGAGACCGACCGCGTCTCGCCGAGCGCCTGGGTGAGGATCGGGTAGACGACGCCCCAGAGGATCGTCAGGCAGAGCGCGACGAGCAGCAGGTTGTTGTAGAGGAACGTCGCCTCCCGGGAGACGAGCGACTCGAGCTTCGTCCGCGCGCGCAGCAGCGGCAGCCGCAGGTAGATCAGCGCGACCGAGAACACGACCGTGATCACGATGAAGCCGAGGAACCAGCCGCCGATCGGGCTCTGCGAGAAGGAGTGGACGGAGTTGACGACGCCGCTGCGCGTCAGGAACGTCCCGAAGAGGGACAGGTTGAAGGCGAGCGCGACCAGCACCATGTTCCAGACCTTCAGCATCCCGCG
>JAGWRZ010000088.1 GCA_028876365.1 Acidobacteriota bacterium | reverse complement strand
GGAGCTGCCGGCGCAGCCGCCGGCGGCGCGGCGGGCGGAGCCGGGGGTGGGCCCTGCTCGACGTAGGCGAGGATGTCCTGCTTCGTCACGCGGCCGCCGCGTCCCGTGCCGGGAACCTCGTTCGGGTCGATCCCGTGCTCGGAGGCGATGCGCGCGACGACCGGCGAGACGAACCTCCCGTTGCCGCTCGCCTCGTGGGCGGGCTCCGGCGCCGGCCCCGGAGCCTGCGGCGCAGCGACGGCGGGAGCGGGCTCCGGCTCGGGCGACGGCGCGGCCGGCTCCTCGCCTGCTGCAGCCGCGGCGGCTCCGCCGATCTGGCCGATCTTCGTCCCGACGTCGACCGTCTCGCCCTCCTGCACGAGGATCCGCACGAGCGTCCCCGATGCAGGGCTCGGGACCTCGGTGTCGACCTTGTCCGTCGAGATCTCGAGCAGCGGCTCGTCCGCCTCGACCTGATCGCCCTCGCGCTTCAGCCACTTCGTGATCGTCCCCTCCGACACGGAGACGCCCATCTGCGGCATGACGACGTCGACCGCGGTGTCCGTCGTCATCTAGTAGGCCGCCAGGTCGCGGAGGCCGGCGACGACGTCGTCGACCTGGGGGATGAAAGCCTTCTCGAGCGGCGGCGAGAACGGCACCGGTGTGTCGGGGGCGGCCACGCGCTTCACGGGCGCGTCGAGGTCCTCGAACGCCTCCTCGGCGATCGTCGCGGCGATCTCCGCGCCGAACCCGCCGGTGCGGTTGTCCTCGTGGAGGACGAGCACCTTCGAGGTCTTGCGCGCCGACTGGAGCACCGCCGCCTTGTCCCACGGCATCACCGTGCGCAAGTCGAGGATCTCGACGGAGACGCCGTCCGCCTCGAGCTGCTGGGCCGCATCGTCGGCGGTGTACACCATCGCGCCCCACGTGATGACGGAGATGTCCTTGCCGATCCGGTGCGTGCGCGCCTTGCCGATCGGGATCGTGTACCGGTCCTCCGGCACCTCGCCCTTGATCCGCCGGTAGAGATGCTTGTGCTCGAAGAAGAGGACGGGGTTCGGGTCCTCGATCGCGCTGATCAGGAGCCCCTTCGCGTCCTCCGGCGTCGCGGGGCACACGCACTTGAGCCCGGGAATGTGCGCGAAGGACGACTCCGGGTTCTGCGAGTGGAACGGGCCGCCGGAGAAGCCGCCGCCCGAGGGGAGGCGGACGACGATCGGCACCGGCGTCCCGGCGCGCCAGCGCTGCTTCGCCGCCACGGTGACGAGGTGATCCCATCCGCAGGAGATGAAGTCGGCGAACTGCATCTCGGCCACCGGGCGCATGCCCATCATCGACGCGCCGGTGCACGCTCCGAGGATCGCCGTCTCGGCGAGCGGCGCGTCGATGACGCGCCACGGCCCGAACTCCTCCTGGAACCCGAGCGAGACCTTGAACGCACCGCCGTACACGCCGACGTCCTCGCCGATGAGGAAGACGCGCTTGTCGCGCCGCAGCTCGGTGCGGAGCGCGTCGGAGATCGCCTGGAGGTACGTCAGCTCGGCCATTACTTGTGGTGGGGGGTGTCGAGGTCCTCGGGCGAGGCGTACACGCCGTCGAGCAGGTCGGAGGGATCCGGCATCGGCGAGTCCTCCGCGCGCTTGAGCGCGTCGTTGAGGAGCCTCTTCACACCGCCGGAGATCTCGTCCTCCTCGTCGTCGGTCATGTCGATGTTGTCGCGCAGCCAGGTGCGGAAACGCTCGAGCGGGTCCGACTCGGCCCACTTCTCGAACATGAGCTTCGGGACGTAGAACGCGTCGTCGTGCACCGCGTGCCCCTCCATGCGCAGCGTCAGGCACTCGAGCAGCGTCGGGCCGCCGCCGGCGCGCGCCTTCTCGATCGCGCGCTTCGCCTCGCGGTACACCGCGAGCACGTCCGTCCCGTCGACGACGACGCCTTCGAAGCCGTACGCCTCGGCGCGATCGGCGACGTGCTCGGTCGCGTACTCGAGATGGGTCGGCGTGGAGTACGCCCATTGGTTGTTGTCGCACACGAACACGACGGGCAGCTTGCGCGTGCCCGCGAGCGTCATCCCCTCGTGCGTGTCGCCGCGCGCTGACGCACCTTCGCCGAACCACGCGAGGGCGACGCGCGCCTCTTCGCGGATGCGAAACGCGAGCGCTGCGCCGACCGCGACCGGAAGCATCGCCGGCAGGTGGCTGACCATCGCGATGAGCCCGAGGTTCGGGTCGGCCATGTGCACGTTCCCGTCGCGCCCCCTGGTCGGGCCGTCGGCCTTTCCCATGTATTGCGCGAAGATCTTCCACGGCTCGACGCCGCGCGTGATGTGCACGCCCATGTCGCGGTGGAGCGGCGTCCCGACATCCTCCTGCGCCATCGCGGTCGCGATCCCGACCGACGCCGCCTCGTTGCCGCGGCCGGTGTAGAAGGAACCGGGGATCTTCCCCTGGCGATAGAGGATGTGACCGCGCTCCTCCACCCCGCGGGTGATGAGCATGTTTCGGTAGACCCCGAGCAGGTCCTCGCGGTCGAGACCCGCCTCGCGCACCTCGTGGAGCGAGCCGACCGGCTCCGCTTCTCTCGCGATCGCCACGGGCCTGAACTCTAACGCCAGTCGTACTCGTCGCCGACAGCCTGCAGCCGCGCGCGCGTCGCCTCGTCGCAGAGCGCCCCGGCCACCCCTGCGGCGTAGGCGGCGCGGGGCGCGAGCCCGAGCGTTCGGGCCGCCTCGTAGTCCCGCGTCAGGTCGGTGTCGAACATCGCGGGGTCGTCGGTCGAGATCGAGCAGCGGACCCCTGCGGCGACGAGGCGGGAGAGGGGATGCTCGGCGAGCGAGGCGACGGCGCCGGTGCGGATGTTCGAGAGCGGGCAGACGTCGAGAACGATGCCGCGGGCCGCGAGCTCGTCGAGAAGGCCGGGGTCCTCGACGGCGCGGATGCCGTGGCGCAGCCGGTCGGCGCCGAGCGCCTCGAGCGCGCCGCGCACCGAGGCGGCGCCCGCCACCTCCCCGGCGTGCGGGACCGAGCCGAGGCCGAGCGACCGCGCGAGCGCGAACACCTCGGCATAGGGCTCGGGCGGGAACTCCGCCTCGAGGCCGCCGAGCCCGACGCCGACGACGCCCCGGTCGCGGTAGCGGGCGGCCCACTCCACCGTCGCGCGCGCCTCCTCCTGGGTGAAGCCGCGTGGGATGTCGGGCGTGAGGCGGACCTCGACGCCGTGCAGCTCGCGCGCCTCGCCCGCCCCGTCGCACACCCCTTCGAAGGCGGCCTGCCACGAGACGCCGCGTCGCACCCGCTCGGCGGGGCTGAAGATCCCTTCCAGATAGACGGCGCCGTGCGAGGCCGCCTCCGCGGCGTAGTCGACCACCATCTGGCGGAAGTCGTCCGCCGTCTGCAGCGCGTTCGTCGTGAGGATCCACACGTCGATGAAGTGGCGGAAGTCGCGGAACGCGTACAGCGACTCGAGGTCGTCCGGCAGCGCGTAGTCGTTGCGCTTCGCGATCGTGCGCAGCGTGTCGGCGCGCACCGTCCCCTCCAGGTGCACGTGCAGCTCGATCTTCGGGAACGGCTTTCTCGCCATTACCCTGGAGCGTATGGGCAAGGCCTCCGACTGGCTGCGCCAGGAGCGCCGCAAGGTGCTCGGAGACTGGGTCGCGTTCTGTCTCGGCTGCGGCGCCGCACGGCGCTGGTTCGAGCGCTTCGAGGACGAGATGCCGGACGTGTGCCCGCAGTGCGGCGGCGTGCTGCTGCGCCGCTGCCCGAGCTGCGACGCGCCGTTCTCGTCGATCGCCGTCGTGGACTGCGAGGAGTGCGGCAAGCCGGTCCGCTCCGACGAGCTCTTCGGCTCGCGCATTCGGCGCAGGACTTAGCGGCTCCGCGGCGCAAGAGTGACGTATGCGCCTCGTCACGGCGATCGCCGTGCTGCTCGTCGGGCATCACACGGCCTCCGCACCGGTCGTCAAGGCCCCACCGTCCGTCGTCGGCACGGCGCGCGCCGGCGCCCAGATCACGGGGTTGAACGGCACCTGGGGCGGCAGCGGCACGATCACGTACACGTATGCCTGGGACCGATGCGATGCGCTCGGCGGGGCGTGCGCGCGCGTCGAGGGCGCAACGCGTCCCACGTACCTCCTGACGGACGCCGACGTGGGCAAGACGCTCGGGCTCGTGCTCACCGCGAAGAATGCGTCCGGCTCGACGGCGGTGGACGCGAGCCTCGTCGGCCCGATCGCGCCGTCGTCGAACACGCTCGCCGACGTCGGACGGCCGTTCGTCAGCGGGACCGCGGCGACCGGGTCGACGCTCGGCTCGAGCGCCGGGATCTGGACCTCGCCGCCGAGCTCGGTCGCCTATTCGTGGCTTCGCTGCTCCGCCGCCGGGCGCGCGTGCGCCGCGGTCGCCGGCGCGTCGGGGCCCTCGTACGGCCCGGTCGCGGAGGACGTCGGCCATACGCTCGTCGCGCGGGTCCAGGCGACGCTCGGCGCGACCGCGCAGGTCGTCCTCAGCACGCCGACGGCGGTCGTCGTCGCGAAGCCCGGGACGACGACGATCCCGCCCGCGACGACGACCTCGCCCGCGACGACGACCGCCCCCACCACGACGACCGTGACGACGTCGACCACGACCACGCCGGGGCCGCCGAGCGCGAGCTCGCGGCCGGTGGTGACCGGGACGGTCCGCGTCGGGCAGCGCCTGTCGGGCACGACCGCGGGCGCGAGCGCCTACCAGTGGTACCGGTGCGACGCGTCCGGTGCGCACTGCAGCTCCATCCACGGCGCGACCAAGGCGACGTACACGGTGGTGGCGGCTGACGCCGGGAACGCGCTCGGCCTGACGGTGCAGCTCTCGGGCGCTCCGGTGTACGCGTCGCTCGTCGGCCCGGTCGCGCCCGCGGGAGCGCTCGCCTCGACCGGCCGGCCGGGGCTGACCGGAACGCCGCAGCAGGGGCAGACGCTCACCGTCACGCCCGGCGGCTGGACCGCGGCGAACGCATCGGTCACGTACGCCTGGGAGCGCTGCAACGCGAACGGCCGCGTCTGCGCTGCGATCCCGGGTGCGACCGCGGCGACCTACGCGCCCGTCGCGGACGACGTCGGGCATGCGCTCGTCGCGATCGCGACCGCGACATCCGGAGGGAAGAGGCAGTCGGCGTTCAGCGTCGCGAGCGACGACGTAGCCGCGCCGCCGCCGCTTGCGCCGACGACCGCGCCCGCCGTGACGGGAACGCTTCGCGTCGGGCAGCGGCTCACCGGCACGACCGGCGTCTGGACGGGACTGGCGCCGATCACGTACGCATTCCAGTGGTATCGCTGCGACGCGGGCGGCGCGCACTGCTCCTCCGTGCGCGGTGCGACGAAGCCGACGTACCGCCTCGTCGCCGCCGACAAGGGGAAGACGCTCGGCCTCACCGTGAACGCGACCGACGCGACCGGTGCGAAGCAACCCGCCTATGCGTCGCTCGTCGGTCTCGTCGCCGACGCGAGCGCGCTCGCGGCGACGGCCCAGCCGATCGTGACGGTGCAGGGCCAGACGCTTGCAGTCGGCGCCGGCGGATGGACGGGCACGCCGTCCTCGACGACGGTGCAGTGGGAGCGGTGCAACGCGAACGGCCGCATCTGCGCAGCGATCGCCGGCGCGACGTCGATTGCGTACACGCTCACTTCGGCGGATGCGGGTCACATGCTCGCCGCGCTCGTCACCGCCCACGCCGGCGCGACGACCGCGGCGGCGTTCAGCGACGCCGTGAAGGCCCCGTAGCGCGCCGCCGCCGCACCACCAGGCCGACCCACGCCACGAATGGGACGATCAGCACGACAGCGGCGATGCGTCCGATCGTCTGGCCGCCCGCCTCGTAGGCGGCGCCGACCGCGACGAAGATCAGGCCCGCCGCGGTCCCGAGGACGGGGTCGAGGCGCATGCGCTCAGAAGAGCTCGCTGTCGAACCCGGGCACGACGGGCCCGCTGAGGATCTGCGAGAAACGGATGACGGTGACGACGTCGTCCGGCTCCACGTCGCGGTTGTAGAGCTGGCCGAGGAATGTCGCCATCTCGTCGGTGCGCCGGATCTCCGGGTTGTCGTGCTCGATCTCGCGCGGAGACAGCTCGCCCAGCGTCTTCACCTCGACCTTGTCGATGACCGCGTCGAACACGAACTCGCGGGCGCTGAAGCGGTTGCCGCACAGCACTTTCACGACCATGCCCTTCTTGTACTTCCCCGACTTGTCGCCGAGGCGGATCGTCGCCGACTTCCGTCCTGTACGGAGCTGGTCGGCGACCATGGGGGAGTAGAAGTTGAGTGCGTACATCGGCTCGCGGTGCTCGTTCAAGCGGGGGAATCATAGGGGAGCGTCGGCTCCACATGGCTGCGCGCCACCTCGTCCGGCGACGTGCAGCCGAGGAGGCCCAGACCGAGCGCGATCTCGTCGCGGAGAAGCGACAGAGCGTGCGCGACGCCGCGCTCGCCGTCGACCGCGAGCGCGCACGCGAATGCGCGTCCGGCGAAGGCCGCGCGCGCGCCGAGGGCGAGAGCCTTCAACACGTCGCCGCCGCGCCGGATGCCGCCGTCGACGTAGACCTCGCGGCGCCCGGCGACCGCCTCCACGACCTCCGGCAGCGCGTCGAGGCCCGCCGCGACCCCGTCCAGCTGGCGTCCCCCGTGGTTCGAGACCCACACCGCGTCGGCGCCGTGTTCGACCGCGAGCAGCGCGTCCTCGCGCGTGAGGATTCCCTTGACCACGAGCGGCAGCGGCATCTCGGACCGGATCCACTCGAGGTCGCGCCACGTGAGAGCGGGCGAATTCTCGAACAGGTTCGCGTACGGCAGGTGGAGGTCGGGCGGGGGGTTCTGGAACCCCAGCCGCAGGTCGCGTTCCCGCCGGCCGACGTACGGGAGGTCGACGGTGAGGACGACCGCGGAATAGCCGGCCTCGCGCGCCTCCGCGATGTGGTCGAGCGTTCGCCCGCGGTCGCGCAGGACGTACAGCTGGAACCAGCGCGGCCCGTCTCCCGCCTGTGCGATCTCGGCGTGCGTGCGCGTCGTCAACGTCGAGACGCACATGAGCGTGCCCGCCGCCGCCGCCGCGCGCGCGGTCGCGACCTCGCCGTCCGCGTCGACGAGGCGCTGCATCGCAAACGGCGCGACGCCGAGCGGCATCGCCACGGGCGTCCCGAGCAGCGTCGTCGCGGTCGCGACGTCGCTGACGTCGACGAGCATGCGCGGCCGGAAGCGCCAGCGCCCGTACGCCGCGACGTTCGCGCGCAGGGTCACCTCGTCTCCGGCTCCGCCCTCGAAGTAGCACCAGACCGCGGGGTCGACCTTCTCGGCCGCAGCCGCCACGTAGTCGGAGACGTTGATCATCCGGCGGCGAGCCTATCGCGGGCCTTGGCCGCCATCTCCCGCTCGCCGCCGTAGGCGAGGAGCTCCGGCGCCTCCTCGAGGGGCAGCCACCGCGCCTCGGCCACCTCGACCCGCATCGCCTCGTCGATCTCGCCGATCCGCCCGCGCCCGGCGCGGACGAGGAAGAAGCTCACGACCTTGAAGATGCGCTCGCCGCTCCAGGTGTAGACGTACCTCACGTCGCCGAGCTTCTCGACGATCCGGCCCTCGAGGCCCGTCTCCTCCCGGACCTCCCGGAGGGCCGTCTCGGCCGGGCCCTCGCCCGGGTCGATCGCCCCCTTGGGGAGGACCCACGTTCCGGGCTTCTTGCCCTGCGGCCGGATCGCTGCCACATGGAGCCGGCCGCCCAGCGTCCGGACGACGACCCCGCCGGCGGAGAACTCCCGCTTCACCCTTGTGTTCTAGCCGCTTGCGCGGGACGCGGTCCACCTCTACACTATCCCTGGCACTCTCGGTGTGAGAGTGCCAGACAGTGTCACAAGGTCGCAATCAGGAGGAAGTTGGATGAACCTGAAGCCGCTTGGTGACCGCTTGATCGTGGAGGTCCTCGACGAAGAGGACGTCACGAGCAGCGGCATCGTGCTGCCGGATACCGCGAAGGAGAAGCCGCAGCGCGGCCGCGTCCTCGCCGTCGGCCCGGGCAGCCGGGACGACAACGGCAAGTTCGTTCCGATGGACCTGGAGGAGGGCGACGAGATCGTCTTCTCCAAGTACGGCGGAACCGAGATCAAGGTCGGCGTCGACGAGTACCTGATCCTGCGCGAGAGCGACGTTCTCGCCAAGGTCGTCGGGACCCGCGAGCCGGCCGGCGCAAGCGCCTAGGAAACAGGAGGACTGAGAAAGCAATGGCTCACAAGGAGCTGAAGTTCAACGAGGATGCGCGCCGCTCGCTCGAGCGGGGCGTGAACATCCTCGCCGACGCGGTCAAGGTCACCCTTGGCCCCAAGGGGCGCTACGTCGTGCTCGACAAGAAGTTCGGCGCGCCCACCATCACGAACGACGGCGTCACCATCGCCCGCGAGATCGAGGTCGAGGACGTCTTCGAGAACCAGGGCGCACAGCTCGTGCGCGAGGTCGCGACGGCGACGAACGACGTCGCCGGCGACGGCACCACGACG
>JAGWRZ010000087.1 GCA_028876365.1 Acidobacteriota bacterium | reverse complement strand
GGCGCGCCGACTCCTGCTTCTCCTCCATCGCGAGCCGCTCCTGCTTCTGCTCGAGCCACGACGAGTAGTTGCCCTGGAACGGGATGCCGCGGCCGCGGTCGAGCTCGAGGATCCAGCCGGCGACATTGTCGAGGAAGTAGCGGTCGTGCGTGACCGCGACGACGGTCCCCTTGTAGTCGGCGAGGAAGCGCTCGAGCCACGCGACCGACTCGGCGTCGAGGTGGTTCGTCGGCTCGTCGAGGAGGAGCAGGTCGGGCGACGAGAGGAGCAGGCGGCACAGCGCGACGCGCCTGCGCTCACCCCCGGAAAGCGTCGTCACGTCGCGGTCGCCGTCGGGCACCCGGAGCGCGTCCATCGCGTGGTCGAGGTGCTGATCGAGCTGCCACGCATCGGCGCGGTCGATCGCATCCTGCACCTTCGCCTGCTCCGCGAGGAGCGTGTCGTAGTCGGCGTCCGGCTCGGCGAACCTCGCCGAGATCTCGTTGAAGCGGTCGAGCAGGTCGCGGAGCGCTCGGACCCCGTCCTCGACGTTCCCGCGCACGTCCTTCTCCGGGTCGAGCCGGGGCTCCTGCTCGAGGAGGCCGACGGTCGCGCCGGGCGCGAGCTCGGCGATCCCGGAGGATGGCTCCTCCTTCAGCGCCATGATCCGGAGCAGGGTCGACTTGCCGGCGCCGTTCGGCCCGAGCACGCCGATCTTCGCGCCGGGGAGGAACGAGAGCGAGATGCCTGCCAGCACCTGGCGGTCCGGGCCGTAGAACTTGTCGGCCCGGTACATCGTGAAGATGTACTCGCTGCTCACGCGCCGAACGGTAACAGCGCGCTGACGGTCTCCTAACGAACAGCGTGCACGCTTCCCGTGTGAAGGCTCTCGTGCTTCTCGGCATGGCGGCTGCCGCGCACCTGCCGATCCTCCCCCCTCAGAACTGGTGGCCCGTCTTCTCGCCGGACGGGACGAAGGTCGCATTCACGCAGATCGAGCAGCGGACGATGACGCTCGACGTCGTCGACCTCGCGTCTCGTCGAACGACGCGCATCGCCGCGGGCCAGGGGCAGCTCGCGCCGAGCTGGTCGTCCGACGGTCGGCTGGCGTTCTCGCTCGGCGGCCGCATCTACACCTCGAACGCCAACGGCTCCGACCGCGCAGCCGTCACGTCGGCCGGGCACGCGTACGCGCCGGCGTGGCGGCCGCACTCGAACGACATCGCCTATCTGACGACGGTCGGAGCGGCGAACACCGATCTGTGGGTCGGCGGGAGGCTCTGGGCGCGCGACGCGATCGGCAACCCGGCGTGGTCGCCTGACGGGTCGCGGCTCGCCTTCCAGCGCGACGACGGCATCTATGTCGCAACGGGACCCGGCACGGAGCGCCGGGTCGCATCGGCCGCGAACCCCCGCCGGCCCTCGTGGTCGCCGGACGGGCAGACGATCGCGTACCTCGCCGCGAAGACGATCTGGCTCGTCCCCGCCGACGGCTCTTCCGCGCCACGCGCCTTCGCGTCCGTCGGCGCGGTGTCGAGCGACCCGACGTGGATCCCCGATGGCACGGGGCTCGCGTACGTGGCCCGCGGCGCGGTCTGGGAGACATCGCTCAAGGGCATCGCGACGCGCCTGCACGCCGCGGCGAGCGGCGGCGTCTCCGTCTCGACGTCCGACGGCGCCGTGGCCTTCTCCGGCGCTCGCCCCGGCTGCACCGATCACACGGCGATCCTGCTCGAGGCGGCCGGCCGCGTCTCCAGCCTCGCCGGAACGTGCGACATCCGCGGGACCGCGGGGAACGACGTGATCCAGGCGCGCAACGGCCAACGAGACATCGTCTGGTGCGGGCCCGGGCGCGACACGGTCTACGCCGACCGCAGCGACGTCCTGCACGGGTGTGAGATCGTTCACCGTTCGTGACGAGCTGCTGTGCGCGTGACTACGAGCGGGTCTTCGGGCGCAAGACCGCCGCACGCGACGCGCGCCGGTTCCGGCGACGCGGCCTGCGCGGCTCGTCGAAAGCGGCAGCGGAGCTCGCGGGCGACGTACGCGGCGCAACCGTGCTCGAGGTGGGCGGAGGCGTGGGCGCGATCGAGATCGCGCTGCTCGAGCACGGCGCGAAGAGCGCGACGAACGTCGAGCTCGCGGCGACCTACGAGGACGCCGCCCGACGGCTGCTCTCGGAGCGCGACCTCGCTGCCCGTGTCGACCGGCGGATCGGCGACTTCGTGGCCGAGGCGGATGCGATTCCGACGCACGACGTCGTCCTCATGCACCGCGTCGTCTGCTGCTATCCCGATGTGGAGGCGCTCGTCGGCGCAGGCGCTGCGCACGCGCGCGCACGAATGGTCCTGACGTATCCGCAGGAGCGCCGGGCGATCCGCGCGGCGATCGCGGCGATCGACGCGGTCATGCGCGTCGCCGGGTCGACCTTCCAGGTGTACGTCCATCCGGTCGACCGCATCGTCGCGGCCGCACACGGCATGCAGCTCGTCGAGCGCAGACGCAGCGGCTACGTCTGGGAGACGGCGGTCTTCGCTACTTCAGGGCGTTGAGCGCCCGGTCGAGCTTCGCCTTCTCCGCACCGGCGAAGTCGACGGCGACGACGACGACGTTGCCGAGCACCGCGCGATCGGCGGGCCCTGCTCCTTGCCCCCAGCTCGCGAGCGGGACGGCCTTCAGCGCGGCGCTCGCGTGCGCATCCGTGTCGAAGACCCAGGCGATGACACCCGAGTGGGAGCTCGTGCTCGACTCGCTCAGCTGGGCGTCGATCTCGTAGCGGACGGCGCTCGCGTTCAGAGCGGACGGCAGGAACGGCACCTGCCCCGCCACGTACGGATTGCCGGTGACGAGGCCGGTGAACGGCAGGCCCGCGTCGTAGAAGGCCTTCGAGACCGCGAGGACGGAATGGCTCTGCCGCCCGCCGCCGCTCCCGCCGCCGCATCCGGCGAGGAGCACCGCGAGCGTCGCGAGGAGAACGATCAGTCTGGGCACGGCGGCCAGGTTAGCCGCGCGGCGTGAAGGCGTAGACGCCGGAGGTACCCCCGCCGACGATGAGGATCCGGCCTCCGGACGCGACGACGGCGGCATCCGAGAGCGAGACCGGCAACCGCGCGGCGAGGGTGATGGAGCGGCCGGAGATGCGCAGGATGTCGCGGCCGCCGACGAGGTAGAGCGCGCCGCCGAGGGCCGCCATCCCCGCGTGCGCCTCGGGCGCCGGGAGCGTCGCCTCCCGCCGGACGCGGCCCGACCGTGGATCGACGACATAGACGGCCGACGATGTCCCCGCCGTGGTGATGCCGCCGGCGACGACGATGCTCCCGCCGAGCGCGGCGACTCCGGCGTAGCGCGTGCCGGCCGGCAGCCGGGCGACGGTGGTGGTCCGGCCGCCGCCGTCGTAACGGAGCACGGCCGTCGCGAACAAGGTGCCCGTGTACCCACCGACGAGGTACGCCCTGCCGCCGACGACGGCGGCGCCGAGGTCCGAGAGCGGCTCCTCGAGGTGGCCCGCGCTCCGCGCCGCGCCCGAGAGAGAGACCCGCGAGACCGTGTTCGCCGAGGTCACCTGCCCTCCGCCGAAGAGATAGACCGACGAGCCGAGGAGCGCCGCCGCCGCGTCGTGCGTCGGCGCCGGCAGGCGGCCGACGACGCGCAGGCGCTCGGGCGTCCCCATGAGCACGGTGTCGATCGACGAGCCGCCGGCGTATCCGCCGAGCACCATCAGCCGGCCGTCCGGAAGCGCCACCGCGGATGCCTTCGCGGTCGCCTGTGGAAGCGACCCGATCCGCCGGACGGCGGGAGCGCCCGGCCGCTGGAGGGATGCCGGCGACGCGGACGTCGCGACGAGTGCGAGGAGAAGCGCCCTAAGCATGGAGAGAGATTGTCCCGGCTACGCCGGTCTCGCCGGGGACCCAACCGGCGTCGACCACGCGCCGCTGCCCGTTCGGCAGCGTGCAGATCCCGCCGAAGCTCGTCATCCCGACCCTCGTCACCCGCCCGCGGCAGATGTCGCCACTCGGGAGGTACTCGAGCTGGAGCGAGGTCGCCTCGAGGCTCTGCGGCGAGACGAGCAGGTCGGCGCGTACGAGCAGCTTCTGCGGAGCCTGCGCCTGCCCGACGAACGAGACGATCTCCTTCAGCTGCGTCCCGTTGCGGATGACCTCGCCCGTCAGATGCTCCGACACGCGTGCAGCGTCCCAGGGGATCGGGCTCTTCCGAAGCGGCCCGAGCAGGATGACCGGGAGGACGACGACACCGGCGGCGCCGGCGACGAGGATCCGGCCGGGGCGCATCGTCCCGCCGGTGATCCGCCAGGCGGTGAGCGCGAGCACGACGGAGATGCACGCGCCGTACAGCACGGCGAGCCACGCAGCGCTGCGATCGGTGCCGGCGAAGATGCCGTGCAGCGAGGCGAGCGACCACACCGCGAAGTTGGCGTAGTGCGCGAGGCGCCACCAGCGATGCGGCATGCGCTTGCGGTAGTGGTTCGTGATCGCGAGCGCGAGCAGAAGCTCGGCCGCGAAGATGCCGAGCCCCGTCCACAGCGGCCGGTAGCGCGCGGCGAACGGGACGATCAGCTGGCCGATGGAGAAGGGCAGGAACGCGTCCATCGCGATCGCGCCGACGTGGACGACGACGAGCGATCCGACGAGAAGGCCACCGAACCGGTGCACGTCCTCGACGGCGAACCGCGGCCATCGCCTGCTCTGCGCCTTGCCGCCCATCGTGATGCCGACGGCGACGACGACACTCAGCACGATGTACGCGGCGACGCCGGACGCGCGAGCGGCGTACCAGATCGCGGGGCTCGAGGTCAGGTGCATACGAGGCTCCCGTCCCAGGCGGCGTTGCACATCACCGAGCCGTCCTCGTCGACGAAGCGGCCGGGCATCCCTCGTGCGTCGAGCCAGGCGGGGCCGTCGTGCCCGAGGAGATAGGCCGCCTTCGCGGCGACGTCCGCGGCGAGGCACGTCGAGCCCGACACGGTCACCTGGCTCCACGGCGAGTCGGAGGGCTCGCCGGTGCGCGGATCGAGGAGATGACGGCCGCGGGTCGCGGTCCCGCTCGTGGCGAGGCCGCCCTCGACGACGAGGACGGCGCCGCCGCCCGGGAGCCCGACGTCGACCGGCCCGCGAACCGCGAGGTCGCCGCCGCAGGAGACGAACCCCGGGCCCGCGAGGCGCGCGGCGGCCTCGTCCACGGCGAGCGCCTTGACGACGCCGTTCAGATCGAGCTGGACGCCGGGCGGCCGGGAGAGAACGCCTCCGCGAAGCCGCACCTCGCCGAGCGCCGGGACGACGAGCCCGTCCGTGTCCGCCGCGACGTCGAGCGCGATCTGGAGGGTCGAGGCGAGAAACGGCGACACGGCGAGAGCGGGCGAGGCGGCGGCGTTCACGCGTGCGATCTCGGAGCTCGGCCTGAAGAGGCTGAACGCCTCCTCCCAGCGCTCGAAGACAGAGGCAACGGCGGCCGGATCGCCGCCGGCGAGGACGACGTCGCAGCCCATGGCGCGAAAGCGATGCACGTTCACGACGTGCTCGTGACGATCGGCGGCGGCTGGACCGGTGGCGCGATCTGGCCCCCGGCGAGGGCGCTCCTCCTCACCGCCTGCTCGAAGGACGGCGGCGCGGCGAGGGCGCGCGCGCGATGCTTCGTGTGGCCGGCCGCATGCGACTTCACGCCGACGAAGGCCGTCCCGACGACGACCACCGCGAGCGTGCCCAAGCCGAGCTTCGCGCCCCGTGCTCGCGCCCGGGCGGCGTCGATGCGGCTCTGTGCCACATCCGAAGTGTGGGGACCGCACCTGTGAGAATGCTGAGGAAGGCGTTGCGAGGGCATTGCGCCCGTACCATGACTCCATGGCCGTGACGACCGACCGGCGGAAGCTCGACGCCCACGCCCTGCGGGCCGACTTCCCCATCTTCGAGCAGCTGATCCACGGCAAGCCGCTCGCCTACCTCGACTCGGCGAACAGCTCCCAGAAGCCGCGGCAGGTGCTCGACGCGATGACGGCGTTCTACGAGACCTCGTACGCCAACGTCCACCGCGCGGTGCACGTCCTCGGCGAGCGCGCCACGGCCGGCCTCGAGGGCGCCCGCGAGAAGGTCCGGGCGTTCGTGAACGCGCCGGAGGAGCGCGAGATCGTGTTCGTCCGCAACGCCACCGAGGCGCTCAACCTCGTCGCGTATGCATGGGGCGGGAGCAACCTCGGTCCCGGCGACGCGGTCGTCGTCACCGAGCTCGAGCACCACTCGAACTTCGTCCCCTGGCAATACATCGCGCGGCGGAACGGCGCCGAGTTCCTCATGCTCCCGCTCGACGACGCCTACGAGGTCGATCTCTCCGGCCTCGACGAGATCGCGCGCGACCACACCGTGAAGGTGGTGGCGACGAACCTCGTCTCCAACTCGCTCGGGACGATCGCTGACCTCGCCCCGCTGACGCGGTGGGCGCGCGAGCAGGGCGCGATCTTCGTCTGCGATGCGGCGCAGGCGGCCCCGCACATGCGCGTCGACGTGCAGGCGCTCGACTGCGACTTCCTCGCGATCTCCGGGCACAAGATGTGCGGCCCGAGCGGGATCGGCGCCCTCTGGGGCCGCGGCTCGATCCTCGAGGCGATGGAGCCGTTCCTCCTCGGCGGGCACATGATCAACTCGGTGCGCTACGAGAAGACGACGTGGGGGGAGCTTCCGCACAAGTTCGAGGCGGGAACCTCGCCGATCGCGGAGGCGTACGGCATGGGCGCGGCAATCGACTACCTCGAGGCGGCGGGCATCGACGCGATCGAGGCGCACGAGCACGAGCTCGTCGCGTACGCGCTCGGCCGCCTCGGCGAGATCCCCGGCATCACGCTGTACGGGCCCCCGCCGGAACGGCGTGCGGGCGTCGTCTCGTTCAACCTGGCGGACATCCATCCGCACGACGTCGCGCAGATCCTCGATCGCTCCGGCGTCGCCATCCGCGCGGGTCACCACTGCTGCCAGCCGCTCATGCACAAGCTCGGCGTCGCCGCGACGAACCGCGCGAGCTTCTACCTCTACACCGTGCCCGAGGAGATCGACCAGCTCGTCGACGGGTTGCACACGGTCCGTAAGGTGTTCGCGTGAACGAGTTCGAGCAGATGTATCGGGAAGTCATTCTCGACCACTACAAGAACCCGCGCGGGCACGGCGTGCTCGAGCACGCGGACGCCGAGGCGGACGGCCAGAATCCGCTGTGCGGTGACGAGGTCTCGATCTACGTCGCCTTCGGCGAGGACGGCGAGACGATCGACGAGGTGAAGTTCTCCGGCCGCGGATGCGCGATCTCGCAGGCGGCGACCTCGATGCTCACGGAGATGGTGCAGGGCCGCACGGCCACCGAGGTCGCATCGCTCGACAAGGAGGAGCTCCTCGAGGAGATCGGCATCCCGCTCACGCCGGTGCGTCTCAAGTGCGCGGTGCTTGGACTGACGACGCTCAAGATCGCACTGCACAAGGCCAAGGGAACGCCGCTCCCGGAGGGGATCGGCGACCTCGAGCTCAACTGAGGTGGCCGACCTGGACGTTGCTCCGGCGGACGCGTTCCCGCCCGGCTCCTCGAAGCTGATCGTCGCCGGGCCGACGCTCGCGATCGGCGTCTACAACTGCGCCGGCACGCTGTACGCGATCGAGGACCGCTGCTCGCACGACGACGGCCCGCTGTGCGAGGGCGAATGGGAGGAGGAGACCTGCCGGGTCGTGTGCCCGCGCCACGGCTCCGCGTTCGACCTCGCGAGCGGGCGCCCGTTGTCGCTCCCGGCGTACGAGCCGGTGGAGACGTATCCGGTGCATGTCGCCGACGGTTGGGTCAGGGTCCGTGTGGCCTGACGGCCGCATTCGCTGCTGGCCGACGACCGACCCGCTCTACCTCGCCTATCACGACGAGGAATGGGGACGCCCCGTCCGGGACGAGCGCGGCCTGTATGAGCGCCTCTGCCTCGAGGGCTTCCAGTCCGGGCTCGCCTGGATCACCATCCTGCGCAAGCGCGAGGCCTTCCGCGCGGCCTTCGCGGACTTCGAGCCGGACATGGTGGCGCGCTTCGGCGAGCGCGACGTCGCGCGCCTGCTGGTGGACGCCGGCATCGTCCGCCACCGCGGCAAGATCGAGGCGGCGATTGCGAACGCGCGTGGCGTGCTCGCGCTTCGCGAGACCGACACGCGGCTCACGCCGCTCATGTGGAGCTACCGCGACCGCGACGAGACCGGCGCGGCCGAGCTGTCGAAGCGCCTGAAGTCCGCCGGCTTTCGCTTCGTCGGGCCGACGACGGTCTATGCGGCGATGCAGGCCACCGGAATCGTCAACGACCATCTGCCCGAATGCTGGGTCCGCGAAGATGTCGAGCATGCTCGACGATCGCGTTAAGGCAGTCCTCGCGCGCCTCGAGCGCGAGGATGCGGACGAGCGGGAGCGCGGGCTGCCGGCCGAGCAGCGCGCGCGCCAGGTCGCGCGCACGACCGGGCAGCTCCTGTTCGCGCTCGTCGCGCCGCAGACCGACTGCGAGGTGCTCGAGATCGGAGGCTCGCGCGGGTACTCGACCATCTGGCTCGCCGCCGGCGCCCGCATCCTGGGCGGCCGCGTGCTCTCGCTCGAGAACGACCCGGCGAAGGCGGAGGCGTGGCGGCGGAACATCGACGAGGCAGGGCTCGAGGAGTGGGCGGAGCTCGTCGAGGGCGACGCGTTCGCGACGCTCGAGCGAAGCGACGACGTGTTCGACGTCGTCTTCCTCGACGCAGAGAAGGACGACTACGAGCGGCTGTTCGCGCTCGCGCGCCGGACGCTCGAGCCGGGCGGGCTCGTCGTCGCCGACAACGTGCTCTCACACCCGGATCCGCTCGCGCGGTACGCGGCGGCGCGGCAGGCGGACGCGACCCTTTCGAGCGTCACCCTTCCGCTCGACCGCGGCCTCGAGCTGAGCGTCGTCCTCCGCTGATATAAAGAGATCACCGCGGAAAGGAGGTGGTCCGAGCGTGACATCAAGTATTTCGGCCAGTGGAGGTACCAGCGGGTAGAGGCGCAGTCCCCGGGACCACCGGGAATCGCCTAGCCAGCGTGGGGGACGACGTGACTCTGCCGTAATCCAACGTTGGTCACCGGATCGGGGCCGCCGCGAGGCGGCCCCTCTCTTTCGTCAGGCCGCCGTCTCGAGCGCGTCGGCGGCGAGGACGAGCGCCTCGAGCTTCGCACGGAGAGCGCCGAGGACGGCGTCGTCGAGGCCCTCGTGCGCGCGCGCGACCGGCAGCTCCCCCTCGACGACGCGCGCCCCGGCGATCCCGAGGATGCGACGGAGGTCCTGCTGCGCCCACAGGGCGCCGAACTGGCCCATGCTCGCGCCGATGACGGCGACCGTCTTGTTGAGGAGCGGCGCCTCGCCCTTCGGGCGCGATGCCCAGTCGATCGCGTTCTTCAGCCCGCCCGGGACCGAGCCGTTGTACTCGGGCGTCGCGAACAGAATCGCGTCCGCCGAGCCCCACACCTCGCGGAGCCGGCGGACGCTCTCCGGCACATCGGCCTCGAGATCCTGGTCGTAGACCGGGAGGTCGCCGAGGCCGTCCCAGAGCTCGACCTCGACGCCGTCCGGAGCGTCTGCCGCCGCGGCCCGCAGGAGCTGCGTGTTGAACGAGCCGGCCCGCAGGCTGCCCGAGACGCCCAGGATCTTCACGGGTCAGGCCTCCTGCTTGACGAGCGCGAGCTCGGCCGAGATCGTGACCTCGTCGCCGAGGTAGTTGCCGCCGCCCTGGTTCGGCGCGTTCCAGCTGACGCCGAATGCGTTGCGGTCGACCCGCGCCTCGAGGGTGATGCCGACCCGCTCGCGGCCGAAGGGATCGACGTTGGGCTCGGAGACGGCCGCCGTGATCTCGATCGGGCGGGTGACGCCCTTGATCGTCAGCTCGCCGGTCTCGAGGTCGGCGGTCCGGAAGGTGATCTCCGGGAAACGCGCCGCGTCGAAGAAGTCGGGCGTCTGGAGGTGCCCGTTCAGCTGCTCGTCGCGGACGTCGACGCTCGCGACCTGCGCCGAGCCCTCGAGGACGCCGCCGGCGACGGTGGCGGCGAAGTCGCGGAAGCCGCCCCGGAACGTGTTCGTGCCCGCATAGGCGATCTGGAACGACACGTGCGAATGGACCGGGTCGGCGCTCCAGGTGCCGGTAGGGAGGCTCTGCTTCGTGATGGTGGACATGGGATGATCTCCTTGGTATAGTTGAGTTCGCAAGCAATAGTACACGGAGAAGCATGAGTAGTCAAATATTGAGCACACACGTAGCTGCGGCCTTGGACTTTCGGGCCTGGACGCGGTTTCTCCGCGCGCATGCCGCGTTAACCCGCGAGCTCTCGAGCCGGCTGGAGACGGCGCACGGCCTGTCGCTCCGGGACTACGACGTGCTCGTCCAGCTGTACGGCGCTCCCGACCGGCGGATGCGCCGCATCGACCTCGCCCGCACCGTCATCCTCAGCCCGTCCGGGATCACGCGGCTCCTCGAGGGGCTCGAACGGGCCGGCTGGGTCGGCAAGCACGCGTGCGAGAGCGATGCCCGCGTCACCTGGGCGGTCCTGACCGACGACGGCGCGCGGAAGTTCGAGGAGGCGAGCGTGCAGCACCGGAGCGACGTCGAGGAGCTCTTCTCCTCGCGGTTCACCGGGGAGGAGCGCGACCGCCTGGCCGAGCTCCTCGACCGGCTGCCCCTCGTCGACGGCGGAGCATGCCGCACATGAGCCATGCGTTCTCCTCCCTCGACGAGCTCGGCGACGGCCCGGGCTTTCGCAAGGTGCGGCAGGCGCTGGGCGTGACCGCCTTCGGCGTCAACGCGGTCGTGTACCCGCCCGGCCACGACGGCTTCGAGCACTACCACGACCTGCAGGACGAGCTCTACTTCGTCCATCGCGGCCGCGTGCGCGTCGAGGTCGGGGGAGAGACGCACGAGGTCGGCGAGGGCGGCATCTTCCACGTCGAGTCGACAACGCCGCGCAAGGTCTCGAACCCCTTCGACGACGAGGCCGTCCTCTTCATCGTCGGCGGGAAGGGCGGCTACGTCGAGCGCGACGGCCACATGGTCGATCCCGCCGACATCGAGCGCCGCGCGCAGTTCGGCAAGAGCTAGAGACGCACGACCGTTCTGATGCCGTCGCGCCCGACGGCGTGCAGCGCGGCCGGCGCCTCGTCGAGCGGGATCGTCCGCGAGACGAAGCGCGCGAGGTCGATCTTCCCGTCGAGCGCGGCCCGAGCGAGGAAGGGGAAGTCCTCCTGCGGGATCGTGTCGCCGCCGTGCGTGACGGCGATCGCGACCTTCGGCGCGAAGACGTCGCGGTACAGGTCGAGGCCGAGGGTCGCCCCCGGAGCCGGAAGGCCGACGAGCGTGGCGGTCCCGCCGTACGCGCACATGCGCACCGCCTCGTCGAGCCCGGCGGCGGCGCCGACGGCGCTGAAGGCGAAGTCGACGCCGCGCGTGAGCTCGCGCACCTGTTCGACCGCGTCGCCGGCGGAGGAATCGACGAGGTCGGTCGCGCCGAGCGCTCGCGCGAGCTCGAGCTTCGGCGGCGCGAGATCGACGGCGACGATCCGTGAGGCTCCCGCGAGCCGCGCGCCCTGGACGACCGCGAGCCCGACGCCGCCGCAGCCGATGACCGCGACCGTCGCGCCCTCGCGCACCGGCGTCGCCCACAGCGCCGCGCCGGCACCCGTCGAGAACCCGCAGGCGAGCAGGCACGCCTGCTCGACCGGCAGCTCCACGGGGACCTTCACCGCGCACGCCTCGTGCGCGACCGCGTAGCTCGCCAGCGTGCCGCAGCGCAGCATCGGCGTCAGCAGCGTCCCGTCGAGGCGCCGGGCGCGCGGCTTCGCGTGCAGGTTCCGCGAGCAGCGGCGCCGGTCGCCCCGCGTGCAGGAGGGGCATCGTCCGCAGGGCGCGCGCCAGGCGACAACGACGCGGTCCCCCGGCGCGACCGAGGTCACCTCCGGGCCGACCTCCTCGACGACTCCCGCGCCCTCGTGGCCGAGCAGGATCGGGAAGTCCATCCCCCATCCGCCGGTCTCCAGCACGTGCACGTCCGAGTGGCAGAGGCCGCACGCCTCGACGCGCACGACCACCTCTCCCGAGCCGGGCGGGTCGAGGACGATCTCCTCGACCCGGGGCTCCGTCCCCGCCTCGGCGTAGACGACGCCGCGATTCACGAGACGGCGCGGCGGAGCTGCTCGTCGAGCGGGACGAGCGGCAGCTGGAACGTCTCGACGGCGCCCGGATCGGTGACGACGTTGTCGCCGAGCTCGAGCATCGTCAGCTGGTCGCGCGTGACCGGCGCTCCCGGCAGGCGCTCGGTGAGCGCCGCCTGCGCGCGCAGGAGGCCCACCGGCACGTGGACGGACGGCCGCCGCACGCCGAGAACGCGCCTGAGACGGCCCCAGAAGTCGTTCCACGTCACGACGTCGGGGCCGCCGAGCTCGAACACGCGTCCCGTCGCGGCGGGATGGTCGAGAGCGCGCGCGTAGATCTCGGCGACGTCCTCCACCCAGATCGGCTGCATGCGCGCGGTCCCGTCGCCGACGATCGGCGTCACCGGCGCGAACCGGGCGAGGCGGACGAACGTCGGCAGCACGCCTCCGTCCTCGCCGAAGATGAAGCTCGGCCGGAAGACGACGTAGTCGAGGCTCGAGGAGCGGACGGCGCGCTCCATCTCCCACTTCGCCGTGAAGTACGGGACCGCGTTCCTCGAGCGTTCGTCGAGTCCGAGCGCGCTCGCGAGCACGAACCGGCCGACGCCTGCGTTCTCTGCGGCGGCGACGAGGTTCCGGGTGCCGTGCTCCATGACGCGCTCGAAGTCGGCCCGCGATCCCTTGATGATCGCGACCAGATGGACGATCGACTCGGCGCCGACGCAGGCCGCGCGCAGAACGGTCGGGTCGGTGATGTCCCCGACGACGATCTCGGCGCCCCACGCCGACAACCGCCGCGCGCGCCCCGGATCGCGCACGAGCGCACGCACCTTGAGCTCGCGCGCGCGCAAGGCGTGCACGACATGCTCTCCGACGAATCCCGTTCCCCCGGTGACGAGGACCGTCACTCGAAGTTCTTGTAGTAGCGGCTCGGCGTCGGCCCCTCCTGCCCCTTGTACTTCGAGCCGATCTCGGAGGATCCGTACGGCTTGTCGGCCGGCTCGGTCATCTGCATGAAGGAGATCTGCCCGATCTTCATGCCCGGGTAGATCGTGATCGGGAGCTTGGCCACATTCGAGAGCTCGAGGGTCACGTGCCCGTCCCACCCCGGATCGATGAAGCCCGCCGTCGAGTGGATGAGCAGGCCGAGCCTCCCGAGGCTCGACTTCCCGTCCAGTCGTGCGACGACGTCGTCCGGGAGCTTGACCCGCTCGAGCGTCGACCCGAGGACGAACTCGCCCGGATGGAGGACGAAGGGCTGGTCGTCCTCGACGCCGACGAGCTCGGTCAGCTCCGCCTGCTCGACCTTCACGTCGATGAACGGATACCGATTGTTGTGGAAAACCCGGAAAAGCCGGTCGACGCGGACGTCGACGCTCGACGGCTGGAGGAGGGAACGGTCGTACGGGTCGATCTCGATCCGGCCCTCGGCCAGGAGCCGTGCGATGGTCGCGTCCGACAGGACCACGGGACCGATCGTAACCTCGTTACCCTGGCGGCATGGCCGCGATCCGCGCAATCGACCTGAGGACGGAGATCCCGGGGCCTCGCTCCCGGGAGATCCTCCGGCGTCTCGAGGCCTCCGTCTCGTCGGCGCTCGCGATCACGCTGCCCGTCGTCGCCGCCGAGGGCCGCGGCGCGACGCTCACCGACGTGGACGGGAACACGTTCCTCGACTTCGCCGGCGGAGTCGGCTGCCTCAACGTGGGGCATGCGCACCCGCACGTCACGGAGGCGGTGCAGGAGCAGGCCGGGCGCTTCCTCCACACCGACTACACGATCGTCCCGTACGCGATCTACGCCGAGGTCGCCGAGCGGCTCCTCGACGCCGCTCCGTTCTCCGGCCCCGCGAAGGCGGCCTTCTTCAACGCCGGCACCGAGGCCGTCGAGAACGCCGTCAAGTTCGCCCGCGCCCATACCGGCCGGCCGGCGGTGATCGGCTTCGAAGGCGCCTTCCACGGGCGGACGCTCCTCTCGCTCACGCTCACCTCGAAGACGCACCCCTACAAGGCGGGCCTCGGCCCGTTCGCGCCCGAGGTGTACCGCGTCCCGTTCCCGTACGCATATCGCGGCGTCGACGCGGCCGAGGCGCTCGCCGCGCTCCGTCGCGCGCTCGTCACGCAGGTGGCGCCGGAGAACGTCGCCGCGATCGTCGTCGAGCCGGTGCAGGGGGAGGGCGGCTTCGTCGTCGCCCCGCCGGAGTTCATGCACGGCGTCCGCGAGATCTGCGACGAGAACGGGATCGTCCTCGTCGTCGACGAGGTGCAAACCGGATTCGGCCGAACGGGCCGGATGTTCGCGATCGAGCACTACGGCGTCGAGCCCGACCTCCTCGTCGTCGCGAAGTCGATCGCCGCCGGCCTGCCGCTGTCGGGCGTGCTCGGCCGGGCCGAGATCATGGACGCGCCCGCCGAGGGCGGCGTCGGCGGCACGTACGTCGGCAACCCGGTCGCGCTCGCAGCCGCCGCGGCCGTCCTCGACGTCATCGCCGACGAGGGCCTCGTGGAGAGAGCCGAGCGCATCGGCGAGACCATTCGCGGCAGGATGGAGGAATGGCAGCGCCGATATGCCCAGATCGGCGACGTCCGCGGCCTCGGCGCGATGCTCGCGATCGAGCTCGTCGGGGACCGGACGTCGAAGCGCCCCGCGCCGGAGCTCGCGCATGCGGTGACGCAGGCGGCGGCGGAACGCGGCCTGCTCCTCCTGAAGGCGGGAACCCATGCGAACTGCATCCGCGTCCTCTGCCCGCTCGTGATCGGCGACTCGGAGCTGGACGAGGCCCTCGCCGCCTGGGCGGAGGCGCTGGACGCGGTTCTCGCGTAGCCGCGACGGCCTCTTCCGCGTTGTACGGACGTGGCGCACCCCTCGCCGTCAACCCTTGCCCAAAAGCGCGGGAGCACCATGGTCGGTGAGGTGATCGCCGGGCGCTACGAGCTGGAGGAGCTCGTGGACCACGGCGGCATGTCGAGCGTCTACCGCGGTCACGACCGCCAGCTGGAGCGGACGGTCGCGCTCAAGATCCTCCACGCGCACTTCGTCGACGACCCAGAGTACGTGGAGCGCTTCCGGCGCGAGGCGCGCGCCGTCGCCCAGCTCTCGCATCCGCACATCGTCACGGTCATCGACCGGGGCTCGAGCGAGGGCCATCAGTACATCGTCTTCGAGTACGTCGAGGGTGAGAATCTCAAGCAGCTCGTCGAGCGGACCGGGCCGCTGGCGGTCGGTCGCACCGTCGAGCTCGGCGTGGAGATCGCGGACGCGCTCGCGTTCGCACACGCGCACGATCTCGTCCACCGCGACGTCAAGCCGCAAAACGTCCTCATCGACACCGCCGGCAACGCCAAGGTGACCGACTTCGGCATCGCCCGCTCGCTCGACGTCGACCACGGCGTCACCCAGACGGGCACCGTGCTCGGAACGAGCAACTACCTCTCGCCGGAACAGGCGGCGGGCCAACAGGTTACTCCCGCGAGCGACATCTACTCGCTCGGCGTCGTCCTGTACGAGCTCCTCACCGGCGAGGTGCCCTTCCGCGGCGACAACCTCGTCGTCGTCGCGATGAAGCACGTGACGGAAGACGCGCCGAGCATCCTCGACCAGCGGCCCGACGTGCCGCCGAGGCTTGCGCGCGCCGTCCAGCGCGCGCTCGAGAAGGATCCGGCGCGACGCTTCCCGACGATGGACGCGTTCGCGAACGAGCTGCGCCGCTGCCGCGACGAGCTGGGCGCGTTCGACGCCGACCGGACGATCGTGCGCGGGATGCCCGTGCTCGCAGAGCCCGGCGCGGCGCGGAGCGCCCGGTCACGCGCGCGGCGAAGCGGCCACCTTCCGGCGCTGCTCGCGCTCGCAGGCGCGGTCCTCCTCGCGATCGTCGTCGCCGCGCTCCTGTACGGCGGCTCGCGGCTCGGAGGCCATCATCACGGCGCGGCCGCCGGCACGGTCGTCCCGCTCCGCGGCATCGGCGACTACGACCCCCAAGGGGACGGCGAGGAGCACGGGTACACGGCTCATCTCGCCACCGACGGCAACCCGACGACGCACTGGGAGACCGAGCGGTACTCGACGCGCCAGTTCGGCGGGCTCAAGTCCGGGCTCGGGCTCGTCCTCGACGCCGGGAGGGCGGTGAAGCTGAAGCAGCTGACCGTCACGTCGTCGACGCCCGGGTTCACGGCGGTCGTCCGCGTCGGCCCGTCCCCGAACGGCCCCTTCACGAACGACTCGGCGACACGGATCGTGCAGTCGTCCTCGACGTTCGCGCTGAACGGCGTGTCGGGCCGCTACTACGTGCTCTGGATCACCGAGCTGCCGCCCAACGACTACGTCTGGGTGCAGGAAGTGAGCGCGAAGGACTAGTACCGAAGATGGGAGCGGCGTTCGTGCCGCTCGAGCGCGAGGTCGATCAGGCGGTCGAGCAGCTCGGCATAGCCGATCCCTGACGCCTCGAAGAGCTTCGCGTAGACGCTCGTGGCGGTGAAGCCGGGAATCGTGTTCAGCTCGTTGACGACGACCTCACCGTCGTGCTCGCGTACGAAGAAATCGACCCGCGCCATCCCTTCGCATTCGCTCGCGACGAACGCCTCGACGGCGCGCCGCCGGACGAGCTCGATCGTCGCCTCCGGCAGCTCGGGCGGGACGACGAGCTCCATACCGCCCTCCTCGTACTTCGACGCGTAGTCGTACCAATCGTGCTCGAGCGTGTCGATGCGGCCCGGCAGCGACGCGACCGGCGGCGGCTGCCGATTGCCGAGGACGCCGCACTCGACCTCGATGCCGGCGACGGCCTCCTCGACGAGCACCTTCTCGTCGTGCCGGCGCGCGAGCGCGACCGCAGCGGCGAGCTCGCTCTCGTCCTCCACCTTCGAGATGCCGACGGACGACCCGAGGCGAGCCGGCTTCACGAACGCCGGATAGCCGAGCGGGCTCGCGACGGGGTCGCCGAGCCGGATCGTGTGATGGCGCGCGACCGGGATGCCGCTGTCGCGCATGACCTTCTTGAAGAGATCCTTGTCCATGGCGAGCGCGGACGCCGCGACTCCCGCGCCGACGTACGGGATGCCTGCGAGCTCGAGCAGCCCCTGCACCGTCCCGTCCTCGCCGAACGGCCCGTGCAGGATCGGCAGCACGACGTCGACGCGACCGAGCCGCTCGAGCGGCCCGCCGTCGTACGGGACCGGAAGCGTCTCCGCGGCGGTATCCCCCGTGCCGAGCTCCCAGCGGCCGTCGCGGCCGATCGTGATCTCGCTGGCGTCGTACCGGTCCGGGTCGAGCGCCTCGAGGACGGAGCGCGCGGACAGGAGCGAGATGTCGTGCTCGCTCGACCGCCCCCCCGCGAGGACCGCCACGCGCAGGCGGCGTGCGGTCACGGCGTGGTGGTCGTCGTCGCCGTCGTCGTCGTGGTCGTCGCGACGCACCCGCTCGACGGGCACCGCCCGACGTTCAGCGTCACGACCGATCCCGGCTTCGCCTGCTGGCCTCCCTCGGGATTCTGGTCGAGGACGATCTGGTCCTGATTCGGGTCGGTGACGCTCGTGTACGTGAACCGCACCCGGAAGCCCTGGTTCTGGAGCGTGGACGCGGCCGAGCCGGCGTCGAGCGTGCGGACGTCCGGCACGGCGACCGTCTTCGGCCCGTTCGAGACGGTCAGCGACACGGTCGAGCCCTTCGCCGCGGTCGCGTTCTGGCCGGGCGACTGGTTGATCACCTGGTTCTGCGGCTGGTCGGAGTCGACGTAGGTCGGCGTCACCTTGAACCCGGCCTGGTTGAGCGTCGCGGTCGCCTGCCCGATCGTCTCGCCGACGACGCCCGGCACCGCGACCGGCGTCGGCCCCTTGGAGACGTTGATCCGCACCTTCGTCCCGCTCGCGACCTGGGTACCCGCCTTCGGGTCGGATGCCGTGACCGTGTCGGCCGGCTGGCCGGAGGTGATCTCGTGCACGTCCGGAACGAGATGGAGCGCCTTGAGCTTCGCGAGCGCGTCGGCCGACTTGAGCCCGACGAGCGTCGGCACCGCCACCTTCGGCTTCCCCGTCGAGACCCAGATCGTGACGTTGTCGCCCTTGGGCTGATGCTGGCCGGCCGGCGGGCTCTGCCCGTAGACGAACCCGTTCGCCACGGTCAGGCTCGAGCCCCGCTTCACGATCGGGTGGAAGCCGTCCGCCTGGATGTTCTGCGTCGCGAGCTGCTCCGTCTCGTTGACGTAGTCGCGCACCGCGACGGGAGTCGAGGAGGCGAGCCTGTTCGAGATCTGGTGGTACAGGAACCAGCCGCCGATCGCGGCCCCGATGACGAACAAGAGCGCGGCGATCCACGGCCAGACGGGCCGACGGTGCATCGGCTCGTCGAGGTCGTAATAGACCGACGGCGGAAGCGGAACGACCGAGGCGCCACCCGGGCGCCGCCTCGGCGGCGTGATCATCGTCGCGGCGGTCGCAGACATCGGCCCGACGATCGGCGCGCGCATGATCTGCGTCGCCGTCTCCTCGGTGCGCGGGGCGACGCCGACGCCGCGCGCGACGCGGTCGAGGTCCGCCTCCATCTCCTCGGCGCTCTGATAGCGGTCCTCCGGGTCCTTCGCGAGCGAGCGCATGACGACCATGTCCAGCTCGCGCGGCACGTCGGGCCGCCGGGCCGACGGCGGCGCCGGCGTCTGCGACAGATGCTTCATCGCGATCTCGACCGGCGTGTCGCCGGAGAACGGGACCTCGCCGGTGAGCATCTCGTACATGAGCACGCCGAGCGAGTAGAGATCGGAGCGCTGGTCGACGTCGCCTCCGCGCGCCTGCTCCGGCGAGAGGTACTGCGCGGTGCCGACGATCGAGCCGGCCTCGGTCATCTGGCTCGTCCCCGCGCGCGCGATGCCGAAGTCCGTCACCTTCACGCGGCCTTCGCCGTCGACGAGGACGTTGTGCGGCTTGATGTCTCGATGGACGATGCCGTGCCGGTGCGCGAAGCGCAGCGCGGACAGGATCTGCCGCGCGTACTCGACGACGACCGCGATCGGCGCATCGCCGCGCGAGAGGATGAGCTCCTTCAGCGAGCGGCCGTCGAGGTACTCCATCGCGATGTAGTACGTCCCCTCCGCCTCGCCGCGGTCGTAGATCGAGACGATGTTCGGATGGGAGAGCGCGGCCGCATTCTTCGCCTCCCGGCGGAAGCGCTCGACGAACTGGTCGTCGTTCGCATGGCGGTCGTTCAGGATCTTGATCGCCACCCGCCGCCCGAGCTCCTGGTCCTCGGCGAGGTAGACGTTCGCCATCCCCCCGGCGCCGAGCTTGCGCAGGATCTGGTAGCGCCCGTCGAAGAGCGAGCCGATGATCGGATCGGGGACGGCCAAAGGGCTTGTCAAAGGGTAGTGATCACTTCAGCGATGCAGGAGCTTTTCGAGGATCGCCTTCGCGATCGGCGCCGCGACGGCGCCGCCGAAACCGTTCAGCTGCTTCTCGAGCACGACCGCGACGGCGACCTTCGGGTTGTACGCCGGGGCGAAGCTGACGAACCAGGCGGTATAGACGTTGTTCACTCCCGTCTCCGCCGTTCCCGTCTTTCCGGCCACCTGGATCCCGGGGATCTGCGCGTTCGTGCCCGTCCCGCCCTGGACGACCAGGACCATCATCTGGGTCAGCTCGGCGGCGGTCTGGGGCTTGATGGCGCGGCCGAGGTTCGAAGCCCGCGTCCGGGAGACGACCGAGCCGTCGTGGCCGACGACCTTGGCGACGATGTACGGACGGGGCACGATTCCGCCGTTCGCGATCGTCGAGGCGACCATCACCATCTGGAGGGGCGTCACCTGCAGGCGCTCCTGACCGAATGCGAGGCGCCCAGGGTCGACCTGCGCCGCCGGATCCCTCGGGAACCAGAGCTTGTTGTTCTGGTAGAGGCCGCTCGGCAGGCGCTGGTTCGCAGGCGTCTCGAGCGGAGGCGTCGAATAGAACCCGAACCTCTTCGCGTAATCGAGGATCGTCTTCGCACCGATCGTCTTGCCGACGTTGCAGTACACCGAGTTGATCGAGTTCTCGAACCCGACGGCGAGCGTCGGGTGCCCGTACTTCTCGGGGCCGGTCTGGTCCGGGTTGAGGGCGTTGAGGATGTGCTTGCCGTACTCGACGCAGTAGCCGGGGTCGTAGAACGTCGACGACGGGGTGAACGCGCCGCTGTCGAGCGCCGCCGCCGCGGTGACCATCTTGAACGTCGAGCCCGGCGCGAAGAGGCCGTCCGTCGCGCGGTTCAGAAGCGCCGACGAGCCGCCGCACGCGCCCGTGGTCTTCAGCACCTTCGCATAGCCGCCCGGCTGCTCGAGGAGGTTGTCGTCGAACGTCGGGGACGACGCCATCGTCAGGATGGCGCCGGTCCGCGGGTCCATCGCGACGACGGCGCCGCAGCGATTCCCGAGCAGCTGCTGCGCGAGCTTCTGCGCGCCGGCGTCGATCGTGAGCTGCACGGTGTCGCCGTAGACCGTGCCGCCGCCGAGCCGGTCGAGCGTGCGCTGGATCGCGTTGCTGAGATTGGTCGTCGCGCCGGTGAGGTAGTCGTTCAGCGACTCCTCGAGGCCCGTCTGCGACAGCGCGGACGTCGAGTAGCCGATCGTCTGCGCGGCGAAGCCGCCGAGCGGATAGCGGCGGAAGAAGAAGGTCTGCCCGCCGCGCTTCACCTTGCGGTTCGTCGCGATCACCGTCTTTCCATCCGACGCGACGATCAGGCCGCGCGAGACCTCGAACTGCGAGACGAGCTCGATGGCGTTGTCCTGCCGCGCCGCGAGCGAGCCGGCTTCCCACGCCTGCCAGTACGTGGTCGCGGCGATCAGCGACGCGAGCAGGATCACCGAGACGAGCGCGAGACGTGTGAGCTGGTTGTTCACGTGGCGGTGTTCGCCCTGTGCGAGATGAGCATCAGCCCGGCGACGACGAAGAAGTTCGCGACGATGCTCGAGCCTCCGTACGAGACGAACGGGAGGGTGATTCCCGTCAGCGGGATGACCCGGAGAATGCCTCCGACGATGACGAAGGTCTGCAGCGCGAAGCCGAACGTCAGCCCGCAGGCGAGGAGCTTCGAGAAGCCGTCATTGGCGGCGAGGGCGATGCGGAACCCGCGCAGCACGAAGACGACGTAGACGAGGATGAGCGCCGACGCGCCGATCAGCCCGAGCTCCTGCGCGAGCGCGGAGTAGATGAAGTCGGTGTTCAGGTCGGGGATGAGCGGCTGGCCCTGCGCGCTCATGAACGTCCCTGAGCCGAGCCCGGTCCCTGCGAAGCCGCCGTGGGCGATCGAGTACAGCGACTGCACCTCCTGGTAGCTCGCGCATTCCTGCCGGTAGGCGAGCTGACCCGTGAGCCCGCAGTACACCTTGTGGGTCGTCCACGGCTGGATCCAGTTGATGACGCGCTCGCGCACGTGCGGCGTGCCCTGGTAGACGGCGAAGGAGCCGACGAGGAAGAGACCGATGAAGGCGGCGATGAATTTCACCCGGGCCGTCGCCGCGTACAGGATCGACAGGAAGATCCCGTAGTAGAGGAGCGCGCTCCCGAGGTCGTCGGTCGCGAACAGCACGAGCATGGCGCAGCCCCAGATGACGAGCAGCGGCCCCCAGTCCTTGATGCGTCCCTGCGCCAGCACCTCCCGCTTCTCGCGCAGATACGCGGCGAGGAACACGATCAGCGCGATCTTGCCGAGCTCGCCGGGCTGGAACTGCAGGCCGCCGGCGTGAATCCAGAGGCGCGCACCGTTCACGGTCTGCCCGATCCCGGGCAGCAGCGGCATGAACAGGAGCCCGATCGCGCCCAGCCCGAAGATGTACTTGTAGTTCTCGAGGCGCCGGTAGTCGTGACGCAGGAGGACGAGCGCGACGGAGAAGACGAAGACACCGATGACGACCCAGAGCCCCTGCTTGAACGCGTTCGAGGGGCCGAGCCGGTAGATCTCGGTGACGCCGATCGCCGTGAGCAGGCCCGCCAGGGGAAGCAGGTAGGGGTCCGCGTTCGGAACCGTCAGGCGCGCGACGACGTGCGCGGCGAGATACAGACCGAAGAAGAAGACGGCGTACGTCAGCGAGGCGGTCGAGATGTGCGACTGCCGGGAGATGTAGACGCTCGCGAACCCGACGGCGGTGAGCAGGCCGACGATGACGAGGTAGGCCAGCTCGCGATTCCGGAAGCTCAGGGTCAGTGCAGCAGCCCCCAGAGGAGAAGGGAGACGACGAGGGCGAGGACGATCAGCCCCGCGAAGACGACGCGGACGCGGGCGACGGACGGGCCGACGGCGGCCGGCGCGATACGCACGCCGATGTGCTCGGTCGTCTTGTCCTCCGGCTGAAGCGAGACCGCCTCCATCGTCGCCGTGTCTTCGACCGTGAGGCCGGCGCCCGTCTCGCCGATGGAGAATGCGACGACGGTGATGTTGTCCTCGCCGCCCCCGCTGTTCGCGGCGGTCACGAGCTGCCGCGTCATCCGGTCGAGGTCGCCGCGGTGGCGCTCGACCGTCTCGAGGATGTGCTCGTCGTCGACCATGTCCGTCAGTCCGTCGGAGCAGATGAGGAAGATGTCCCCGTCCTGCGTCTCGACGACGAACGAGTCGACGTCGACGTCGGGATCGGTCCCGACCGCACGCGTGATCACCGAGCGCTGTGGATGCGACTCGGCCTCCTCGGCCGAGAGCCTGCCGCTCTTCAGGAGCTCGTTCACGAGCGAGTGGTCCTCGGTGATCTGCTCGAGATCGTGGCCCCGCACGAGGTAGGCGCGCGAGTCGCCGACGTGACCGATCACGACGCCGTCGTCCTCGACCAGCGCGACGGTCATCGTCGTGCCCATTCCCGAGGTCGCGGGGTCGACGCTCGAGCGCTCGTGCACCCGCCGGTTCGCCTCCTGGATGAGGGAGGCGACCTTCGCCGGGCCGGTGAGGCGCCCCGCGTCGGTGTCCTCGAGCGCGGCCGCCGCGAGCTTCGACGCGATCTCCCCGGCCTGCGCGCCGCCCATGCCGTCGGCGACCGCGAAGAGCGGCGGCGCGAGCACGAACGCATCCTCGTTCCGCCGGCGCTTGCGGCCGGTGTCGGTCTTCGCGGCGTAGGCGCCGACGACGGTCACTCCTCGAACCTCAGGTCCGTCTCGCCCACCCGGACGACGTCGCCCGGAGCGAGCCGGCGCGCTCCGTCGATGCGAATCCCGTTCACGTACGTGCCGTTCGTCGAGCCGAGATCCTGGACCCAGACGCCGTCGCGCCGCGGCTCGAATCGAACGTGGCGCGCGGACGCGAACTCGTCCCCGTCGATGGCGACGTCGTTCTGGCCTCCTCGGCCGACGGTCAGCGGCGCGGAGTCGACCGGGTACTCGTCGCCCTCGTCCAGCACGGGGCTCTCCTGCACGACGAGGCGCCCCCCGGACGGGACCGCCGCCGCGTGGCCCACGACCGGCGACATGATGAAGCTCTCCTGCGCAGGGTGAACGCGCATGTCGCGCGAGACCGTGCGGATGATCCGCCAGATGAGCGCGTACAACAGGACGAGAAACGCGATCTTCAGCGCGAGGAGGACTTCCTCGAGCCGCGTGCTCGCGAGGATCATTCGCGCTCCGTCGAGAACGTCACCTCGGTCGAGCCGATCGTGAAGCTGTCCCCAGGGTCGAGCTTCGCGCGCTTCACGCGCTTGCCGTTGACCTCGAGCCCGTTCGTCGAGTCGAGGTCGACGATCCAGAAGCTCGTGCCCTCCTGCCGCAGCTCGGCGTGGCGGCGCGAGACGTTGGCATCGTCGACCTGGATGTCGCACTCGCGCGAACGCCCGAGGACGACGCGGCGCTTGTCGACCCGCAGCCGCTGGCCGTCCCAGGAGAGGACGGCCATCTCGCGCTCGAGCCCGAGCTCCTCCGGCGAGGCGGCCTCGGTGTCCTGCGTCGCGACGGGAGGCTTGTAGATCATCGTCGCGCCCGCCTCCACCTGCTCTTCCGGCGCGTCGGGGCGATGGCCGTGGCGCGGCTGCACCATCCGCGTCGCGATGCCGAACTCGCCGAGAGCGAGATCGTCGTCGGTCTCGAGGGCGACACGCGGCGGCGTCAGCAGCGCATGGCTCTCGCGGCGCGCGTGCTCGGCGAGATACTCCTCCAGCTCGGCGAGGAGGGAGTTCTCGTAGCCCTCGAACTGCTCGCGGTCGCCCGGCGAGAGGTAGATGGTGTACTCGTTCGGGACGTACACGCGAGAGACGGAGACGACCCTGTGGTCGTCCATCTCCTTCGCGAGCTTGCGCGCGAGCTCGACCGGTTGCACGTTCGTGCGGAAGGCGCGGCCGAAGACTCCCTCGAAGAGGGCCTCGATCTTCTGCTCGATCGACCGCAGCACCATGGTTGCGCGGCTGAGGGTACCCCTCCTGGCCCCTGACTATGCGCGGCGAGCGCGCAGGGCGACGCCGGCGGCAGTTAGCCAGGCTGCAAACGCGAGCGAGACCGCGGGCGCCGACGGCACGGCGACGACCGTCCCGACGAGCATCCCGGCTCCGACCAGGGCCGCTCCCCAGCGGCCGCGGGCATGCGCGAGGGGAAGAACGAGGGCCACCACCGCGAAGACCGCAGTCTCGACGAGCAGACCGGGATGCGCCGCCGCCGCCCGAGCGAGCGTCCCGGCGACATCGAACGGGTCGCGCGCGCCGGCGACGCCGACGCCGAGCGGGGGCGGCGAGCCGACGAGGGGAAGCGCGACGTGGCGGACGCCGGCGACGACCGCCGCGACGAGGACGGCCGCCGCGGCCTGCGCCGCGCGGCGGGGCCCGGCGCGAAGGGTTGCGGCCGCGAGCGGCACGAGGGCAATCGCCGAGACGGGCGCGAGAAGCGGGCCGAGGGCGAAGAGGAGCCCGCCGCGCGGCTCGCGCCAGCTGAGGAGAAGCCACGCGAGCGCGAGCGCGCCGTATGCGACGGCGAGGCCGAGCGAGACGTTGCCGAGCGGGAGCACCGGAACGGCGAGAGCGAATGCGAGGCCGGTGCGCGGGCGATAGGCGGTGAGCGCCGCCGCGGCGAGCGCGAGCCCTACGGGCCATCCGTGCGGGAAGAAGGGAACGGAGGCGGCCGTCCAGCCGGCGAACGCGGCCGCGAGCGCGGCCGCGCCTGCGCGCCCCGCCTCGGACGGCACCGACAGGCCGAGCGCGCGCGCGCGCTTCGGACGCCTGCGCGCCGCCGTGCCGCGCAGCGCGGAGGCGAGGCTCGCCGCCGACGGGCGGCGGCCGGGGCTCGGCGACAGCGCGCGGTCGACGAGCTGGATGAGCTCTCTCGGCAGGTCGGGGCGCATCGTCGAGAGCGACGGCGCGCCGGACTCGATCGCCCGCGCGGTCTCGAGCATCGACGTCTGCCAGAACGGATGCCGCCCTGCGAGCGACTCCCACAGCATCACGCCCACCGACCACACGTCGGATGCCTCGGTGGCGTCCTCGCCTGCGAGCCGCTCGGGCGAGATGTACGCGAGCGTGCCCGGCACGTCGCCCTGCGCCGTGAGCGTCTCCGCCTCCGCCATTCGGGCGAGGCCGAAGTCGAGGAGCTTCGCCGCCATGCGATCGCCCTCCGCGAGAAGGACGTTCGACGGCTTCACGTCGCGATGGAGGATCCCCGCACGGTGCGCGTGCGCGAGCCCCTCCGAGACCTGCGCGCACGCCTCGACGGCGCCGGCGTCGTCGAGCGCGCCGGCGCGCAGGGCCTCGCGGAAGGTGCGGCCGGGGATGAACTCGTACGCGATGTAGACATGCCGGCTGTCGCGCGCGAATGCATACGCGCGCAGGCAGCTCGGGTGACGCAGCCTGGCGGCGGCCGCCGCCTCGCGCTCTGCGCGCGCGGCCGCCTTGCCCTCGCGCGCGACGATCTTGAGGGCGACGTCGAGACCCGTCTTCTCGTCTCGTGCCAGCCAGACCGATCCCGACCCGCCGCTGCCGAGCGGACGCAGGGGCCGGTAGCGACCGAGGACGGGCTCGCTGTGATGCAGTGCGAGCGCTGAGGACATCGGTCAGACCACGTTGGCGAGAGCCGGCGGATTTCCTCTCGGTCGGAGGGCCGCGTTACAGTCTGGCCCGACCTCCTGACGGCATATGTCCTCCTACGACGACGACATCCAGTTCGACTTCTTCGACGAGCCGGAGACGGAGGAGGCGCCCCGGCCGCGCCGCCGGCCGCGCCGCGAGCGCGCCGGGCCGCCGCGCCCT
>JAGWRZ010000086.1 GCA_028876365.1 Acidobacteriota bacterium | reverse complement strand
TGCCGACGGAGGGCCCACGAGTGCTCGTCGGGCCCGGTGAGAATGCAGGTGTCATCGACGCGGGTGACGGCATTGCGGTGGCCATCCGGATCGAAAGCCACAACCATCCGTCTGCCATCGAGCCCTACCAAGGTGCGGCCACGGGCGTCGGCGGGATCCTGCGCGACATCGTCGCGATGGGCGCGCGGCCGGTCGCCCTGCTCGACGGTCTCTGGTTCGGCGCTCCGGACTTCCACTTCTGGCGCGCGGTCTCGGGAATCGGCCACTACGGGAACTGCGTCGGCGTGCCGACGGTCGGCGGCGCGACCGTCTTCGACCCGGCCTACGCGGGCAACTGCCTCGTCAACGCGATGTGCGTCGGCCTGCTCGACGCCGGGCGGCTCCGCTCGGCGAAGGCGACCGGGCCCGGGAACCTCGTCGTCCTCTACGGCGCGACGACCGGGCGCGACGGGATCGGCGGCGCGTCGGTGCTCGCGAGCGCCGAGCTCTCCGAGGACGACGCCGACAAGCGGCCCTCGGTCCAGGTCGGCGACCCGTTCACGGGCAAGAAGCTGATCGAGGTCTCGGTCGCGCTCGTCGAGTCGGGGCTCGTCGAGTCCCTCCAGGACTGCGGCGCCGCGGGGCTCGCGTCCGCCCTCTCGGAGATGGCGGGCGACGGAGCCGGCATCGACGTCCACCTCGACCGCGTCCCGTTGCGCGAACCGGGCATGGAGCCGTGGGAGATCATGATCTCGGAGTCGCAGGAGCGGATGGTCGCGATCGTGCGGCCGCAGATGCTCGACGCGGTGCGCGCGCTGTGCGCCAGGTGGGAGCTCGAATGCGCGCCGATCGGCGAGGTGACCGGCGACGGCGTGCTGCGCGCGCACGCCGGCGGCGCCGTCGTCGGCGAGATCCCCGCGCGTCTCCTCACCGACGAGTGCCCGCGATACGAGGTCGAGCAGCGAAAGCCGGATACATGGGTCTTGCCGAGGAGGCGAGACGACGGGCTGCGCGCGTCGATCGCCGAGGTCGTCGAGCAGTACGACCAGCTCGTCGGCTCGCGCACCGTTCGGCGTCCCGGGCTCGATGCCGCCGTGTTGCGGCTGCGACCGTCGCTGCGCGGGCTCGCCGTCTCGCTGCAGGGCCCGCGTCCGGGCGAGACGAATGCGTTCGACGCCGGCGTGCAGGCCGTGCTCGGCGCGGCGCGCAACGTGGCGTGCGCGGGCGGCGAGCCGATCGGGCTCACCGACTGCCTCAACTTCGGCAACCCGGAGAAGCCCGACATCGGCTACGAGCTCGCGCAGGCGATCGAGGGGATCGCGCAGGCGGCCGAGGCACTCGGCATCCCCGTCGTCTCCGGGAACGTGTCGCTGTACAACGACACCGACGGCCGCTCGATCCCGCCGACGCCGGTCGTCGGCTGCGTCGGCATCGTCGCCGACGTCAGGCTCGTGCCCTCGGGGTGGCAGAAAGGCGACGCCGTGCTCCTCGCGACGGCGCCGGAGGAGAGCCTCGACGCCGAAGCGGCGCTCATCCGCTTCCTCTGGAAGGCGGCGCCGCTCCTCTCGCTGTGCCACGACGTCGGCGCGCGCGGCCTCGCGGTGTCGCTCGAGGAGGCCGCGCGCTGGAGCGGCCGCGACGCGGACGTCGACATGCCGACGGAGCCCGACGGGGGCGCGGCGATCCTCGCATGCGCGCGCGAGAACGTCTCGCGCCTCGGCTCGCGTGGATTCGTCGAGATCGGGACCGTGCGCTGATGTGCGGCGTCTTCGGCGTGTACGCGCCCGAGCGAGACGTCGCGCGGCTCACCTACTTCGGGCTTTTCTCACTCCAGCATCGCGGCCAGGAATCGGCGGGTATCGCCGTCTCCGAGGAGGGGAGGCTGACGGCGCTCCGCGATCTCGGCCTCGTCACGCAGGTGTTCGACGAGCAGAAGCTGCACGGCCTGCGCGGCCAGGTGGCGATCGGGCACACGCGCTACTCGACCACGGGCTCGTCCGACTGGACGAACGCACAGCCGCTCGTGCAGCACGGCAAGCGCCGCACGGTGGCGCTCGGGCACAACGGAAACCTCGTGAACGCCGACGCAGTGCGCGAGGAGCTGCGTGCGGAAGGCGCGTCGCTGCGCGGCACGTCCGACAGCGAGGTGATCGCCGCGCTCATCGCGAACGCGGAAGCGCCGCTCGACGAGGCGATCGCGGCCGCCATGCGCAGGCTCGAGGGCGCGTACTCCGTCGTCGCACTCTCTGAGGGGACGCTCGTCGCGTTCCGTGACCCGCACGGCTTCCGGCCACTCGTGCTCGGTCGCATTCACGACGACTGGGTCGTTGCCTCCGAGACATGCGCGCTCGATCTCGTCGGCGCGGAGTTCGTGCGCGAAGTCGACCGTGGCGAGCTCGTGCTCGTGGACGGCGACGGGATGCGCTCCGTGCGCGCCGTCGATCCGTCCCCGACGGGGGCCCTCTGCATCTTCGAGTTCTTCTACCTCGCGCGGCCGGACACGCGGCTCGCCGGGATCGAGGTGCACGGTGCGCGCGTGCGCATGGGCGAGAGGCTCGCGCACGAGGCGCCGGCGGAGGCCGACCTCGTCCTTCCGATCCCCGACTCGGGGACGCCGGCGGCGATCGGCTTTTCGCGCGCGCTCGGCATCCCCTTCAGCGAGGGCCTGATCAAGAACCGCTACATCGGGCGCACGTTCATCCAGCCCGACCAGGAGCTGCGGCGCCAGGGCGTGCGGCTGAAGTTCAATCCGCTCGCGGAGGTGGCGGGGAAGCGCCTCGTCGTCGTCGACGACTCGATCGTGCGGGGGAACACGACGCGCGCGATCGTGAAGATGCTGTTCGACGCGGGAGCAGCGGAGGTGCACGTGCGCATCTCCTCGCCGCCCGTGATCGGGCAATGCTTCTACGGCATCGACCTCGCCGATCCGGAAGAGATGGTCGCCGCCGGGAAGACCGTCGACGAGGTGCGCGACTCCATCGGCGCGACCTCGCTCGCGTACCTGTCGCACGAGGGGCTCGTCGAGGCGACGCTGCGGCCGGAGTCGGACCTCTGCCGCGCCTGCCTGACGCGCCGGTACCCGACCGAGGTGCCGGCCGAGTACGCGAAGCTGCGCTTCGAGGCGACCTCGCGCGCATGAGTGGTAACACCCACGTACGCGTACCTGGTACCGGCCGCCGCAATCCCACTCGGAAAGCACGAGGCCGGTACCAGGTACCGGCCTGAAAGGGTCACGGAAGTCAGGCGGCGAGGCCGAGGTCCGGAACGTGCAGGATCTCCAGCTTGATCCCGTCCGGGTCGTGGAAGAACACCGCGTAGTAGCCCGGTAGGTAGCCGTACTCCCGCGGCTCGCTCTCGATCTCCCCGCCGGCCGCGCGCACCCAGTCGGCCCGCTCGTCCACGATTCCCCGCGAGCTCACTTCGATCGCCAGATGATGGAGCCCGAGCGCATACCGGTCGACGCCCCCGGCCGACTGCGCCTCGCGCAACCCGATCGCCGTCCCAGGCCCGCTCAGGTACCAGATCGTCTCGCTGCGCTCGCCCTCGACCTCGCTGATGACGTGCCAGCCGAGCGGGCCGAGCAGATCACGGTAGAACGGCAGGCTGCGCTCGATCGAGGAGACGACGAGGTCGACGTGGTGGACGCCGCCGGAGCGCATGCGATCCGACCCGACTTCGTCGCCGACCGTGGGAGTCCTCGTACCATTCGCAGCCGGGTGCACCTGTTTCACTACCACCTCGTCACGAGCCGCGTCCGGGAGGTCGAGGCGCGGTACATCGGCAAGCTCGGCTTCGACCTCGTCGCCCGTCACGGTCGCATCGGCGAGGACCTGCAGTCGTACGAGCCCGGCGTCTCGTGGGCCGAGCTCGACGCGGTCGGATTCAAGCTGCGCCTCTCCGAGCTCGAGCTCGGCGCCGTCAACGTCGTCGTCCAGCCGGGGCAATGGCCGCTCCCGCGCGTCGACCATCTCGGCCTCGCGCTCGACGACGACGAGTTCGACCGGGTGCTCAGCCGCGCCGAGGACGCCTCCCTTCGCGTGCAGGAGCACGGCGGGCGGCGCACGTTCGTCTCGACGAACGCGGGCTACAGGCTCGAGCTCCATCCTCCGCGGGACTGGATCGACGAGCTGCTCGGCCAGTCCGACCGGCTGCGGCTCACCGAGCTGCATCTGAAGTCCGACGACCCCGCCGGGAAGGCGGAAGCGCTCGCGCACGTGCTCGAGTGCGAGCGCATCGGCGCCGAGGTGGAGGTCGGCGAGACGCTCGTCCGCTTCACGCCCGACGGGCCGCAGGGCCGGCCGGAGCTCGAAGCGGAGATGTTCGCCTGACCGGTCACTAGACTCGACCTCTTGACGGAGGACGCGCGCACGTACGAGGCCGCCGGCGTCTCGCTCGCCACCGCGGACGCCGTCGTCGAGCGGCTTCGCGCGGCGGTCGAATCGACCGGCGCGACCGGGTTCGGCCGCTTCGCCGGCCTCTATCCGCTCGACGAGCGCCGCTACCTCGCCGCCTCGACCGACAGCGTCGGCTCGAAGCTCATGCTCCACCGCCGCGCGGGCACGCTCCGCTGGGGCGGGATGGATCTCGCCGCGCACTGCATCGACGACGTCCTCTGCTCCGGCGCGGAGCCGCTCTTCCTCCTCGACTACGTCGCCGCCGCGCACATCGAGCTCGAGCAGGTGGCCGAGCTCGTCGAGGGCGCCGCCGAGGTGTGCCGCGCCGCCGGCTGCATGCTCATCGGCGGCGAGACGGCGGAGCTCCCCGGCGTCTACCGGGACGCCGAGCTCGACTTCGCCGGGACGTGCGTCGGGGTCGTCGACCGCGACGACGCCATCGACGGCTCGCGCTGCGCCGCGGGCGACCTCGTCGTCGGCTTTCCCTCCGACGGGCTGCACACGAACGGGTTCTCCCTCGTGCGCACGCTGGGCGACCTTCCGCCCGAGTTCCTCGCGCCTCATCGCCTCTACCTCGACGAGGTTCGCGCGCTGCGCGCGCAGGCGGACGTGAAGGCGCTCGCCCACGTCACCGGCGGCGGCATCCTCGGCAATCTCTCGCGCGTCCTTCCCGACGGCGTGCACGCCCGCATCGACTGGGACGCGTGGGAGCGGCCGCAGGTGTTCGAGTGGATCGCCGAGCGCGGCGTATCCGAGGACGAGGCGCGCCGCGTCTTCAACCTCGGCATCGGCATGTGCGCGGTCGTTCCGGAGGCGCCCGCGGGCGCGCTCGTGATCGGGGAGCTCGGGTGATCGGCGTCCTCGTCTCCGGCGAAGGCACGAATCTGCAGGCGCTCGTCGACGCCGGCCTCCCGATCGCGGCGGTCGCGTCGAACCGCGACGACGCCCCCGCCCTCGCGCGCGTGAGCATTCCCACGCGCGCGTTCGAGCTCGGCGACTACGACGATCGCGCGGCGCGCGACGAGGCGATGGCCGAGTGGCTGCGGGCCCAAGGCGTCGATCTCGTCGTCCTCGCCGGATACATGCATCTGCTCACGCCGGCGTTCCTCGAGCGCTTCCCGGCCGCGATCGTCAACGTGCACCCGTCGCTGCTGCCGAGCTTCCCCGGCGCGCACGCGGTCGAGGAGCAGATCGCCGCCGGCGTCACCGAGTCGGGCGCGACCGTCCACCTCGTCGACGAGGGCATCGACAGCGGACCGATCCTCGCGCAGGAACGTGTGCCCGTGCTCGAGGGCGACACCCCGGCCACCCTGCACGCGCGCATCAAGCGGGTCGAGCACGAGCTCCTTCCGAAGGTGGTGCGAGACCTGTGCGCGCGCTGATCTCGACGTACGACAAGACGGGCCTCGACGCGTTCGCACAAGGGCTCGCACGCCTCGGGTTCTCGCTCGTCGCGAGCGGCAAGACCGCCGCGCATCTCGAGAGCCTCGGCCTCGCCGTCGAGCACGTCGACGCGCTCACCGACTCGCCGGAGATGCTCGGCGGCCGGGTGAAGACCCTCCATCCGCGCATCCATGCCGGCATCCTCGCGCGTCGCGACGTCCCCGAGGACGTGGCGACTCTCGCCGAGCATGGGATCGAGCCCTTCGACCTCGTGTGCGTCAACCTCTATCCCTTCGAGGAGGTGTCCGCACGCCAGGGCGTGACCGAGGAGGAGGCCGTCGAGATGATCGACGTCGGCGGCCCGTCGATGCTCCGCGGCGCGGCGAAGAACTTCGCGCACTGCATCCCGGTATGCCGGCCGGATCGCTACGGGTTCGTCCTCGACGAGCTCGAGCGTGGCGGCGAGGTCTCGCTCGAGACACGCCGGGAGCTCGCCGCCGAGGCATTCGCCACGACGGCGGCGTACGAGGCCGCGATCGCGACGTGGTTCGCAGAACGAGAGGCGTTCCCCGAGACGCTCGTCCTCGCCTACGACAAGGTGCTCGACCTCTCCTACGGCGAGAACCCGCATCAGCGCGCGGCCTACTACGCCGACCGGGGTGCCCGCGCGCATCTCCTCTCCCGCGTCGAGCAGGTGCACGGAAAGGCGCTCTCGTACAACAACCTCAACGATCTTTCGGCAGCGCGGCTCGTGTGCCGCGAGTTCGCGCTTCCCGCGTGCGTGATCGTCAAGCACGCGAACCCGTGCGGGGTCGCCGTCGGCGCGACCCTCGAGGAGGCGTACGACAAGGCGCTCGCGTCCGACCCGGTGTCGGCGTACGGCGGGATCGTCGTCGTCAACCGCGACATCGACGCAGCGCTCGGCGAGAAGCTCGCGGACCAGTTCGTCGAGGTGCTGTTCGCGCCCGGCTACGAGGACGGGGCACTCGAGGCGCTCCGCCGCAAGCAGGGGACGCGCGTGCTCGTCGACCGCGAGCGCCGGCGTCCGCCCGCGCAGCAGCGCGGCCTGAAGCGCGTGCTCGGCGGCGTGCTCCTGCAGGACGCGGATAGCGAGATCGACGACCGCGACACGTGGCAGGTGGTCGCAGGCGCACCCGACGAGGAGCAGTGGGGCGATCTCGTCTTCAGCTGGCGCGTGTGCAAGCACGTGCTGTCGAATGCGATCGTCCTCGTCAAGGGCCTCGCGACGATCGGCGTCGGCGCGGGTCAGATGAGCCGCGTCGACGCGGTGCGCATCGCGCTCGACAAGGCCGTGGAGCACGGCCACGACCCGACCGGGGCGGTGCTCGCATCCGACGCGTTCTTCCCTTTCCCCGACGGCCCCGAGCTCGCCCTCGGACGAGGCGTGCGCGCGATCGTCCAGCCGGGCGGATCGAAGCGGGACGACCTCGTGATCTCCGCCGTCGCCGAGGTGGGTGCGACGATGGTGTTCACAGGTCGCCGCCATTTCCGCCACTGATCACTTCAGGCTGGTCGCGCGCGCGGACCAGCGCGCCTTCCTCGATCTTCCCTGGGGCCTACCGCTCGCGGAGTGGCCCGACGATCTCGTCGTCGACGTCGAGCGCGGGATCGGACGGCACGTCGTCCGCTTCGTCCGGCTGAACGGGACGTACTACGCGCTGAAGGAGATCCCCCAGCGCGTGGCCGAGCGCGAGTATCGCCTGCTGATCGAGCTGGACGAGCGGGATGTGCCCGCGGTCGCGGCGATCGGCATCGTCGTCGAGCGCAGCGGGCTCGACTCCGTGCTCATCACGCGCGTGCTCGAGTTCGCGCTCCCCTATCGCCTCATCCTCGGGCGTCGCATGCTTCCCGCGCCGGAAGCGACGATTCGCGCCGCACTCGCCGAGCTGCTCGTGCGCCTCCACCTCGCCGGCTTCTTCTGGGGCGACTGCTCGCTCTCGAACGCGCTCTTCCGCCGCGACGCAGGCGCACTGTCCGCCTACCTCGTGGATGCGGAGACGGGCGAGCTGCACGACCGGCTCTCGGATGGACAGCGCGCGCACGACCTCGCCATCGCCGAGGACAACTTCGTCGGCGAGCTCTACGATCTGAGCGCGGAGCTCGAGCGCGATGTCGTCCCCGATCCGCTCGCGTTCGCCGAGGACGTGCGCGACCGCTACACGCAGCTCTGGTCGGAGCTGACCGATGAGCAGGTCTTCGCCGTCGGCCAGGGCCAGCATCTGGAAGAGCGCCTCCGGCACCTGAACGATCTCGGATTCGACGTGGAGGAGGTCGAGCTCGTCAACGACGGCGGCGAGGTCCGGCTGCAGCTGCACTCGAAGGTGGTCGAGCCGGGGCATCACCGGCGGCGCCTGCTCCGCCTCACGGGTCTCGACGCGCAGGAGAATCAGGCGCGCCGCCTGCTCAACGACCTGACCCGCTACAAGGCCTATCTCGAGCGCACGGGCGGCACGCCGCTCTCCGACAGCGCCGCGGCGGGCCGCTGGCTCGGCGACGTGTTCGAGCCGACGATCGCCTCCATCCCGCCCGAGCTCCTCGGCAAGCGGGCGGCGGCGGAGATCTTCCACGAGCTCCTCGAGCATCGCTGGTTCCTGAGCGAGAGAGCCGGGCGCGACGTCGGCCTGAAGAAGGCGACGAAGGCGTATATTCACCAGGTTTTGAGATCCGCGACCGACGAAAAGCTTCCGTTGTTGTAACGACCGAGGGGGTTCGATGGCTCGCAAGACGCTCACCGCGACGGTCGTCGCCGCGTTCGCACTTCTCGCCGCAGCAACCGCAGGTGCGGCGTACGAAGCGCCCGACACCGGCGGCGGAACAAGCAGCACGCCTGCCGCGTGCACGACGCCGGCGCCGACGTGGCACTACACGTGGTACCACTGCTACACCCCGTCCCAGATCACGTCCGCGTACGGTGTCGACGCGCTGCAGTCGCAGGGCGTGCTCGGACAGGGACAGACGATCGTGCTCGTCGACGCGTATGGCAGCCCGACGGCTGCGAGCGACCTGCAGTTCTTCCACGACACGTTCTATCCGTCACTGCCGAGCCCGAGCTTCACGCAGATCTACCCGAACGGCCAACCCGACTACTCGAACGTCGGCAACGGCCAGTCCGGGTCGGGCGGCGCAGCCGGGTGGTCCGGCGAGGCGACGCTCGACGTCGAGTGGTCGTACGCGATCGCGCCGCTCGCGCACATCGTCCTCATCGCCGTCCCGCCTGCCGAGACCGAGGGCGTCCAGGGCTTCCCCAACCTGTTCAAGGCGATCTCGGACGAGATCGACGCGACGCCGGCGGGAACGGTCTTCTCGATGAGCTTCGGCGTCACCGAGCAGACGTTCGGCGGAGCCGCGCAACAGCAGGTCGCGAAGTTCGACGCGGTCTTCCAGAAGGGGATCGCGAAGGGCGACACGTTCTTCGCCTCCTCCGGCGACAGTGGCTCCCAGGGCGTCTCGAAGCAGCACCGCGAGAGCGCCACGTACTCCTTCCCGACCGTCGGCTGGCCGGCGTCGAGCCCGTACGTCACCGCCGTGGGGGGCACGCAGCTCCAGTACGGCTGGACGTGGCAGCCGACGAGCGACATCGCGTTTCTCGCGAGCGGCAGCCCGAACCCGGACTACTTCGCGTACGGCTCCGGCGGCAATCTCAATGCCGTCTGGAACGAGAGCTGGCTGCCCGCCGCATCCGGCGGCGGTCCGAGCGCGATCTACCCGCGGCCGTCGTGGCAGAACGGCGTCGCGGGCGTGATCGGCTCGAACGCGCGCGGCGTTCCCGACGTCGCATGGAACGCTGCGGTGAACGGCGGCGTGCTCGTCTACATCACCGCGTTCCCGCAGATCCAGCGCTCGGGCTGGCACGTGTACGGCGGGACGAGCGCCGCCTCGCCGCAGGTCGCGGCGCTCACGGCGCTCGCGGAGCAGGAGCGCGCCGCGGCGCACAAGGGGCCGCTCGGCAACATCGATCCGGTCCTGTACGCCAACCCGACGTGGTTCACCGACGTCACGCCCGTGACGGAGGGAACGGCGCAGAGCGGCCGGCTCGTGAACAACCGCGAGTGGGACTACAACGGCGACGGTCTCGCCGTCACTCCGGATGCGGTCCCCGGCTGGCCGACGCTGCCCGGCTACGACATGACGACCGGCCTCGGCACGCCGAATGCCTCGGCGTACGTCGCCGGGCTCGCCGCTTCGTAGCCTGCAGACAGCCTGATATAAGCGGCGGGGATGGCACCGGATCCCCGCCGCTGGCAGGCGCTCGCTCTCGTCTGCGCCGCATTCTTCATGACCGTTCTCGACGTCTCGATCGTGAACGTCGCGCTGCCGTCGATCGGACGCAATCTGCATTTCTCGCAGACGGGTCTTCAGTGGGTGATCACCGCGTACGCGATCACGTTCGGCGGCTTCCTCCTTCTCGGCGGCCGCCTCGGCGACATCCTCGGTCGCAAGAAGATGTTCCTCGCGGGCGTCGTCGTCTTCTCGGCGGCGTCGCTCGTGTGCGGGCTCGCGAGCTCGACCGGGATGCTCATCGCCGCGCGCGCGGTGCAGGGCTTCGGCGCGGCGGTCGTCTCCCCGTCGACGCTGTCGATCGTCACGACGACGTTCGAGGAAGGCGCCGAGCGCAACAAGGCGCTCGGCATCTGGGGCGCGATGGGCGGAAGCGGCGCCGCGGCCGGCGTCCTCTTCGGCGGCATCCTCACGAAGTACGCGGGCTGGGAGTGGATCTTCTTCGTCAACGTGCCCGTCGGCGCGCTCGTCCTCCTGCTCGCCCCGCGCGTCGTGCGCGAGAGCCGCGCGCCCGACCAGCACGGGTTCGACCTCGCCGGCGCCGGCTCGGTGACGGCCGGGCTGGCGCTCCTCGTGTACGCGATCTCGAAAGCGCCGGTGGACGGCTGGGGCGATAGCGTCACGATCGGGCTGCTCGCCGGCGCGGCCGCTCTCATCGCCTTCTTCCTCGTCTGGGAGACGCGGACGGCGCATCCGCTCATGCCGCTCTCGGTCTTCCGCATCCGCACCCTCGCGGGGGCGAACATCGTGGGCGTGCTGCTCGGCGCGTCCGTGTTCGCGAACTTCTTCCTGCTGACCCTCTACGTGCAGAACGTCCTCCACTTCTCGGCGCTGAAGACCGGGATCACGTTCCTCGCGACCGCCGGGACGACGGTCGTCGTCGCGGCGCTGTCGCAGTGGCTGACGACGCAGGTCGGGCCGCGGATCGTCATGTCGATCGGGCTCGCGCTCAACACGGGCGGCCTTCTCTGGTACGCGCAGATACCCGTGCACGGGTCGTACGTGCACGATCTGCTCGGCGGCTATCTCCTCGTCGGCTTCGGCCTCGCGCTCGCGTTCATCCCGGTCTCGATCGCGGCGCTCGCGGGTGTCGGGGCGCGCGACGCCGGGCTCGCCTCCGGCTTGCTCAACACGTCGCAGCAGGTCGGCGGGGCCATCGGCGTCGCGATCGCGACGAGCGTCGCGGTGTCGCGCGCGAACCACCTCCTGCACACCGGGAGCTCCCTCGCGGCCGCGCTGACGAGCGGCTACGCGCTCGCGTTCTGGGTCGTCGCCGGCATCTCGGCGGCGGGCGTCGTCGCCGCGCTCACGCTCGTCCGCGACGAGCAGGTGGCCGCGGTCGGCACCGTCGCAGCCTAGAGTTCGGCCGTGGCCCCGGAGCATCCGACCATCCTCGAGCTCGTCGGCGCGACCCCGATCGTCCGTCTCGACAAGCTCTCCCCCCGCGGAGGCGCCCGGATCCTCGCGAAGCTCGAGTACCTGAATCCGGGCGGATCCGTGAAGGACCGCATCGGCCTGCCGATGATCGAGGCGGCCGAGCGCGAGGGGAAGCTGCGGCCGGGCGGCACGATCGTCGAGCCGACGTCCGGCAACACCGGCGTCGGCCTGGCCATCGCCGCGGCGATCAAGGGCTACCGCTGCATCTTCGTCATGCCGGACAAGATGAGCCAGGAGAAGATCGCGCTCCTACGCGCGTACGGCGCGGAGGTCGTGATCACGCCGACCGCGGTCGAGCACGACTCGCCGGAGAGCTACTACTCCGTCTCCGACCGCCTCGCGGAGGAGATCCCCGGCGGCTACAAGCCGGACCAGTACTCGAACATGAACAACCCGGAAGCGCACTATCGGGTCACCGGGCCGGAGATCTGGGAGCAGACGGGCGGGGAGATCGACGCGCTCGTCGTCTCCGTCGGCACCGGCGGCACGATCAGCGGGGTCGGCCGGTTCTTCAAGGAGCGGAAGCCGGAGGTGCTCATCGTCGGCGCCGATCCCGAGGGATCGGTGTACACGGCGAAGGGCGAACGCGACGTCCATCCCTATCTCGTCGAGGGGATCGGCAAGGACACGTGGCCGGAGACGATGGACCCCGATGTCGTGGACGAGTGGATCCGCGTCGGCGACCGCGCGTCGTTCCTGTGGGCGCGACGGCTCGCGCGCGAGGAGGGGATCCTCGCCGGCGGCTCGGCCGGGACGACGCTGTACGCGGCGGATCAGGTCGCGCGGCGGCTCGGGCCGGGAAAGACGGTGCTGATGATGGTTCCCGACTCGGGCCGCAACTACCTGTCGAAGTTCTACGACGACAACTGGATGCTCGAGCATGGCTTCCTCGAGCGGCAGGCGCCGCTGCCGAAGGTCGAGGAGGTGCTGCGCGCAAAGCACGGCGGGGAGCTTCCGGCGTTCGTCACGATCTCCGCGCACCAGAAGGTCGGCGAGGGGATCGACACGATGCAGCGCTACGGGATCTCGCAGCTCCCGGTCGTGCGCGACGGCGAGTGCGAGTCGCTGGCCGACGTCATCGGCTCGCTCCAGGATCGCGCGCTGTTGGAGCGCGTGTTCGTCGATCCCGACGTCCTCCACGAGGACGTCGCGACCGCGATGCAGCCGCCGCTCGCGGCGATCGACGCGTCGGCGACGATGGAGGAGATGTTCGGGACGCTCCAGGGCGGCACGAACGCCGTCGTCGTCGCGCGCGACGGCAAGCCGGTCGGGGTCCTGACGCGCAGCGATCTCCTCGATTTCCTCGCGCATCGGCGCTGACCCACCGATCCGTCACCGCTGTGTGACGGCTTCCGCGCGGTCCCGTGATGGGGACTGTCCCCCGGTGGTGCGCCTACAGCGTGACCGACACGCAGCGATCTCCTCGATTGCCTCGCGCATCGGCGCTGACCCACCGATCCGTCACCGCTGTGTGACGGCTTCCGCGCGGTCCCGTGATGGGGACTGTCCCCGGTAGTGCCCCTACAGCCGAGACCCGTTCTTCTTCGCGCGCTCGCCGAGCTCGCGGGTCGCGATCAGCACCTGCCGCACCGCGTCGAGGAGGTCGGCGACCAGCTCGAGCCGCCGCGGCTCCGACCGCAGCTCGAGCAGCTCCTGCTTGGATTCCGGCGCCAGCTCGACCTGCGCCGCGAGGCGGAACGAGAGCTGCCGCTCGCCCTCGTCGACGTCCCCCGCATCTGCCTCGGCGGCCGCCGCGAGGGCCCTGAACGCCCCGGTCGCGCGCGCGACGAGATCCGAGAGCGGCTCGTCGGCCTCCTCGTCGAGGACCGGCGCCACCTCCGCCGTCATGAACGAGCGGCCACGCGTCAGCTCGACGACGCGGAAACGCTCGCCGCCCCTGACGACGATGTTCATGCGTCCGTCCTCGAACCGCTCGAGCACCTCGTCGATCCGCGCGCGCGTCCCGAGCTCGCGCACGCCGTCCTCGTCGGCATAGACGAGCCCGAACTCGCGCTCCCCGTCGATGCACTCGCCGATCAGCTCCCGGTAGCGCGGCTCGAAGACGTGCAGAGGCACGCGCTCGGTCGGCAGCAGCACGATCCCGAGCGGGAAGAGGCCGAGCTCCATCAGGGCACAGGGTACGCACGCGCCACTACGATGGGCGCGTGGCCGCCGGGCACCTCGAGTCGCTTCTGCGTCGGGCCTTTCCCGAGGCGGACGAGCTGCGCGTCGAGGACCGCACCGGCGGCGGCGACCACTTCCAGGTCACCGTCGCGTCGAGCCGCTTCGCCGGCCTGCCGCTGCTCGAGCAGCATCGCCTCGTCAACGAGGCGCTCGCCGAGCCGCTGCGCGACGGCACCATCCACGAGCTCAGGATCAAGACGAGGGAGGCGCAGGGATGAGCGAGCTGTCGGACCGCATCAAGGGCGTGATCGAGAAGGAGCCCGTCGCGCTGTTCATGAAGGGGACGCCGCAGCTCGTCATGTGCGGCAACTCCGACCGGGCGCTGCGCGCGCTCCGTGAGGCGGGCGCGCCCGTGACCGCCGTCGACGTCCTCCCCCATCCGGCGATCCGCCAGGAGCTGTCCGCCATCTCCGGCTGGCCGACGATCCCGCAGGTCTTCGTCGGCGGCGAGCTGATCGGCGGCGCCGACATCGCGCAGGAGCTGGCGGAGAGCGGCGAGCTGACGCAGATCCTCGAGGACAAGCTCGGCGCCGGCTACCGCGACGGCGCCGAGGAGCGCGTCGTCTCCGTCCTCGAGCCCGCCCACCAGTAGCCGATCCGGTCCGGCGACTCGACGTCGCCGAGCCAGTTCTGGAAATACGGCACCCACTCGAGCGCCCGCTCGTCGAAGTGCGCACGCAGCGCCGCGAGGACGACGCCGTGCGGATGCAGGCCGGGGTGGCGCCAGCGCCACTCCTCCACCGTCGGCGGCCCCGTCTTTCCCGGCTGGGCGTCGTACCAGCGCGCCAGCGACTCGTCGATGAGATCCCAGGCGAACTCGTTCACGAGCACGAGCGGCGCGAGTGCGGCGATGTGACCGGTGGCAGGCTCGATCGGATCGACGTGATGGAGCATGCGGCCGGCGACGACCGCGTCAAAGGCGCCGCCGATCTCGCGAAAGTCCCGCCGGAGATAGAGCTCGCCGGCGGGCGCCCGCGGGTCGACGCCGAGCGCCTCGTAGCCCGCCTCGACGAGCTCCGGGACGACGCCCCCCTGGTCGCCGCAGCCGATCTCGAGCACGCGCGCCGGAGCGGGCGGCAGCTCCTGTAGAACGAAGTCGATGAACTCCACCGACGTCAGCCTCGCAGATGCGCGCCGCATCGCGGTGCGGGCTCAGCTCCTGGAGGGATCGGCGGGAAGCGTGCTCGACACGGTGCGGCGCCTCGGCTTCCTCCAGCTCGACCCGATCTCGTCGGTCGCGCCCCCCCAGCATCTCGTGCTGTGGAGCCGGCTCGGCACGGCGTACGCCCGCGGCGAGCTCGACCGCCTGCTGTGGGAGGAGAAGAAGCTCGTCGAATGGCGCGCCTTCGTCTACCCGATGGAGGATCTGCCGTTGCTGCGCGCGCGCATGCGCACCGTGCGCACGACCGCGGGCACCGAATACCTGCGCGCGAACGCGAGCTTCAGGCGCTACGTCCTGCGCGAGCTCGAGCGGCGCGGCCCGCTGCTCTCGCGCGAGATCGAGACGCACTCGACCCGCAGGAACGCCGACCGGCACGACTGGTGGGGCGCACGGCAGATGGGGCTCATGCTCGAGGTGCTCGCGGCGCGGGGGCTCGTGGCGGTCGTGGGCCGCAGGCAGGGCCAGCGCGTCTGGGACATCGCCGAGCGCTGGTATCCCGCCGACACGGAGAAGCTCTCCTGGAGGGACGCCGAGGCGGTCATCGCGGAGAAGCGCTGGCGCGCCCTCGGCGTGAAGCTCGAGCGGGGCAGGCTGCTCGTCCATCCCGAGGCGAACGCCGACCCCGTGCCTGCAACGCGGACGACGTTCCTCTCGCCGTTCGACCGTCTCATCCACGATCGCGCGCGCACGGAGGCGCTCTGGGGCTTCCGCTACCGGCTCGAGATGTACGTCCCGAAGGCCGAGCGCGAGTACGGCTACTACGTCCTCCCCATCCTCCGCGGCGACCGCATCGTCGGCCGCATCGAGCCGGTGTGGAACCGCACGACGCAGGAGCTGACGGTCAACGGGACGTGGTGGGAGGACGGCCAGAAGCCGCTCTCGCTCGCGAAGCCTCTCCGCGACCTGACGCGCTGGTTAGCATCGTCCTGATGGACTTCGAGACGCGGGCGATCCACGAGGGCCAGGAGGCCGATCCGGCGACGGGGGCGATCATCACGCCGATCTACCAGACCTCGACGTACGTCCAGGAGGCGGTCGGCGAGCACAAGGGCTACGACTACTCGCGCGTGAACAACCCGACGCGGACCGCGCTCCAGCGCTGCCTCGCCTCGCTCGAGTCGGCCGACCACGGCATCGCGTTCTCCTCCGGCCTCGGCGCGGTCACGACGGTGATGCACCTCGTCGACCCGGGCCAGCGCGTCGTCCTCATCGCCGACGTGTACGGCGGCGTGTACCGGATGACGTCGCAGGTGTACGAGCCGAAGGGCTACCTCTTCGACTACGTGCCGGCGGCGGAGTTCGCGAACCTGAGCGACCACCTGGACGACGACACGCGCATCGTCTGGATCGAGTCGCCGTCCAACCCGATGCTGAACGTCGTCGACATCCGCGCAGCGGCGGACGCCGCTCATGCGGCCGGCGCCATCCTCGTGGTCGACAACACGTTCGCGACGCCGTACCTCCAGCGGCCGCTCGAGCTCGGGGCGGACATCGTCGTCCACTCGACGACGAAGTACCTCGGCGGCCACTCCGACGTCATCGGCGGATTCGCCGCGACGAACGACCATACGATCGCCGAACGGCTCTTCTTCCTCCAGAAGTCGCTCGGCGCGGTCCCGGGGCCGTTCGACTGCTGGCTCGTCCTCCGCGGGATCAAGACGCTCGCGCTGCGGATGCAGCGCCACTGCGAGAACGCGACCGCCGTCGCCGTCTGGCTCGACCGCCGCCCCGATGTCGAGCAGGTGTACTACCCGGGGCTGCCGACGCATCCCGGCCACGCCATCGCCGCGCGCCAGATGCGCGACTTCGGCGGCATGGTCTCCTTCCTCGCCGCCTCTCCCGCGTCGGCCGCGGAGATCGTCGGCCGCACGAAGCTCTTCCAGCTCGCGGAGTCGCTCGGCGGCGTCGAGAGCCTCATCGAGGTGCCGGCGCGCATGACCCACGCCGCCACGGCGACCGCGCCCTTCGCCGCGCCCCCGAACCTCATCCGGCTGTCCGTCGGGATCGAGGCCGCCGAGGACCTGATCGAGGATCTCGAGTTCGCGCTCGCCACCGTCGGCGTTCGTGCCTGACGCGGCCGTCGTCTTCGTCGAGATCCCGGCCGGGTCTCGCAACAAGTACGAGTGGGACGACGCCCTCGGCGGGATCGTCCTCGACCGCCGCCTGTTCACCTCGATGACCTACCCCGCCGACTACGGCTTCGTCGAGGGGACGCTCGCGGAGGACGGCGACCCGCTCGACGCGCTCGTCCTCGTCGCCGAGCCGACGTTCCCCGGATGCCGCATCCGCGTCCGCCCCATCGGCGTCTTCCACATGAGCGACGAGAAGGGCCCCGACGAGAAGATGCTCTGCGTTCCGCTCGGGGACCCGTCCTTCGAGCGCGTGCGCGACGTGCACGACGTGAACGCGGAGCTCCGCGACGAGATCGAGCACTTCTTCCAGCGCTACAAGGACCTCGAGCCGAAGAAGAAGACGGAAACGCGCGGCTGGGGGAACCGCAGCGAGGCCGAGGCGATCCTCACGAGCGCCCGCGCCCGCGCGTCACGCTGAGACGAGGAGGGCGGCGCCGAGACCGCCGCCGTCGTCGCCGAGCTCGCTGACGATGAACGCCGGCGGGCGTTCGGTGACGAAGAGATGCGGCTGCGACGCTGCGGCGATCCGCTCGGCGAAGGGGTCGCCGAGCCGCGTCCCGAGCCCGCCGCCGATGACGACCGCGTCGAGGTCGAGGAGGTTCTGCACCGAGCCGATGCCGGCGCCGAGCGCCTCCACCGCCTCGTCGACGAGACTGTGGGCGAGCTTGTCCTCCTCCTCGAGCGCCGCCGCCCAGACGCCGCTCGTCAACCGCGTCCGGCCGCGCTTCTTCATGATCGAGAAGAGCTTCGTCTTCGTGCCTGCATCCTCGGCCTTGCGCGCGGTGCGCTCCATCGCGGCGCGACCGGCGTACGCCTCGAGGCAGCCGCGCCGCCCGCACGGGCAGCGGCGCCCGCCGAGCTTGACGACGATGTGACCGAGCTCTCCGGCGCTTCCGCGCCCGAGCCAGAGCCTTCCGTCGAGGACGAGCGCGCCGCCGACGCCGGTGCCCCACCACGCGCCGAGAAACGAGCGGTACGTCCTGCCCGCGCCGAGCACGCGCTCCGCCTCGACGGCGACGCGGACGTCGTTGCCGATGCGAACGGGCAGGCCGAGCTCGCGTCCGAGCTCGGCTGCGAGCGGATACGGGTCCACCCATTCCGGAAGGTTGCCGGCACGCGCGAGCGTCCCCGCGGCGGCGTCGACCTCGCCCGGCGCGCCGACACCGACCCCTGCGAGCTGCTCGACGTCCCCACCGGCCGCCTCGCGCATCGCCGCGGCGAGCGCCTGCACGACCGCGGGGGGCCCGCCCTCGGTCGGCGTCGGAACGCGAGCCCGTCCACGGATCTCGTTCGCATCGTCGACGACGAGGGCTTCGACCTTCGTCCCGCCGAGGTCGAGTCCGCCGCGCACCATCACCGGGGATTCTGCTGATCCGCCCCCGGTTCTGCGCCGTCACGCGGCGGGCATCCGTGAAGATAGAGCCGTGCCGGAGCCGATCGATCTCCTCCACCGCGGATGCCCGCGCTCGATCGGTGCGTACCTGCTCGACACCGACGACGGGCCCGCGCTCTTCGACTGCGGCCCGAGCACGACCGTCGAGGCGCTGAAGGCCGGGCTCGCGGCGGAGGGGATGCACCTCCGCGACGTACGCCATCTGCTCCTCAGCCACATCCATCTCGACCACGCCGGGGCTGCGGGCGCGCTCGTGCGCGAGCATCCGGAGCTCCAGGTGCACGTCTCGGAGATCGGAGCCCCGCATCTCGTCGACCCGTCGCGCCTCGAGCGAAGCGCGCGCCGCCTGTACGGCGACACGTTCGACGAGCTGTGGGGCGAGCTCGCGCCGGTGCCGGAGGAGAACATCCGCGTCGCCGGGGACGACGTCGTCGGCCTCGAGTGCTTCCCGACTCCCGGCCATGCGTCCCATCACGTCAGCTATCTCGACCGCGACGGCACCCTGTACGCAGGGGACGCCGCCGGCGTGCGCATCCAGCCCGGCCGCTACGTGATGCCGCCGACGCCGCCGCCCGAGTTCGACCTCGAGACGTGGGAGCGCACGCTCGACGAGATCGAGCGGCGCGGCCCCGAGCGGCTCGCCCTCATCCACTTCGGCGTCGCCGACGACCCGCAGCGCCACCTGGCCGACCTCCGTCTCGAGCTGTACGACTGGGCCGAGTTCGTCCGCGGCGGCGCCTCCGAGGAGGAGTTCGTGGCCTATGGCCGCGCCGAGCTCGCGAACGCGGGCGAGACGGTCTCCGTCTACGACGTCGCGATGCCGCTGTGGCAGTCCTACCGCGGCCTCGAACGGTGGGCCGGCAGGCAGCAGGCGGGCTGAGCCGCTCAGCGACGAGGAGGCTGCGCCGGAGCCGCCTCTGCCGGCTCCGTCCTGAGAAGCCAGAGCGGCCCGTCGGCGCAATCGAGCCGGCGGGCGCCGTCGACCTCCTCGAGCGAGGACGCGAGCACGCGCACCGTCTCGCCGTCGAGCTCGACGAGCGCCCCGCGCAGCTCGTCCACCGGCACCGTGTATCGCCACGCCCACACGAGACGGTGCAGCTCGACGGCGGGACGCGACGGGTCGAGCCAGGCGGCGTCGGCCCGGAGGAACGACTCGTACTCGCCGCCCGCCTCCTGCGGCGTCCCTTGCTCGCCGGCCGCGATCCGCTCGACCGCCGTCGCGAACGCCTGCATGACGAGCGGGCCGGTGCGCGCGTAGAACGCGTCCGGCTCGACGTACTCGCCGACCGCATAGCGCTCCTGCACCAGGACCGGGCCGGTGTCGAGGTCCGCGTCCATCCGGTGGAATGTGACCCCGGCCTCCTCGTCCCCGGCGCGGATCGTCCACGCCATCGGCACCGGCCCGCGGTGGCGCGGAAGGAGCGACGGATGGCCGTTCAGCCAGCCGAGCGGCGGGACGGCGAGCGCGTCCGGCGGGATCTTCCACGGGAAGCCCATGCAGACGACGAGGTCCGGACGCATCGAGGCGAGGAGCGGCGCGATCTCCGAACGGCGTGCGGGCATGACGACGTCGAGGTCGGCGGGGAGCCCCTGCAGGAGCGCGTCGAGCGTGAACTCGGGGCCGTAGCGGTTCTCGGTGTCGCGCATGGTCAGCAGCCCGACCGGCTCGTGACCGAGGTCGCGGAGCACCGCGTCGAACCCGAGCGCGACCGGGAGGATCCGCGTCGTGAGGACGACGCGCACCGCTAGGTCCTGACGATGCGACCGCCCGAGGACTGCGCCTGCGCCTTGACGACGATCTCGTCGACGTTCACGTGGAACGGCCGCGTCAGCGCGAACATGATGCACTCGGCGATGTCGTCGGGCGTGAGCGGCTCGACGCCCTCGTACACGGCGTCCGCCTTGTCCTTGTCGCCGTAGAAGCGCACCACGGAGAACTCCGTCTCGGCGAGACCGGGATCGACGGTCGTGAGCCTGATCGGACGGCCGAGCAGGTCCTCGCGCAACGCGTACGTGAATCCCCGCACCGCGAACTTCGAGGCGACGTAGGTGGCCGCGTTCTCGTACGCCTGGCGCCCCGCGATCGAGCCGAGGTTGACGATGTGGCCCTCGTCGCGGATGTGCGGCAGGCACAGGCGCGTCATGCGGACGAGGCCGTTCACGTTCGTCTCGAACACCGTGCGCTCGTCCTCTTCACTCGAGTCGTCGAAGGGAGCGCGACCGAGCGCGAGCCCGGCGTTGTTGACGAGGATGTCGATGCCGCCGAGCGCGTTCACCGCGGCGTCGACGAAGCGCGCGCTGCTCTCCGCATCGCGCACGTCGAGCTCGAGCGCGATCTCGGTCTCCAGCCGCTCGACCCTGCGCGCGCCGCCGGCGACCCGAACTCCGGCTTCGGCGAGCAGGCGCGCCGTCGACCGCCCGAAGCCGGACGACGCGCCCGTGACGACCGCGGTCCTACCTTTCAGATCCACGACGCTCGATGCTAACGACCTGCGACCGTCTCGCGACGTGGTCGACCTGGAGTGTCGTGTGGCGCAGCCCGAACCGCTGCTCCAGCAGGCGCTCGAGCCGGCGCCGCGCGCCGTGGCAGTCGGCGTCGGGCGAGACGAGGACGTGCGCCGCGAGCGCGGGGAAGCCGCTCGTCACCGTCCAGACGTGCAGATCGTGCACCTCGACGACGTCCGGCTCGGCGGCGAGCGTCGCCGCCACGGCACCGGGGTCGACGCCGGCGGGCGCCGCTTCCAGGAAGATGCGGCCGGACTCACGGAGCAGCGTCCAGCTCGAGCGGACCATCAGCGCCGCGACGAGAAGGCCTGCGATCGGATCGAAGCGGTCCCAGCCGGTCGCGAGCACGAGCCCGCCCGCGATCGCCGTCCCCGCGAACGCCGCGAGGTCGGTGGCGACATGGAGGAACGCGCCGCGCACGTTGAGACGCGAGTGATCGGCGCCGGCGAGCACGAAGGTCGCGGCGAGGTTGACGGCGACGCCCGCGAGCGCCAGCGCGAGGACGATGCCTCCGTGCACGTGCGGCGGCGAGACGAGCCTGCGGATGGCGGAGTAGACGATGAGCGCCGCGACGACGAGAAGCGTGATGCCGTTCCCCTGCGCGGCGAGGATCTCGGCGCGGCCGAGGCCGAAGGTCCACACCCCTCGCGCCGGCCGCGCTGCGAGCGCGGCGGCGACGAGAGCGGCGGCGAGCGCGGCCGCATCGGTGAGCATGTGTCCCGCGTCCGCGAGGAGCGCGACCGAATGCGCGACGAGCCCGGCGGCGATCTCGCCGCCCATGAGCGCGACGATCAGCGCGAGCGCGAGCGCGAGCCGGCTGCGATCAGCGCCGTGCGAGTGCAAGGCGCTCCGGGGGCGTCGGGTGGGTGAAGAGCATCAGATAGGCGAGGCGCGGCGGGCTCAGGTCGCTGAGATTCTTCCGCGCGAGCGACACGTGCGCGCGGACGAACGCGTCGCGGTCTCCGGTCAGCTCGAGGGAGCAGCGGTCGGCCGCGCGCTCCCAGCGGCGCGAGACGGCGGCGATCACGGGAAGGCCGGCGAGCTCGAGGCCGCTGAAGAGGAGGGCGGCGAGCGGGAAGTCGCCCGGTTCGGGCGTCCCGAGCGCGGCGCGGAGGACGAGGACGAGGACGACGGCGCCGGTCATGCCGAGCAGCGTCCCCTTCATCACGTGCCGGCCGCGCCGGTGGCCGAGCTCGTGCGCGACGACGAGCTTCAGCGCCGGCTCGTCTCCCTCCGCGAGCAGCGTGTCCCAGACGACGACGCGGCGCGTCGGCCCGAGCCCGGAGACATACGCGTTCGTGCGGGTCGTCCTCCTGCTCGCGTCGGCGACGAGGACGTCGCGCACGGGGACGCCTGCCTGCGTCGCGAGCGCGCGGAGCTCGCCCGCGAGCCGCGCATCCTCGAGCGGGCGGAAGCGGTTGAAGAGGGGCTCGAGCACGACCGGCGCGACGAACGACATGAGGAGGACGAAGAGCGCGAGCGCAACCGCCGCCGCGGCCGGCCAGAAGCGCGGGAGCGCGTGCACGAGGGCGATCGCGGCGGCCCAGACGGCCGCGCCGAGGACGATCTCGACCGCCTCCCCCTTCGCGCGGTCGGCGAGCCAGCCGCTAAGGGTCTGCGTCGAGAGACCGAAGCGGCGCTCGCGGTAGAGGCCGCGCCAGAGGTCGAGCGGCAGCGTCGCCACACCGACGGCGGCGAGCACGAGCGCCGCCCACGCGGCCGCGTCGCCGATCGAGCCGAGGCCGCCGAGAGAAAGAGCGGTGAACGCGCCGAAGACGGCGAGCACGACGACCATGCGAACGAGGGCCGCGGCGTAGAGGGGCCGGTGGTACCCGGACGCCCGGTCCCGTTCTTCCTGTGAGAAATCTAAGGAGCCCAAACCGCCGTAACTATGCGACGAAGTTGACGTCTACACTGGCAGATCCATGGCGACCGCGGATCTAGCAGGCAGCCTCCGCGTCGGAGAGGAATCCGTCGCGCTCGCCGCTCAGCTGCGGAGACTCGCCCGCGCGGCGACCGTCGTCGCAGTCCTCACGAGCCCGGCGCTCTTCGTCTTCTACTGGCACGGCCTCGGCTGGCACTGGTACTGGGCGCTCCTCGTCACCTTCGGCGAGATCGTCGTCTTCCGCGGCCTCGTCGACGTCCTCATCCGCCGTCTCATCCCCTGGCCGAGCCTCTTCGGCGCCGACGATGCGCGCCTGACGGAGGAGGACATCGTCAACCGCCGCCGTGCGTGGTTCTGGAAGCGCAAGCTCGGCTTCACGCTCTGGTCGGCGGTGCTCGTGGGCGGTCTCTACCTGATCGTCTTCGTCGTGATCAACCCGCACATCAACTGGCACAGCCCGACGACGATCGCGATCCTGCTGCAGGGCCTGTACACGCTGCTGACCCTCCCCTTCCTCTTCTTCATCAACTTCTTCATCCTCTTCGGGCCGCTCCTGATGATGGGGCTGTCGCAGATGCGCGGGTACGAGCCCGGCGACGCGAACTGGGGCGTGAAGCTCGCCGACATTCGCGGGCAGGCCGAGGCGAAGGAGGAGGTGCGCAAGATCGTCACCCTCTGGCAGTCGGGGGAGACCTTCGAGCGCGCAGGCGGCAAGCGCGAGCGCGGCCTCATCTTCCACGGCCCTCCCGGCACGGGCAAGACGATGCTGGCAAAGGGAATCGCGACGAGCTTCAACGCGCCGTTCATCGCCATGCCCGGCTCCGGCTTCGCCCAGACCTTCATCGGCATGGACGCCGTGATCGTTCGCTGGCTCGCGCGGAAGGCGAAGAAGCTCGCGCGCAAATGGGGCGGCCAGTGCATCGTCTTCATCGACGAGATCGACGCCGTCGGCATGCGGCGGCAGTCGCTCCAGGGCCAGAACGCGCTGACGGCGAACGTCGACGAGTACCTCCGCGAGCACGCGTTCTACGGCCCGTGGGGCGCGCTGAACGCGAGCGGCGACCTCATCGTCGAGTCGAAGGCATGGCGCGACAAGCTGTTCGAGCAGCGCGCGCCCGAGCGGCGCTCGCCGTATCCGCCATTCCTCCAGCGCCTCGCCGGCGGATGGAATCAGATGGGCGGCATGGGGCTGTGGGGCGGCACGGGCCAGCTCGCGTTGAACCAGCTGCTCGTCGTCATGGACGGGATGGACAACCCGCCCTTCACGCGGCGCCTCCTGACGAACAAGGTGAACACGTGGCTCGACGCGAGCTATGTCATCCCGCGGAGGATCGGACGCGTGTCGCTTCGGCTGCCGCGCCCGCGGCCGCGCAAGGAGCAGATCTACTTCATCGGCGCGACGAACGTCCCGCTGCAGAACCTCGACCCGGCGCTCACACGGCCGGGGCGGATGGGGCGCCACGTCTGGTTCCGGACGCCGACGAAGGAAGACCGCAAGGACATCTTCGACCTGTACCTCGGGAAGGTCGCGCACGACCCCGACCTCGACGACCCGAAGCGCCGCGACGAGATCGCCCGCGTCACGAACGGCTATTCGCCGGCGATGATCGACCAGGCCTGTTCGATGGCGCTCACGTACGCGCAGCACGACGGCCGCACGCAGTTCGCCTGGCGCGATCTCCTCGAGGCGATGTCGGTGATCGAGTCGGGCGCGGCGGTGAACGTGACCTACGTCGAGCACGAGACGCGCGCGATCGCGATCCACGAGGCGGGGCACGCCGCCGCCGCCCATCTGTACCGCCCGGAGGTCGAGTCGAGCCGTCTCTCGATCCGGATGCGCCCGGGCGGATCGCTCGGCCACCATCAGTCGTTCCAGAAGGAGGAGCGGTTCACGAACTGGAACCGCGAGCTCTTCGGCGACCTCGTCCACGGGCTCGGGGCGATGGCGGCGGAGTACGTCTTCTACGGCGAGAACTCGAACGGCGTCGGCGGCGACCTCGGGATGGTCACCCAGGAGGCCGCTTGGATGGTCGGAAACTGGGGCATGGCGCCGCCGCGCTTCGCCGAGACCATGGACGACGAGCAGCGCCGGCGCGTGCGCAAGCGCCTCGAGCGCATCGGGTCGCAGTTGATGAACCGCACGCGCGGCGGCGTCGACTTCCACGGCGACCCCGTCGCGTCGATCCTCAGCGACCCGACCAAGCGCGCGCTGACGGCCGAGACGCTCGGCCTCGCGTTCGTCACCGCGTACACCTTCATCCGCGTGAACAAGGACAAGGTCGAGCGCATCGCCGACGAGCTCATCAAGGAGCGGGAGATCTACGGTGACCGGATCACCGAGCTGCTGGACGAGCAGCATTTCGTGAAGCCCGAGATCGACTGGACGGCGTCGGACATCTGGCCGCCGCAGATCGACTACATCGAGGAGCCCCAGCGTGGCAACGGACACCGGCCCTAGCGATCTCGCGGTCGAGTCCGTCGCGCCCCCGCCGGGCGACCCGCCGGCGGCCCCGCAGCTTCGGATGTACCCGCGGCGGTTCTCGTTCGTCTACGCCGTGCTCGCCGCCGCGGCCGTCGCGGCGGTCGCGGGCCTCGTCCTCGCGATCCTGAGCACGGGGGTCGTCGGGGCAGGCCCGGCGTGGTCGACGTGGAAGCCCTCCGGCGGCGGGCTCGGGGCGGCGAAGCAGATCGCCGACGAGGTGGGACGGACGTACCGCCTCCCGAACGGCGACCAGCTCGTCGACGTCCTCGCGAAGGCGCCGTCGGTATCGGGGACGTCGGGCTCGACGATTCCCCTCCATTACATCGTCGAGACCGGCCCGAGCGGCCAAAAAGCGAACAAGGAGGTACAGATCTCGTCCTCCAACGCGGTCTCGTACGAGCTGTGCGGGCTCGGCGCGTCATGCTCGATCGCGACCGGCAAGCCGACGGTCGCGCGCGGGACGCTCGTGCGCCGGGAGATCCTCGAGCTCGCCCTCTACACGTTCAAGTACGTCGGCGGCGTCGACAACGTCATCGCCTTCATGCCGCCGCCCGCGGGCTCTCAGCCGCAGTACGTCGTCTATCTCCAGAAGAGCGATGTCGCAAGCGAGCTGAAGCAGCCGCTCGACGAGACGCTCGGCGCCAAGGTGCCGCTGCCGGGGACGATCCCGGCGCGGGAGGTCCACCTCGTCGACTCGGTGACGGAGCCGCGTCTCTTCAAGTACGGCGTGACCCAGTCGCAGACGGGTGACACGATCCTCGTGCTGACCCCGCTCCCGGCGTAACCCGGCCGGGCGATCGGCCGTTCTAGGGGCATGGTCCTCCTCCTCGTCCTGGCCATCCTCGCGCTCGTCGCCTTCGGGGCCGGCTTCGTCGTCCACTGGCTCTTCATCGTGGCCGCGATCGTCGCTCTCATCTGGCTCATCAGCCTGTTCACGGGCGGGATGGGGCGGCCGGGCGCGCGCCGCTGGTAGGGCGCGCGACGCGCCCGACTGGGACCGGCGGCCGGCTCATTTGAGCCGCCCGGCCCATTGCCGCTCGCGCACGCCGCCCCTACCGTGGGCGGCATGTCGCGCACGGGCATCCTCCTCTGGATCGTGGCGCTCTTCGTGCTCGAGGTGAACCACCTGAAGTGGATCTGGTGGGAGCACTGGAGCTGCCGCCGCTGCTCGGTGAAGCACAAGGACTGCTCCTGCGGCGCGACGCAGCGCTGGTTGATGTTCTTCTAGCGAAGACCACGCCGTGCCCTAAGCTTCGGTTTCCGAGTGGACATTCCGCTCCTGAACCTCTCGTCGCTCCTGAACAGCCGGCTCGTCGATCGGGCAGGCGAGAAGATCGGCCGCGTCGACGACCTGATCGTCAGGCTCGCCGACCGCGGCTATCCGCCGATCACGGGGCTGAAGGCGCGCATCGGAGGGCGGGAGGTGTTCGTGCCGGCGGAGCGTGTCGCCGAGGTCGAGCCGGGAGCGGTGCGCCTGCGCGGCGAGCAGGTCGACCTCGGACGCTTCGAGCGGCGGGAGGGGGAGGTGCTGCTGCGCCACGACCTGCTCGGCCGACGCCTCATCAACGTCGTCGGCGCGAGGCTCGTGCGGGCAGACGATCTCGTGCTCGGCAAGGTCGAGGAGTGGTGGCGCGTCGTCGGCGTGGACACGAGCTTCCGCTCGCTCTTCCGGCGGCTGCTCCCGCGCGCCCTGCGGCGGCGCGGCAAGGTGCGCCCGTTCCTCGACTGGGAGAGCGTCGAGCCGTTCGTCGGGCACGTCCCGACGGCACGGCTGCGGATGGCGTTCGGCCGGCTGTCGGGACTTCACCCTGCGCAACTCGCCGACCTCGTGGAGGCGGCGTCGCACGAGGAAGGCGGAGAGATCATCGACGCGGTCGGCGGCGACCCCGAGCTCGAGGCGGACGTCTTCGAGGAGCTGAACCCGGAGCATCAGGTCGAGTTCCTGCACGAGCGCTCGGATGCAGAGGCAGCTGAAGTGTTGGCCGCGATGGAGGCAGATGACGCCGCCGACCTGATCGGCGCGCTCGACCAGGAGCGGCGGGAGCCGCTGCTGAAGCTCCTGCCCTGGCAGCAGCAACGCAAGATCCGGACGCTCCTCGGCTTCAACCCGGCAACCGCCGGCGGGCTCATGAGCCCGGACTTCCTCGAGCTCGCCGACACCGCCACCGTCGCTCGAGCGCTGGACGAGCTGCGCCGGACCGAGCTGCCCGAGGAGACGGTCACGACCCTCATCGTGCTCGACGGCGACCGTCGGCTCCGAGGCGTCGTGTCTCCCGTGATGCTTCTCAAGCAGGATCCGGCGGCGACGCTCTCCGAGGTGGTGAGCCCACCTCCGCTGACGCTCGAGCCCGACGACGATCTTTCCGACATCGCGGTCGAGATGGCGGACTACGATCTCACCGTCGCGCCGGTCGTCGATGCGGACAGCCGCGTTCTCGGCATCGTCACCGTGGACGACCTGCTCGAGCTCATGATCCCGGACGATTGGCGCCGGCGTCTGAGCGCTCTTCGCAACGAGTGAGAGTGGTAGCCTGGGGCGGCAATGCCGACTCGGGCACGTGAACGGATGGACGCGGACAGACCTGCGAGTACCAGGCCTGCGCGTCCGTACGCCGGCCGGCTGGCTCCACTGACCTAGCCCGCCGACCTTCCGGGCGCGTGGCGAGACGAGCGCGCTGCGGAAGGAGGGTGGAGCGATGGCAGATCACGAGGTCCGGCCCGTGCCGCTAGCGGCTGCCGAGCCTGCAGTTCTCGACGACGCCCACATCGGCGACATCAAGGGCGCGCTCGGGACCATCCGCCTCGACGACACCGGTCCGCGCGGCAGTTGGCGCGGGCGCGTGCTGGCGCTGCTTGCCATCGTCGGTCCGGGCTTGATCGTGATGGTCGGCGACAACGACGCGGGCGGGGTCGCGACCTACGCTCAGGCGGGCCAGGACTACGGCCCGAGCCTGCTGTGGGTGCTGCTGCTGCTCGTTCCGGTGCTCATCGTGAATCAGGAGATGGTCGTGCGCCTCGGGGCCGTCACCCGCGTCGGCCATGCGCGGCTCATCCTCGAGCGTTTCGGCCGCTTCTGGGGGGCGTTCTCGATCTTCGACCTGTTCATTCTCAACTTCCTCACCATCACCACCGAGTTCATCGGGATCGATCTCGCTCTCGCGTACTTCGGCGTCAGCAGGGACGTCTCCGTTCCGATCGCGGCCGTCGCGCTCATCGCGATGACGACGACGGGGAGCTTTCGCAACTGGGAGCGGGCGATGTTCGTCTTCATCGCCGGGAACTTCCTCGTGATCCCGCTCGTCTTCTTCGGGCATCCGCACTGGGGGCAGGTCGCGAGGGACTCCTTCGTCCCGGGGATCTCGGGCGGGCTGACGTCGACCTCGGTGCTGTTGATCATCGCCATGGTCGGGACGACGGTCGCTCCGTGGCAGCTCTTCTTCCAGCAGTCGAACGTCGTCGACAAGCGCATCACGACACGCTGGATCAACTACGAGCGCGCCGACACCGTCCTCGGATCATTCGTCGTCGTGACCGGGGCGGCGGCGATCATCATCGCGACCGCGTTCGCGTTCCGGCACACGAGCTACCACGGCAACTTCAAGGATGCGCTTCACGTCGCCACGGGGCTCCAGCACACTGTCGGCCGTGCAGCCGGTGTCGTGTTCGCGCTCGTGCTGCTGAACGCGTCGATCATCGGCGCGGGCGCGATCACGCTCGCGACCTCGTACGCGTTCGGCGACGTCTTCGGCCTGCGGCACTCGCTGAACCGTCCGGTGCGCGAGGCGAAGTTCTTCTACGGCAGCTTCGCCGTCATCGTGGCTCTGGCCGCCGCGATCGTTCTCATTCCCGGCGCTCCCCTCGGGCTCATCACCGTCGCCGTGCAGGCCCTCGCCGGCGTCCTCCTCCCGAGCGCGAGCGTCTTCCTGCTCCTCCTCTGCAACGACCGGGAGGTGCTCGGGCCGTGGGTGAACAAGATGTGGCTGAACGTGGTCGCGACGATCATCCTCGGCGCGCTCCTGATGCTTTCCGGGATCCTCATGGTGACGACCGTGTTCCCGCACGTGAACGTCACGCTTCTTCTCATCGCCCTCTCCGGGCTCCTCGTCGTCGCGCTCGGCGGCCTCGGCTGGTTCGCCGTCCGCGGGCGCGAGCCGGCTCCCCCGCGGGAGCGCCGCGAGACGTGGACGATGAAGCCCGTCGCGCTTCTCGGCCGGCCGCCGTGGTCGCGAGTGCGCGCGATGACGATGACGGTGATGTACGTCTATCTTCTCGCCGCGGTCGTCCTGCTCGCCGTCAAGGCGGCGAAGCTCGCGGGCGGCTTCTGATCGCGGCGTCCTCCCGCGCGCTCCAGCACCTCACCGGGGCGCCGGTATCCTCAACGGCGCCGCGCCCCCATCGACTAGCGGTCCAGGTCGCGGCCCTTTCAAGGCCGTAGCGCGGGTTCGAATCCCGCTGGGGGCATCAGCCGTCGAGGCCGTCGACGAGCTTCTTCGGGCCGACGGTGCAGAACGCGTCCTCGACGATACCGGCGATCTCCTCCCAGTCGATGCCGCGGTCGAGGCGGACCCCGAGCCAGCCGCGGTGGCCGACGTACGGCGGAACGAAGAACTTCTCCGGATCGGCCGCGACGAGCAGCTGCTGGTCGCCGACGGGCGCCGCGCACCAGATCGCGAGCCGGCCGTCGCCGTGGTGGTCGTCGAACAGCATGAGGAAGCAGGTCTTCCCGCGGATGAAGAAGCTCGGCGCTCCGTGGCTTTGGCGCTCGCTCGTCTCCGGCAGGCCGAGGCAGATCTCGCGGAGACGGCCGAGGGCGGCTTCGCGGTCGGGCATGTGTACCGTGTACCACGTCCGGGCGGTTAGCTCAGCTGGGAGAGCACCTGCCTTACACGCAGGGGGTCGGCGGTTCGATCCCGTCACCGCCCATGTGGAAGCCGCTCAGGTCAGCCTGCTGCGCTGGCTCCGACGCCAGCTGCGGCAACCGACGCCGCTGCGCGAGCACCTCGAGGCGGCGGTCGAGAACGACGACCCGGCCGAGGCGCGGCGGCTCGTCGAGCGCTTCGCGTTCACCGATGCGCAGCGGCGGAACGTGGGTCAGCTTCTCGACGCGTGGGAACGTACACTCGGCCGCACGGGCCGGTAGCTCAGTCGGTAGAGCAGGGGACTTTTAATCCCAAGGTCGCAGGTTCGATCCCTGCCCGGCCCATACACCGCCCTTGGCACCGCGTGCATCGAGTGGATCGGTGCGGGCGCGACGCGGACGAGCGCTCAGCGTGCGCCGTCCGGCCGCGGGCCGGACGCCGGCTTCTGCGGGTAGATCGTCTCTCCGCGCGCGAGCATCGCGACGAGCTGCTCGATCCGCCGGGCCCGCGTATCGGGGCGCTTGGCGGTCGCGATCCGGTAGAGCACGGCATAGCGGTTTCGACGGCTGAGGCGCTCGAACATCGCCTGGGCCTTCGATTCGGCGGCAAGCGCCCGGACGAGATCGCCGGGTACCTCGATCCCGGCCGATCCCGCATAGGCGGCCTCCCAGCGGCCGTCGGCCTTCGCCCGCTCGACCTCCTCGATCCCGGCCACATGCATCCGGCCTCCAGCGAGCAGCCGTTCGGCGATCGCGACATTCCGCTGCGACCACGCGCTGCGCCGCCGCCTCGGTGTGAAGCGCTGCCGATAGGTTGCCTCGTCCCGTCGCCCGACCTGGCCGTCGATCCAGCCGTGGCACAGTGCCTCCTCGAGCGCCTGCTCATAGCCGAGGCTGGTCGGCTCGGATGTGCCCTTCTTGGCAAGCACGAGCCAAACGCCCGGCGAGTCGTCATGGTGCTCACCGAGCCATTCCCTCCAGGCACGAGCGCCGGGCACGACCAGCTCCTGCAATTCGGCGGCCATCCCTTGTCAGCATGCCATCCCCACGTCCGGCTCCACCCGCCGTCGCCCCATCGCCACCAGGTGGTGAATGCGCGCAAACCGGGTATGGCTCCGCGCAGACGTTGGCATGAGTTGGCGATCGTTCATCGAGAAGGCGGAGAGGCGCGACCATGCCGTCCAGATCTACGACGGCGTCGACGAGCTGGCCTCCTCGGTCGGGGCGTACCTCGCCAACGGCTTCGCCGCCGGCGCGCCCGGGATCCTCATCGCGACGCCCGGGCACCGTCGGGCGTTCGAGGAGGAGCTTCGTGCCCGCGGGCTCGACCCGCTCGACCTCCGGAAGCGCGGACTGCTCACATGCCGTGATGCCGAGGAGACGCTCGCGGAGCTCATGGACGCGGACGGCCGCCCCTCGGCGGCGCGCTTCGAAGCGACCGTGGGCGCCCTCGTCGACGGCCTCGCGCAGCGCTTCCCGAAGCGGACGATTCGTGCCTTCGGCGAGATGGTCGACATCCTCTCTTCACACGGCGACTCGGAAGCCGCGATCGAGCTCGAGGGGCTCTGGAACGATCTCGCTCGCACGCGACGCCTCGCGCTTCTCTGCGGCTACCGCCTCGACATCTTCGACATCGAGGTCCAGAGGGGCGCCCTCCCGGCCGTCCTCGACGTGCACACGCACGCCCAGCCGGCGCAGGACCCGTCGCGCCTCGCGGACGCTGTCGATGCGGCCCTCCGCGAGATCGTCGGCCCGATCGACGCGGCGCGAATCTACCTCGACGTCGCCGAGCAGCACGGCCTTCGGCGGCTACCGCGCGGACAAGCCGTCCTCGGGTGGCTGAGCACGGCGGACGCCGGGATCGCGCAGAGCGTGCTCGCGAGCGCCCGCCGTCACTACGCCGCGCACTAACCGCGGTCGACGACGATCCGGAGGAAGAGCAGCCGGAGGACGACCTGGCGCTCGGAACCGGACCCGACATAGCGCCGAATCCCCATCCGTGCCCGCCGGCTGAAACGCAGACTCACTCTCACCTGTCTCCCCCGACAGTCGAGTACCCACAAGTATGCGCCATCGCGCGCGAGGCGCGGGGGCCGGGGCTCAGCGGCTCACGACACACCCGTTGCCCGTCGCGTCGTAGGCCTCGTTGCTCCAGAGTGGCTGCACCGCGAACGCGTGACCGCCGAGAGCGATGTTCTGCGTGTTCGTCCACGCGCACTTGTCGCCGTTCTCGTTGGTCTGAGCGTCGTTCCACCCGTCCTGCACCGAGGCGACGTTGTCCGGGTCGGTGACGGCTTCCGCGTACTCGTGGCCGGTCACGATCGACCAGCCGTCGAAGATGCCGTTCCCGAACGCGTCGCTCGTCGCGTTCACGTTGTGCATGCCGCAGCCGCCCGTGCCGAGGCCCGGCCAGTTCTCGTTCAGCCAGGGGATGAACGCGTACTGGAGCCGGTACGGGTTCCCGAGGCCGTCCACGCTCGTCGTCTGCGTGTGATACCCGCAGTAGACGGGCTGACCCGTCGCGATCGCCGTCGGCGGCGTGAGGATGATGTAGGTCGCGTTCGCGTCGTACCCGAAGTGCGCCGACGCGCGCCTCGCCTCGTCCGCGATCGGGTCGTCGACGAGATTCTGCGCGAGGCCCGAGGCGATGATGTCGCTCGGGACCGGAGTCGGATCGATCCACACGCCCTTCAGCTGATGCAAGGGGTTCGTGACGAAGCCGGCGCCGCCGACGCAGGTCGTCGAGCCGGCGAGCGCGTCCTTGCAGTACTGCGTCTGGATGTTCGCCCAGCCGCTGCCGCCGACGTTCGCGAAGAACGACTGGACGTAGGTCTGGAGCGTCTTGCTCGAGTAGAGCTTCCCTCCCGTGTCGGCGGTGGTGAAGCCCTGCGCCCACTCCGGCCCCCACCAGACGAGATAGACGGCCGGCGTCGTCTCCACCCCGATCGCGCCCGAGCCGACGTTGCCGCCGTGATAGACGAGGTCGTTCGTGGCCGAGCCCGTCGTCGAGGCGGTCGGGCTCTGGCCCGGCGCCCAGAAGAAGTGCTTCGGGTTCGTCAGATCCAGGGAGTGCGACGAGGCTGAGGACGCGCCGAGCGTCAATGCGGCTGCCGCCAGCGCAGCGACCAGCGCCGCGCCCCGCGCGGCCGACCGGACTCCGTTCATGATGCTCTCCTCTGAGTCGAGTTTGCCCGGCTTGCATCACCGAACGGCGAAAACAGCAAACCCGCGTTCGGATCCGAAATACGCCAAAGCGGCCTACAGTCCGCCTTGAATGCCTCGGATTGGATCCATTTCTGTTTGGAAAGTTGTGAAGAACCCCCCAAACGGGGGAGTGACGCCCGTGGGGGGGCGGGTTTGAATGGGGCCTCGCCAACGACAGAGCAGACGCCGTGAGCGGCTGCGCCCGTGTCGAAGGAAGCCTCCCACTTGCGGACACCACGCCTCCTCATCCTGTTGCTCGTCGTCGCACTCGCGCTGGCCGTCTCGGTCGTGTGGCCGGTCGGGAGCCGGGCAGCCGGGCCCGAGCCGCAGGGGAATCCGCTCGACCCGACGCCTGTACCCGCACCGGCCGAGAATCCCCTGCCGCTCCTGCGGACGCCCGCCGCGGTGCGGAGGCATCTGCGGGCAAAGCGCGAGGCGCCGAGCCTCGGGGAGAGGATGGTCGCCTACGCGCGCAAGTTCGTCGGCGTCCGGTACGAGTGGGGCGGCTCGAGCCCGCGCAGCGGCTTCGACTGCTCGGGGTTCGTCCGCTACGTCTACGGGCACTTCGGGATCTCGCTCGCCCATTCGAGCTTCTCCGACTTCGTGCGCGGTCGCAGTGTCGGCCGCTGGGCGATGAAGCCGGGCGATCTCGTCTTCTTCGACGGCGCCGGGCACGTCGGCATCTACGTCGGCGACGGGCGCTTCATCCACGCGCCCCACACCGGCACCGTCGTCCGCATCCAGACGATGGCCGGCTGGTACGCGGACAGCTTCGACGGCGCGCGCCGCGTCGTCGCGGGCGCCTGAGAAGCGAAGCCCCGGCTACCATCCTCGAGTGGGCCAGAGGGTGCACGTGCGGGCATTCGCGCTCGCACTCGTGGCGGCCGCGGCGCTCACCGCCGGCGCCGGGAGCGCGACGGCCCAGGGAACGCCGTGCGGCGCCACCCCCGGGCTCCTCTGCTCGACGGTCGTCGTGCCCCTCGATCCGTCCGGCGCGATTCCGGGGACGGTCAGCCTCCACGTCGAGGAGCTGCCGCCGCCCGGCCCGTCCCAGGGCGCTGTCTTCCTCATCGCCGGCGGCCCGGGGCAGGGCTCGGCGCACACGTTCTCGCTCGGGACGCCCGGCGACGCGATCCTCTTCCGCTACCTCTTCCCGGGCTACACGCTCGTCGCCTACGACGATCGCGGGACCGCCGCCTCCGGGCTTCTCGACTGCCCCGCGCTCCAGGTCTCGACCGCGCCCAGCGGCCAGGACCTGCTCGCCTCCGCCTGCGCGTCCTCGATCGGCCCGTCCGCCGCGCTGTACGGGACGGCCGACCACGTCGCCGATCTCGACGCCGTCCGGGCATCGCTCGGCTTCGACAAGGTCGCCCTCTTCGGCGTCTCGTACGGGACGAAGCTCGCGCTCGCATACGCGTACGCGCATCCGGACAACGTCTCCCGTCTCGTGCTCGACTCGGTCCTGCCGACCGACCTGCCCGATCCGTACGGCGCGAATGTCGCGCGCGCGATGCCGGCGACGCTCGACGCGTTCTGTGCCGATGCGTGCCGCGCCGCGACACCCGACTTCGCAGCCGACGTCGTCGCCGTCGCGAACCGTCTCGCCGCGAAGCCCGCGCACGGTGCCGTGCTCCGCGCGAACGGCACGACGGTGCCGGACTCGCTCGACGGCGCCGGGCTGCTGAACGTCATCGTCGACGCAGACCTCAATCCCGGTCTCGCCGCCGAGCTGCCCGCGGCGGTTCACGCGGCGCGGCTCGGGAACATGGCGCCGATCCTCCGCCTCCACGTCCTCGACACGGCGGGCTCGCAGCTCGCCGCGCCCGACCTCAGCTTCGCGCTCTACGCCGCGACCGACTGCCGCGACGGCCCCTTCCCCTGGCCTGCCGGCTCAGACCCGGCCACGCGCCCCGCTCTCCTTCGGAGCGCGATCGCCGCACTGCCGCCGGGCACCTTCGGCCCGTTCGGGAGCTGGGCGTCCGAGCTCGGCAACGCAGTTCTCTGCGACACGTGGCCGGCGCCGGCGGGCGGCGTGAACCTCGCCGTCGGGCCCCCGCCGAACGTCCCCGTCCTCGCGCTCAGCGGCGGGTTCGACATGCGGACGCCGACCGCCGGCGCGCAATCGGTGATCGCGCAGTTCCCGCAGGGGAAGCTCGTCGTCGTCCCCGGCATCGGCCACAGCGTCGTGACAGCCGACCCGTCCGGCTGCGCGGCACGTGCCGTGCACGACTGGATGATCGACCCGACGACCAGCGACACGTGCGGCCGGCCCCCGTTCCTCGTCGCACCGCTCGGCGCGCTCCCCAAAGCGCCGGCCGTGGGCCGTCGCGCCACTCCGGCGGCGACGTTCGCGCTCGCGGCGAAGACGATCGCCGAGGCCGAGGCGGCCTGGCTGATGGAGGCGAGCGGCGACGCGCCGATGGCCGTGCCCGGGCTCGCGAGCGGCAAGCTCGTCGCCACCGGCTCGGACGGATTTCGCCTCGTCGACTACGGCCTCGCACGCGGGGTGACGGTGAGCGGGACGCTGAAGCTCGTCGCCGGGAACGCCGTCAGGCTCGAGTTCGAGGGGCTCCTGAGCGTCGCCGGCGCGTCGGCGGCGAAGGGGACGCTCGCGGTGCGCGCGAACGGCGTGCACGGCACGCTCGCGGGACGGTCGGTTCCCTAGCGGAGCTTTTGGGCCATCGCGGTCAGGAGCTTCCAGGCGATGGCCGAGTTGGACTCGACGAGCGGCTTGAAGTCCCAGGACGTCATGCCGTAACAGAGCATGTCCGTCTTGGCGGTGACGGTGGCGGTCCGATCGGAGCCGGTGAGGAGCGCGATCTCGCCGAAGTAGTCGCCGGGGCCGATGACGCCGACGGCGTTGCCGTCGATGGTCACGTCCGCCTCGCCCTCGTCCACGACGAAGAACCCGGCGCCGCCCGCGCCCTGCTCGAGAACGACGTCGCCGGCGGCGACGCGGCGCTCCCGCATCGAGCCTGCGATCTGCTCGAGCTCTCGTCCGTCCAGGCCGGCGAAGAGCGGCACTCGCTTGAGCACGTCGGTCGATGCGCCGGCCACGAGCGAGTTATACACGGTCACCGCTCCGCGGAGGTATCGCCATCCGCGAGGATGTGCACGTGAAGGTAATCGTCATCGGCTGCTCCCCGGCGTGGCCGAATGCCGGTGGCGCGCAGTCGGGCTACCTCGTCGAGGGAGACGGCCGCCTCCTGCTCGACTGCGGGCCGGGCGTGCTCGCGCGGCTGCGCAAGGACAACGGCGGCTGGCCGAAGGTCGACGCGATCGTGATCACCCATTTCCACCTCGACCACTGGGGCGACCTCGTCCCGTGGACGTTCGGCGCCGCGTTCGGCCCCGGGCGCCGTCTCCCGAAGCCCGAGCTGTGGCTGCCGCCGGGCGGCACGGACCGACTGCGCGCGCTCGGCGGCGAGCTGTCGTTCACGAACCAGCTCGGGGAGGCGTTCGAGCTGCACGAGTACGACGGCAGCGAGACGTTCTCGGCCGCCGGCTTCGCGGTGACGCCGGTCGAGCTCGACCACTACCAGGAGTTGACCTACGGCCTCCGCGTCGGCGACGGCCGGCGCATGCTCGCCTACTCGGGGGACACGGCGCCGACGCCGCGGCTCGCCGATCTCGCCCGGGACGCCGACGTCTTTCTCTGCGAGGCGACGCTCGCCGAGCCGGAGCCGGCCGAGCGCGGCCACCTCACCGCCGACGAGGCCGCCGGCGCGTTCGCGGAGTCGGGCGCGCGCCGGCTCGTCGTCATCCACCGTCCGGATGAGCTTCCGCTCGATCCGAGTCTCGAGCGGGCCTACGACGGTCTCGAGCTAGTGCTCTAGCGGCGAGGCCGCCGAGCAGCCGGTGACCGTCGACGGAGGGATGGTCGCCGTCGTCGCTCCAGTGGTCGTGCTGCGCGAGCGCAGCGTGGAAGGGAAGCGGGATCACGCCGTCGATCGCGTGGATGAGATCGTTCAGACGGACGATCTCCCGTGCTGCGCGCGCGTCGCCCCGCGGCCACGGCAGCACGTCGGCGAGCGCGACGGGGAGCCCCGCGCCGCGTCCGCGCTCGGCCATCGCGGCGAGGTCCCGCGCGGCCTCCTCGACACGCCTTCCCTGCGCGACGTCGTTGATCCCGCCCTGGACGACGAGCATGTCGGCGCCCTCCAGGACGTCGTCGAGGAACGCGCAGATCTCGTCCGTCCGTCTGCCGTACGCGGCGCGCGTTCGGAACGCGAGGCTCGGCTCGGCCTGCGTCGCCCACCACTGCCACTGGCTGCGCTCGTCGGGCGAGACGATCGTCGCGCGAACCACCGGGTCCGGATCCCACAAGGGCGAACCCGCGCTGATCGAGTCGCCGACGACGGCGACGATCACGAATGAGGAACGAGCTCGACCTGGAGATCGCAGTCGAGCGCTTCGGCGATGCGCAGGAGCGTGTCGATGCGCGGAGGACGGCCGCCGCGCTCGAGACGGGCGATCGCCGACTGTGTCGTCCCCACGAGCTCGGCGAGCTCGCGCTGCGACATGTTCATCTGCGCGCGGCGATCCGCGACCTTGTCCGCGATGGCCGCGAAGAACCAGCCGCGATCGCCGGTCGCGATGCGTTCGTGCAGACGCTCGAGCGGACGAGACGGGCGCGCCACCGGCCGCACTATAGCGGTTGTGCTATGTCGCCGACCCGAACGGCGCCGGGGACGCGAACCGATCCGTACACGCCGAACGGCAGCGCCTCGGCGGCCCCTTCCCGCCGGTATGCGGCGAGCGTCGCCAGCGTCGGCAGGTCGACGAAGCCGGTGGCCGGGTCGCGAGAGGTGACCACGCACCGGCCGACGTCCCCGTTGAAGACGACGGTCGCCTCGCCGATCCGGACCTCGGCGCCGATCCATGCGTCCTCCTCGTGCTCGTCGACGCCGTCGATCTCGAAGAGCATGCGGAAGCGCCTGCCGTCGATCTCCTCGTCGACGCCCGCCTCCCGGCGCAGCCGTTCGAGCGACGCACGCGAGACGACGGAGACCGTGCCGCCGCGCGGCGAGCGGTCGACGGCGCCTGCTCCCGCCCAGAGGAGCTCGAGTGGACGGCCGACGTAGTCCGAGATCGCAGCCTGCCACGGCCCGCGGACGCGCCGCGAGGCCACGGTGTGCCAGGCGTACATGGGAGCGTCGATCTCCTCGCCGAGCTCCACGACGCCGTCGACGACCGAGCCGTCCGGAAAGGCGAGGGCGAGGCGGAGCGTCCGCTCGTCCCACTCCGGACGGATCCGCAGCAGGGAGCCGTCGCGCTTCCCGGCGTAGAGCCGTCCCTCCTCGTCGCGCAGCCAGAAGCGCCGGTTGCCGACGACGCCGCCGGGCTCGAGCGTCACCTCGTCCGGGTGGACGAGCCCGAGCGACTTCACGGGGGCGATCGAGATGCGAACGACGCGCGGCGCCATGGCGCGAGTCTACGCGGGGCCCTCCACCTCCACTTCGCTCCGCCCGCGCGCGCCTTCGAGATCGAAGATCCAGAAGTCGCGACCGGTGACGTGGACGGCGACGTTGTACACCGGGATCTGGCCGATCCGTCCCTCGAACGATCCCGCGTGCGCGTGACCGTGGAGCACGAGGTCGGCGCCGCACTCTGCGATCGACGTCGCAAGCCGGTCGCTGCCGAGGAGAACGTGGATCCCGGCAGGCTCCCCCATCACGGTCGCCTCGACGGGCGCGTAGTGGAGCAGGACGACACGGAGATCGCAGTGGACGATCTCGCGCAGCCCTCGCGCGATCGCCTCCGCCTCCGCCGAGGTCTCCGTGTACACCTCGCGCAGGAGCGGCTCGCCGAAGTCCGGCAGCACGGAGCCGGGGAATCCACCGACGAAGCCCTTCGTCCCGACGATGCCGAGCTGCATGCCCGCCACCTCGCACGCGGCGCACGAACGATCGAGCACGCGCACCCCGGCGTCGGAGAGGAGGGCGGCGACCTCGTCGGCCCGGCCCGCGTGGAAGTCGTGGTTGCCGAGGACCGCGAACACCGGGATCGAAAGGCGGCTGCACGCATCCGCGAGGACGGCCGCCTGCTCGGGCTCGCCGGTCGTCGTCAGGTCGCCTGCGAGCATGATGACGTCCGCCTCGTCCTCGACGCGCGCGAAGGCCGACTGCACCCGCTCGCGGATCGCCTCGGATGCATGGACGTCTCCCGCCGCGGCGATCCGGATCACGGGCTTGATGTTGCAGTTTCCCGGCAAACGGAAACGGCTCCGCAGCCATGCCGGAACCCACCTTCGAGGAGATGATCGACGCGATGAAGGACGCGGTCGCCGTCCTGCAGGCGCGTGACATCCCGTTCGTCCTCGGCGGCGGCCTCGCCGCGTGGGCGCGCGGCGGCCCGAGATCCGAGCACGACGTCGACCTCCTCATCCGCGAGCAGGACGCCGAGGACGCGCTCGCGGCCTACGAAGAAGCCGGGATGCGCGTCGAGTGCCCGCCCGAAGGCTGGCTCGTGAAGGCCTGGCATCCGAACGGGACGCTCGTCGACCTCATCTACAGCCCCGCGGGGGGGCCGATCACGGACGACACGCTCGAGCGGGCGCCGGAGATCGAGGTGATGGCGCTTCGGCTGCGCGTCTCGTCGCTCGAGGACCTGATGACGACGAAGCTCCTCGCGCTGAACGAGCAGGAGCCCGGGTTCGGCAGCGTGCTCGAGCTGGCGCGCGCTCTGCGCGAGCAGATCGAGTGGGACGACGTCCGCCGGCGAACGAGCTCTTCGCCTTTCGCGCGTGCGTTCTTCACGCTCGTCGAGGGGCTCGGCGTCGTCGAGCCCTCGCACGAGAAAGTGGACGGGCCACCCGAAGGTGGCCCGTCCGCCGTGCAATCCGCCGTTTGGCCGGTGGACTCGACTACGGGATGACGTCGCCTACGGTGTAGACGGTCTTGTCGCAGTTGCCGGCCGCATCCATCGTGGCCTTGGGGCCGTAGGAAACGGTGGACTTGCCGCCGTTGCCGCCGGTGTACCAGGCGTAGTTGACGCCGCCGTCCTGGCTGTCGGCCAGGCAGTAGCCGTCACCGGCGGCGTTCGAGGCGCCGAGCACGTTCGGCGAGATGCCGGGCGCGACCGTGACGAGCGCGCTGTTCTTGATGCCGCTGTACGTGGTCGGGTTCTGGGT
>JAGWRZ010000085.1 GCA_028876365.1 Acidobacteriota bacterium | reverse complement strand
GCGGCCGCCGCGTCGCAGCGGCGTGCACCCGTCGCCGCACCGGCAGTCGCGCCGCGCGGAGCGCGCCGGCGCAAGGCACCGTGGTGGCCGTTCGCGCTCGCGCTCGCGGCGCTCGTCGCCGCGCTGTTTGTGCGGAGGCTCCGGAGCTCCACGTCGTTCCTATCATTGGACGATGCGGTTCTACCTCACGACGCCGATCTACTACGTCAACTCGACCCCGCACATCGGGCACGCGTACACGACCGCGATCGGCGACATGATCGTCAGGAACCGGCAGCAGCGCGGGCAGGAGACGTTCTTCCTGACCGGTGTCGACGAGCACGCGACGAAGGTCTACCGGGTCGCGCAGGAACAGGGCCTCGAGCCGCAGGAATACGCCGACCGCATCGCCGTGCCGTGGCGCGAGCTGCCGAAGCGGCTCGACGCCGAGACGGACTTCTTCATTCGGACGAGCGATGAGGGCCACAAGCGCTTCGTCCGCGACTTCTTGCAGCGGATGTACGACAACGGCGACGTCTACGAGGACGTGTACGCCGGTTGGTACTGCGTCGGCTGCGAGGCGTTCAAGACCGACGAGGAGCTCACCGAGGACGGCCTGTGCAAGGATCATCTGACCAAGCCGGAATGGATCGAGGAGAAGAACTACTTCTTCCGGCTGTCCGCTTATCAGGACAGGCTGCTCGCTCTTTACGATGAGCGGCCGCAGTTCGTGCTACCCGGTTTCCGGTACAACGAGGCGCGCTCGTTCATCGCCGGGGGATTGCAGGACTTCAGCATCTCGCGCGCGGGCCAACCCTGGGGGATCCCGCTGCCCTGGGACGAGAGCCAGGTCGCGTACGTCTGGGCCGATGCGCTCATCAACTATCTCAGTGCGCTCACGTACGCGCGCGAGGGCGAGGACCTGCGCGACGTCTTCTGGCCGGTCGCGCACCATCTGTTGGCAAAGGACATTCTTCGCTTCCATTGCGTGTTCTGGCCGGCAATGCTCCTCTCCGCCGGCTACGAGCCACCGCAGCAGCTGTTCGTGCACGGCTACCTGCTCCTCGATGACAGGAAGATCTCCAAGTCGCTCGGGAACGTCATCGAACCGCTCGAGCTCATCGACGTCTACGGATCCGATGCGGTCCGTTTCTGGATTGCGCGGGCCGTCTCGTTCGGGCACGACGGCAGTGCGTCGGTCGACAGCGTGCGCGAACGCTATGAGAACGAGCTCGGAAACGATCTCGGCAATCTTCTCTCCCGGACGACCGCAATGGTTGCGCGCTATCGCGATGGAACGGTGAAGCGGGTCGAGCCGGACGCTCCGGTCGATTTCGATGCATTGCGCGAGGACGTCGCAGGCCGGATGGACGACTTCGACGTCACCGGCGCGCTCGATGTGACGTGGGATGCCGTGCGCCGGTTGAATCAGTACGTCACAGCCGAGGCACCGTGGCAGCTCGCCAAGGACGAGGCGAACGACGCGAAGCTCGATCGGGTGCTGTACACGCTGCTCGACGGGCTGACGGCCCTCGCTGTCGCGTTGCACGCGTACTTGCCGCAGTCGTCGGCGAAGATCCTCGAGGCATTGAGACAACCGGCCGGGTTCGAGTGGGAGCGGGTGCGCAACGGCGGCGCCGTCACCGCCGAAGGGATCGGGCAGGCAGAACCGCTCTTTCCGCGCATCGAGCTCGCCGCGACTGCGTGATCGACACCCACGCGCATCTCGACGCGCTCGACGAGGCCCCGGAGGACGTCCTCGCGCGCGCGCGCGAAGCGGGCGTGACGCGCGTCCTCACCGTCGGCGGCGCGCAGGCGGTCGCGCTCGCCGAGCGCTTCGACGACGTCTACGCGATCGTCGGCATCCATCCGCACGACGCCGCGACGGGCGACATCGGCGAGATTCGAGACCTGCAATCCCACCCGAAGGTCGTCGCCGTCGGCGAGACCGGGCTCGACTGGTTCCGCGATTACGCGCCTCGCGACGACCAGCGGCGTATATTCGAGGCCCAGCTCGGTCTCGCCACCGAGCTGGGGAAGCCCGTCGTCATCCACACGCGCGCGGCCGACGAGGACACGCTCGCCGCGCTCTCCGGCTTCCACGGCACCGTCGTCCTGCACTGCTTCTCGTCGCCGCAGCTGCTTCCGGCCGCGCTCGAGCGCGGGTGGTACATCTCGTTCGCCGGCAACGTGACGTACAAGAACGCGCCGGAGCTGCGCATCGCGGCCTCCCAGGTGCCGGCCGGCCGCATCCTGGCCGAGACCGACTGCCCGTACCTCTCGCCGCAGCCGGTGCGCGGGCGCCGGAACGAGCCGGCGTACGTCGCCCACACGGTCGAGACCCTCGCCGCTGCGCGCAATGAGGACGCCGCCGAACTCTCGGCGCAGATCGACCACAACGCGAGCGCATGCTTCCGTCTGTGAAGAAGGAGTACGGCCAGCACTTCCTGGCGGACGAGAACATCCTCGGCGTCATCGGCCGCCTGGCGGAGCTCGCGCCGTACGACGTCGTGCTGGAGATCGGTCCGGGCCGGGGCGTGCTCACGCGGTACCTCGCCGCGCGCGTCGCGCGCGTGATCGCGGTCGAGATCGACCGCGATCTCGAGCCGGCGCTGCGCGACCTTCCCGGCAACGTCGACGTCCGGTACGACGACGCGCTCGCCGTCGAGCTGCCGCAGGATGCGACGAAGCTCGTCGCCAACCTCCCGTACAACGTCGCGACGCCGGTCGTCGTCGAGAGCCTCGACGGGATCCCGTCCGTCGGGCTCTGGTGTGTGATGGTGCAGCGGGAAGTCGCGGACCGCTTCTTCGCGCAACCCTCGACGAAGGACTACGGCGCCGTGTCCGTGCTCGTGCAGCTGGCGGCGGAGCGCACCGGCTTCCATCCGGTTTCGCGCACGGTGTTCCGGCCGCCCCCGAACGTCGACTCCGCCCTCGTCGCGTTCCGCCGCGTCGCGCTTCCTCGCGACTACGCGCGCGTGAAGCAGGTCGTAACCGCTGCGTTCGCGCATCGGCGCAAGACGCTGCCGAACTCGCTCGAGCTCGCCGGGGTCGCCTCGCGGGACAAAGCGGTTGGTGCGCTGGCGGCGATCGGTCGCGACGCGAATGCGCGCGCAGAGGCGCTCGGGCCGCCCGAGTTCGTGGCGCTCGCGAGGGCGCTGGGATGAGGGCGTCCGCGCCTGCGAAGATCAACCTCGCGCTCGTCGTCGGGCCGACGCGCGACGACGGCAAGCACGAGGTCGTCACCGTGTACCAGCGCATCGGCATCGCCGACCGCATCGAGCTCGAGCCCTCGCCGGCGCTCCTCGTCGAGGGCTTCGACGCCGACACGCTCGTGCGCGGCGCGCTCGAGGCGCTCGCCGCGCGCGCCGAGGTCGAGCCCCGCTGGCACGTGCGCATCGAGAAGCGCCTTCCGATCGCCGCCGGCATCGGCGGCGGCAGCTCCGACGCTGCGACCGCGCTTCGCCTTGCGAACGCTGGCCTCCCCGAGCCGCTGTCCGGCGACGAGCTCCGCGGGCTCGCGGCCGCGCTCGGCGCCGACGTGCCCTTTTTCCTCGTCGACGGGCCGCAGCTCGGCACCGGCGACGGCGCCGACCTCGCGCGAATCGACCTGCCGCAGGACTTCTGGGTGCTCCTCCTCGTCCCGCGCGGGATCGAGAAGCCGTCGACGGCAGCCGTCTACGCGGACTTCGACCGACGCGACGGCGCGACCGGGTTCGAGGAGCGCCGGGCCGCCCTCATCGCGGCGCTCGAGCGTGTACGGCGACCGCGCGACCTCGCAGCGCTGCCTGCCAACGACCTCGCCTCCTCGCCGCTCGCCGCCGAGCTGCGCCGGCTCGGCGCCTTTCGTGCCGACGTCTCCGGTGCCGGCCCGGCGGTGTACGGGCTCTTCCATCATCGCGACGCGGCGAGGGCCGCGCAGCGTGCTCTGAAAGGGGCCGGCGAGACGTGGCTGACGGCGCCTGCGTGGTACGGTTGAGCAGGATGTCCTCGCACGTGGTCGAGCGTGGGACGAGCGGGCCGGGGCGCTGGTTGCACGAGCGTCGGACCCGGATCAGCCTGTGGGTGGCAGCCGCCGAGGCGATCGTCGTCGCCGTCTTCCACGACGTCTCGCGCATCACGGTCATCGTCCTCGCCGCGCTCGCAGTCGCGCTCTACTGGTACGCGGGCAGGCGGACGCGCTCGGACACCGTCCACCAGGCGTCGTGGATCTTCGCCGTCTCGCAGCTCCTGGCGGTGATCGCGGCGATCCTCGCGTTCATCGTCTTCTGGACGGCGATCGTCTTCGTCTGCATCTTCGCCCTCGTCGCGCTCTTCTTCGTCTTCACCGACCGCCGATAGACTTCCGACCCCTGATGGGGCGTGGCCAAGTGGTAAGGCAACGGGTTTTGGTCCCGTGATCCCAGGTTCGAATCCTGGCGCCCCAGCCACTCTTTCCCTGACATGAGAGACGACCTCGCAGCAGTTGTGATGGCCGGCGGCCTCGGCACGCGCATGAAGAGCGCGACGCCGAAGCACCTGCATCCGCTGCTCGGCCGGAGAATGGTCGACTGGGTGATCGCCGCCGCGCGCGACGCCGGTGTCGAGCGCGTCGTCGTCGTCGCCTCCCCGGAGAGCGCCGACTCGTACGACGGGCTCGAGGTGGCCGTGCAGGAGCGGGCACTCGGCACCGGTGACGCGGTGGGGGCGGCGCGGCCTGCGCTCGAGGGCTCGGGCGGCGACGTGCTCGTGCTGAACGGCGACGTTCCCGCGCTCCGGCCGGAGACCGTGCGCGCGCTCGTCGACGCCCACCGCGCCGCCGGCGCCGCCGCGACCGTCCTCTCGTTCACGCCCGCCGATCCACGCGCCTACGGCCGCATCGTGCGCGACGGCGACGGAAGCCTCGCACGCATCGTCGAGGCGAGGGATGCGACCCCGGAGGAGCTCGAGATCGGCGAGGTCAACTCGGGCATCTACGTCTTCCGGACGGAGACGCTGTGGCCGGTCCTCGACCGCCTGCAGCCGAAGAATGCGCAAGGGGAGCTGTACGTCACCGACACCCTCGGGCTCCTCGTCGCCGACGGCGAGCCGGTCGCGGTGCACGTCGCAGCGGATCCGTTCGAGGTGGAGGGCATCAACACGCGCGCCGAGCTCGCCCTTGCGGCTGAGGAGCTCCGCGACCGGATCAACGAGCGGCACATGCTGGCCGGCGTCACGATCGTCGACCCGGCGTCGACCTGGATCGACGTCGAGGTCGAGATCGATGCCGACGTCACGATCCAGCCGTTCAGCGTCCTCCGCGGGCGGATCAGCATCGCCGGGGGCGCCGAGATCGGCCCGTTCGCCTATGTCCGCCCCGGCACCGTCATCGGCGAGGGCGCGAAGATCGGGACGTTCGTCGAGGTGAAGGCGTCCACGGTCGGCGCCCGCACGAAGATCCCGCATTTGTCGTACATCGGGGACGCGGAGATCGGGGACGACACGAACATCGCCGCCGCCAACGTCACCGCCAATTTCGCCCACGAGCCGGGCCAGCCCAAGAAGCGGACGCGGATCGGGAGCAACGTCAGGACCGGTGTCGACAATACGTTCGATGCTCCTGTCGACATTGGTGACGACGCTTGGATTGCACCGGGTGCGGTCATCACGGATGATGTCCCCCCGGGATCGCTGGCCGGGTTCGCCCCGCGGCAGGAGACAAAAGAAGGGTGGGTCTACGACAGGCATGGAAAGCGTGACGGCGACTGAGGTCGCACTTCCCGGGCTGGAGGGGAGCCAGGTCGTGAGCGATCCTGCTCCGGGGCACTGGATCGAGCGCGGTCCGTGGAAGCGGCTGATGGTGTTCGCCGGCCGCTCGCATCCCGAGCTCGCGGCGCGCATCGCCGAGCAGCTCGGCGTCGAGCCCGGCGAGGTGACGCTCAGCACGTTCGCGAACGACGAGTCGTACTGCCGCTACGACGAGTCGATCCGCGGCGCCGACGTCTTCATCGTCCAGACCGGGGCGCCGCCGGTGGACAAGAACCTGATGGAACTGCTGTTGATGATCCAGGCGGCGAAGCTCGCGTCGGCGAAGCGCATCACCGCCGTCATCCCGTGGTTCCCGTACTCGCGGCAGGACCGCAAGGCGAAGCCGCGCGAGCCGATCTCCGCGCGCCTCGTCGCTGACATGCTGCAGCTCGCGGGCGTCGACCGCGTGTTGACGATGGATCTGCACGCGGGACAGATCCAGGGCTTTTTCACCATCCCCGTCGACCACATGACGGCATTGCAGCTGTTCGCAACGCACTTCCGCGACCTCGGCCTCGCCGGCGACGGCGTCGTCTCGGTTGCGCCTGACGTCGGTCGCGCGAAGCACGCGGTGCGCTTCGGCGAGATGGTCGAGGCGGAGTTCGCGATCATGCACAAGACTCGCATGGCCGCCGACCGTGTCGAGGTCACCGAAGTGACGGGCCGCGTACGCGACAAGATCGCGATCGTCGGGGACGATGTCTCCACGACGGGCGGCACGCTCATCGCCGGTGCGCAGGCGCTCCTCGAGCACGGCGCGAACGAGGTCAACGTGTTCGTCACGCACGCGCTCTTCTCCGATCAGGCGCTCGAGCAGCTCGGAAACTCCGACATCAAGCGGGTCGTCGTCACCGACACGATCCCCGTCGACCCGCGCAGGCAGCCGGACAACATGACCGTCCTCAGCATCTCCGGCCTTCTCGCCGAGGCGATCATGAACGTCTTTTCCGACGAGTCGGTCTCGGGCATCTTCGGCGGCGAAAACCAGCTCTTCTGACCGAGCACGGCCGGTAGCAGCTACACGCGCAGGTGTGTGACAGCTTTCGCGCCTCCTAGAGGCGTGCGGCCGCAACCGGCCTCCTCGAGGCGTTGCGAAGTCGGCACGAACCCGTTTGCGTACCTGGTACCGGCCGTTCTACACGGAGGGGCGAACCAGCCCGAACGGGTCCCGTCTCGCGGGCGCGCTGCGCGCGCCTACCTGCCGACCCGGGCAGCCGCGGCGACGCGCTCCGCCGCAAGCCGCTCGGCGGCGGCGGCCGGGGTGATGCCCTCCTCGGCCGATGCGCGGAAGAGCGTGCGCAGCGTGTCGCCGACGCGCGCGAGCCCCTGCTGCAGCTCGTCCTCCGTCCACTCGAGATCCTCGAGCCCGACGAGCTGGATGACGCCACCGGCGTTCGCGACGTAGTCCGGCGCGTACAGGATCCCGGCCGCATGCAACCGGTCGCCGTCCTCCGGTTCCGACAGCTGGTTGTTCGCGCATCCGGCGACCGCGCGGCAGCGCAGCTCCGGGATCGTCTCCGCATTCAACGTGCCACCGACCGCGCACGGCGAATAGAGATCGCACTCGGTTCCGATGACGTCCGCCGCGGCAACCACCGTCGCGCCCGTCTGCACGGCACGCGCCTCGTCCACATCGGATACGAGCACGTCCGCGCCTTCGGCCTGCAGCAGCCGGATGAGGTCGGCGCCGACCGCGCCCGCGCCCTGCACGAGGACGCGCCGGCCGGAGAGGCTCGACGAGCCGAAGACGTGCTCCACCGTCGCGCGGATCGCGTGCAGCGTGCCGATCGCAGTGCCGCGCGCGCTGTTGCCGCCGCGGCCCGTCGTCCCGTACACCCACGGGCAGCGCTCGGCGACGACGTCGAGGTCGGCGGGGGAGATGTTCATGTCGCCGGCCGTGCGGTACGTCCCGCCGAGCGCGGCGACGAGCTCGCCGTAGCGAAGAAGCAACGTGCGGCGAGCCTCTCCCTCCGGCAGGCGCGGCACCGCGAGCACCGCCTTCCCTCCGCCTCGCGGGATGTCGGCGGCCGCGAACTTGCGCGTCATCGCGCCCGAGAGCTTCATCGCGTCCGCGAGGCCGTCGGCCGGCGTCGGATAGACGCGCATCCGCGTCCCGCCGCCGCCCGGGCCGAGGGCGGTGGAGTGGATGCACACGAACATCCAGGCACCGCTCGCGGCGTCGAAGCGGATGACCGCCTCCTCGCCGTCCCACCCCCGCAGGAGATCCTCGAACACCAGCGCATCTTGCCTCTCGGCTACACTCCGCCGCCGGAATGGCCGGAGAGCGCACCAAACTCGTCGTCAAGCAGCGCGAGAACGTCGGTTCCCGCGAGTCCCGCAGGCTGCGCCGGGAGGGCCACATCCCCGGCGTGCTCTACGGCGGCGGCGAGCCGGTTGCGATCTCCGTCGCCGAGCGCGAGCTTCGCCGGGCGCTGACCGGCGCGGCCGGCCTCCATTCGATCCTCGACGTCGAGATCGACGGCCACGGCAAGACGCATGCGTCGATCCTCAAGGAGTACCAGGTCGACAAGGTCCGCGGTCACATCACGCACGTCGACCTCCAGGAGGTTCCGCTCGACAAGCCGATCCACGCGTCGGTGAGCGTGCATCTCCACGGCGGAGAGGACGCACCGGGCGTGCGCGAGGGCGGCGTGCTCTCGCAGCCGCTGCGCGAGGTGAACATCGAGGCGCTGCCGCTCGAGGTCCCGGAGCATCTCGACCTCGACGTCTCGCACATGGAGATCGGCGGAACGCTGCGCATCGCCGACGTCGCCGCGCCCGCCGGCGTCACCCTCCTCGACGATCCCGAGACCGTCGTGGCCACCGTCACCGCTCCGACGCGCGTCGTCGAAGAGGAGTCGGAGGAGGCGGCCGCCGAGGGTGAAGAGGCCGCCGCGGAGGGCGAGGAAGCCCCCGAGGGCGAGGCGCCTGCGGAGGGCGGAGAGCCCTCCGAAGAAGCTCCCGCCGAGGAATAGCCCTTGCTTCTCGTCGCGGGCTTGGGCAACCCCGGCCGCGAGTACGAGCGGAACCGGCACAACGCGGGGCATCTCGTCGTCGACGAGCTCGCGCGCCGCCACGGCGGCTCGTGGAAGTCGAAGTTCTCCGGACGGCTCTCCGAGATCAAGCTCGACGGAGAGAAGCTGGTCCTGCTGAAGCCCGAGACGTTCATGAACGACTCCGGCCGCTCGGTCGCCGCGGCTGCGCGCTTCTTCAAGATCGAGCCGCAGGACGTGCTCGTCGTCCACGACGAGGGCGACTTCGACCTGGGCCGGCTCGAGATCAAGCACGGCGGCGGGCTCGCCGGGCACAACGGCCTGCGCTCGATCGCGCAGGAGCTCGGGACGCAGGAGTTCACGCGCCTGCGCATCGGCGTCGGCCGTCCCGAGCGCGGCGATCACCGCACGCTCGCCGACTACGTCCTCGCGGACTTCGAGCCGCATGACGAGGCGGACGCCCTCGTCGCACGCGCCGCCGATTCGGTCGAGGCGTTCGCGCTAGAACGCGGCTGAGACCTTGCGCCCTCCGATCGTGCCGGTGAGCCGGTTCCCGGCCAGCGTCACGATGCCGTGGGAGGCGCCGGTCCCGGCGAGGGTGAGCGTCCCGACCGCGGCCGCCAGCGGAACGACGGGCTGGCCGGTCGAGGGGTCGAGTCGCAGGAGGATCGTCCCGCTGACCGCGAGCCCGCCGACGCTGCTGTAGCGCTCGAGCCGGAGCGTCTTCACCGAGTCGGGCACGAGCTCTCCGCCGACGAGGCCGTTCACGGTCGTCGTCTGGCGCGCGAGCAGCCATGCGTCCTCGGCGTCGTGCAGCGTCTGCACGAGTGCGGCGAGCGTGCGGCCGGGCAGGCCGGGGACGTGCGCTGCCGGCGGCGTCGCAGCCACGGTCCGCCGCCAGCGCGCGAGCGGCGGCACGCCGATTCCGATGCGCGGACAGCTCGCGGGCGGCGTCGCGCCGTCGAGCCAGCCGCGCACGGCGGCCGCCACGCACGCCGAGCGCTCGAGAACGGCGTGGCCCGATCCCGGGACGAGAAGCACGTGCCCCTGCGGGAACTGCGACGCGATCTGGATGGCGCCCGACGTCGGCGTGCGGATGTCGCGGTCACCGGAGAGGACGAGCGTCGGCACGTCGGGGAGCGGGCCGGCGCCGAGCGCTGCTCCCCCCGACGGGGAGGGCCAGAAGGCGCAGCCCGTCGGTGCGCTGTCGAACACGGCCCACGCGCCGAGGAGGCCCGTCGAGCCGGGCGGCAGGGCGGCGATCGCGCCGGTCAGCGCCGCGAGCCGGGTGGGGACGGGATCCGTCGGCCCCCACGGGAACGGCCCGTCGCCGCAGGTGGTCGCGTAGTAGAGCGCGGTGTCGATCTCGTTCGTCGTCGCCTGCTGGACGAGGTTGTCGAGCGCCTCGAGCCGCGCGAGCGGAAGCGTCCAGCCGCGTACGGCCGCGTCGACCGCCGCCGGCAGCTCCGAGGAGACGCCCGAGCTGAGGTCGCTCGCGTACGCGAGCGAGACGAGGCTGTCGCCGTCGAGGACGATCGCGGTCTGGCTGAGCCGGGTCAGGTCGACCGGGACGGCGAGCGGCGCGTCGTGGCGGGCGTTCGCGTAGCCCGCGAACTCCTCGCCGATCCTCGCCGGCAGCGTCGGGCAGACGCCGCCCGCGCAGATGTCGTCGATCGACGCGGGGATCGTCTGCAGCGACGCGAGCCCGAAGAAGTCGCGCTGCGGCAGGAGCTCCGAGTCGAGCAGCAGTCGCTCGACGTGGTCGGGATACGCGAGCGCGTATGCAATCGCGTGCTTCGTCCCGTAGGAGACGCCGTAGACGGCGAGCTTGTCGACGCCGAGCGCGATGCGCACCGACTCGACGTCCTCGGCGTGGTCGCGCGTCGTGTAGAAGGCGCGTCCCACGATCGCGTTGCCGCAGGCGTCGATCGTCCCGCTCAGATCGCATGTGAGCGCGCCCGACTGGCCGGTGCCGCGGTCGTCGTAGGTCGCGAGCGTGTAGCCGGGGAAGAGCGACTGCCAGTACGCGCCCTCATGGGCGAGGTCGAACGTCTCGGCGGACGCCTGCCCCGGGCCGCCTGCGAGCAGGAGCATGACCCCGCGTGGCGTCCCCGCCGCGGGCAGCTCCTCCACGTGGAGGGAGAGCTCGCCCGGCGTCGCGCCGGAGTAGTCGAGCGGGACGGCGATCGTCGCGCACTCGAGGCCGTTCGGCGCGCACGGGGAGAACGGCCCTTGCGCCGAGGCGCCCGGCGCCGCGACCGCGGCGCAGAGGACGAGCGCGGCGACGAGCGAGCCGCGGCGCAAGCGGCTCAGGCCGCCTGGAAGCGCTTCGCGGCGCGGGCCCTGGCGCGCTCGGCTTCGGTGTCGCGGTCGCGCGGAGAGGCGTTCGTCACGAGCGCGTCGAGCAGGTGCTGCGTCACGTGCGCGACCTCGTCGACGGCCCGGGCGAACGCCTCGGCGTTCGCCTTGGAGGGCTTCGTGAAGCCGCTCACCTTCCGGACGTACTGCTCGGCTGCGGCCCGGACCTCGTCCCCGGTGGCGGGCGGCTCGAAGTTGAAGAGCGTGTGGATGTTCCGGCACATGCCCGCAATACCTACCATGCCACCGGCGGAACCGCTCGTTCCGCCTTTCGTCATGGACCGCCCGGTACTCCACGCCTTCGTCAGCGAGCTCGTCGAGAACGAGCGCCTCGGCGAGCTCGTCGACGGGCTGCCCACGAGGGCCCGCGTGTCGGAGGCTGCGCTCCCGCTCCTGCTCGCGACCCTGCACGAGCGCCTCGAGCGCGGCCTCGTCTGCCTTCTCCCGGACGACGCGGACGCGCGCGATGCCGCCGAGGCGTCCGCCTGGTTCCTCGGCGAGGAGGTCGTGGGCTACCTGCCGAGCCGCGGTGTCGGCTGGGACTCCGGCCTCGAGCCGCCGCCGCATCTCGTCGGCGAGCGCGCCCGCGCGCTGGACGTGCTCGCGCGCGGCGGGCTCGTGTGCACGTCGGCGCGCGCACTCGCCGAGCCGATGCCCCCCGAGGGTGCGCGGCCGCGGCCGGTCGAGCTGCGCGCGGGCGCCGAGGTGGGAGTGGAGGCGCTCGCCGAGTCGCTCGCACTCGCCGGCTACGCGCGCGTCGACCGCGTCGACGACCGCGGACAGGTCGCCGTGCGGGGCGGCATCGTCGACATCTTCCCGGCGACCGGCAGCGAGCCGCTGCGCGTCGAGTTCTTCGGCGACGAGGTGGAGTCGATCCGCGCGTTCTCGGCCTTCACCCAGCGTGCGCTCCATCCTGTCGCCGACGCCGTCGTGTATCCCGCCGCCGAGCGGCGCATCGACCTCGTCGATCCCGAGCGCGAGGGCGTGCCGGGCGACCTCGTGCCGGCGCTCGACCGCAGCCCCGACTTCGTCTTCCAGCCGGACGTGGTGCGCCGCGTGTGGGAGGAGGACGGCATCGTCGCGCAGCCGTCGCTCGCCGGGGCGACGGAGCTCGACCCGTTCCCGCAGTCGCAGCCGTTCGCGTTCGAGGCGCAGCGGCCCGCGATTGCGGCGCGGGGCATCGCGGAGGCGGAGACCGAGCTCGGCTCGCTCGTGCGCGCGGGACAGCGCGTCGTCGTCGCCTTCCCGCACCGCGGCGAGGCGCTGCGCACGCAGAACATCCTGCGCCGAGTTTCCGCGCGCCTCCTCGAGGCGGGCGAGCCGCTCCCGTCCGAGGCGGAGGTGCTGTTCGTCGTCGCGCCCGCGCGCCGCGGCTTCGTCTGGCGCGACCTCGGCCTCGTCCTCCTGCCGGATCACCAGGTCTTCCGCCGCCGGGTGCCGAAGGAGCGCCGGCTCGGCGGCCGTGCGCTCCAGTCGTTCGCCGACCTGCGCACCGGCGACTTCGTCGTGCACGAGGACCACGGCGTCGGCAAGCTGCTGGGCTTCGAGACGAAGGAGGTCGCAGGCGTCACGCGCGACTACCTCCTCCTCGCGTTCCGGGGCGACGACCGGTTGTACGTCCCGCACGAGCAGCTCGGCAAGGTGTCGCGCTACGTCGGCGCCGACGCGGGCGCGCCTGCCCTGTCGAAGCTCGGCGGCAAGGCGTGGCAGCTGCTCAAGTCGCGTGCGCGCGAGTCGGTGCAGGAGCTCGCCTCCGAGCTGATCGCGCTGTACGCCCAGCGGCAGACGCGGCCCGGCATCGCCTACGACCTCCGCCATGAGTGGATCGAGCGCCTCGAGGCGTCGTTCCCGTACCGCGAGACGCCGGATCAGGAAGCGGCGATCGAAGCGGTGAAGGAGGACCTCGAGACGCCGAACCCGATGGATCGCCTCGTGTGCGGCGATGTCGGCTTCGGCAAGACGGAGGTCGCCGTGCGCGCGGCGTTCGCCGTCGCGGTGAACGGCAAGCAGGTGCTCATGCTCGCGCCGACGACGATCCTCGCCGAGCAGCACTGGAACACGTTCCGCGACCGCTTCCGCGACTTCCCCGTGCGCGTCGAGATGGTGTCGCGCTTCCGGCCGCCGCGCGAGGTGAAGCAGGTGCTCGCCGACTTCGCGCAGGGGAAGGTCGACGTGCTCATCGGCACGCACCGCGTGCTCAGCCGCGACGTCATCCCGAAGGAGCTCGGCCTCGTCATCCTCGACGAGGAGCAGCGCTTCGGCGTCGCCCAGAAAGAGCTGCTGAAGTCGCTGCGCCTCGAGGTGGACGTGCTCACGTTGAGCGCGACGCCGATCCCGCGCACTCTGCACCTCTCACTCGCGGGGATGCGCGACATTTCGATCATCGAGACGCCACCGGAGGGGCGGC
>JAGWRZ010000010.1 GCA_028876365.1 Acidobacteriota bacterium | reverse complement strand
TGCTCCTCGGCGAGCCTCCGCAGCGCGCGGAGCAGCGGCGTGCGTGCCAACTCTCCCCTCCTCGTCGCGTGAACCCGATGGGCGGAGCTTCCCCGGAAACGACGCCTTCCGTCAAGAGCGACACGCACTCACTAGCGCAATGCGAGGAAACCTGCTAGGAATCCTGCGCATTGCGCAGCGATGACGCCAAGCTTCGTGTCGCGGACGAGTCCGCTCCGCGGCGTGGCCCGGTCGCGCCGGCTCGCCGCGTCGACGACCTGGACCGGCGGATCATCGAGGCACTGCAGGAAAACGGCCGCGAGTCCTTCCGCGCGATCGCGACGCGGCTCGGCGTCTCGGAGGCGACCGTGCGCGCGCGCTACGCGCGGCTGACGAGCGCGGGCATCCTCCAGGTCGTCGGCGTGACGAACCCCCTCGGGCTCGGCTTCGACCAGGCGCTCGTCGGGGTGAAGACATCGGGGGCGCCCGATCGCGTCGCCGATGAGATCTCGCGCTGGCCGGAAGCCGACTACGTCGTCGTCGTCGCCGGCCAGTTCGACATCGTCGTCGAGGTCGTCGCCGCGACACGGCGGGATCTCCTGGACATCACGAACCGCATGCGCGCCCTCGAGGGCGTCGTCTCGACAGAGACGTTCTTCTATCTCGAGATGTGGAAGCAACTCTACGACTGGGGGACTCGTGGCAGCAGTTGACCTGCGGCAGGCGGCGCGCGACCATCTCTGGCTCCACTTCACCCGCATGGGAGGCGGCGAGCCGCCCATCATCGTGCGCGGCGACGGCTGCTACCTCGAGGACATCGAGGGCAACCGGTATCTCGACGCGCTCGCCGGGCTCTTCGCAGTGCAGGTCGGGTACTCGTACGGCGAGGAGATGGGTCAGGCCGCGCTCGCGCAGATGCGCGAGCTTCCCTTCTACACGAACTGGTCGTACGCGCATCCGCGTGCGATCGAGCTCGCGCACGAGGTGGCGCAGCTGGCTCCGGGCGACCTGAACCGCGTCTTCTTCGTCTCCGGCGGCTCCGAGGCCGTGGAGTCTGCGTGGAAGCTCGCGCGCCAGTATCACCTCGCTCGCGGCGAGCGGCGGTGGAAAGCGGTGTCGCGCCGCCTCGCGTATCACGGCACGACGATGGGAGCGCTGTCGATCAACGGCATTGCGGCGCTGCGTGCGCCGTTCGAGCCGCTCGTCCCGGACGTCATCCACGTGCGCAACACGAATCGCTATCACCGCCCGCGCGAAGAGTCGGAAGGGCAGTTCACCGCGTTCCTGCTCGACGATCTCGAGCAGGCGATCCTGCAGGAAGGGCCCGAGACGGTCGCGATGGTGATCATGGAGCCGGTGCAGAACGCCGGCGGCTCGTTCACGCCTCCGGCACGCTACTGGCGCGGTGTCCGCGAGATCTGCGACCGGTACGGGATCCTCCTCTGCGCCGACGAGGTCATCACCGGGTTCGGGCGCCTCGGAGCCTGGTTCGGCTCCGAGCTGTACGACATCCGGCCCGATCTGATCACGAGCGCGAAGGGGCTCTCCTCGGCATACGCGTCCATCGGCGCCGTGATCGCCGCCGACGATGTCGTCGAGCCGTTCCTTTCCGAGACGTCGATGTATGCACACGGGATCACCTTCGGCGGCCATCCCGTGCAGTGCGCCATCGCACTGAAGAACATCGAGATCATGAAACGCGAGCGCGTCGTCGAGAACGTTCGCGACAACGGCGATGCATTCCGCGCGACGCTTGCGCAGCTGCTCGACCTTCCGATCGTCGGCGATCTGCGCGGGACGGGCTTCTTCTATGCGCTCGAGCTGGTCAAGGACAAGGAGACGAGGGAGTCCTTCGCCGACGACGAGTGCGAGACCCTCCTCCGCGGCTTTCTCTCGCCGCGGTTGTTCGAGAAGGGCCTCATTTGCAGGGCAGATGACCGCGGCGACCCGGTCGTGCAGATCTCGCCGCCGCTGATCGCAACACAACGGGAGTTCGACCAGATCACGTCAATCCTCGGGGAGGTGCTCAGCGAGGCATGGCAACGCGTTCGGTAGAGAGCGAGCAGACGACGGCGCTCGCCCTGCAGGAGAAGGGCAAGCTCATCAAGTCGCTGCGCCGGTTCGACATGGTGTTCTTCACGGTGTGCGCGTTCGTCGGGCTCGACACGCTCGGCACCGTCGCGTCCAAGGGGCCCGAAGGATTCGTCTGGCTGCTTTTGACGGCGGTCCTGTTCGTCGCGCCGTACATGCTCATGATGGCCGAGGTCGGGTCCGCGTTCACGCAGGAGGGCGGGCCGTACGAGTGGACGAAGATGGCGTTCGGGCGGTTGCACGGCGGCATCGCGGCAGTGCTCTACTGGGTGACGAACCCGCTGTGGGTCGGCGGCTCGCTCGCATTCACGGCGCTCAACGCCTGGAGCGCGAACGTCTTCGGCATCGGCAGCACGGGCGCGGGCGCGTACGTCTTCTGCTTCGTCTTCATCTGGCTGTCCATCGGCGTCGCGATCGTCTCGCTCCGCTACGGGAAGTGGATCCCGAACTTCGGCGCGGCGCTCCGCTACGTCGTGCTCGGCTTCTTCTCGCTGACGATGATCATCTACGGCGCGAAGCACGGATTCTCGAGCTTCCAGGGGCACTTCAGCCCGACGAAGGCGGTGTTCTTCGGCCTCGTGCCGGTGCTGCTCTTCAACTACGTCGGCTTCGAGCTCCAGAACGGCGCTGCGGAGGAGATGGACAATCCGCAGCGGGACGTGCCGATCTCGATCCTCCGCAGCGGCATCACCGGCGTGCTCATGTATGTCATCCCGGTGTTCTGCATCCTCCTCGTGCTGCCGTTGAAGCAGGTCACGAACATCGGAGGCTTCATCGACGCGGTCACCGTCGCGTTCCAGGGCGTCTACGGCGGGGCTGCGCACGCGCTGCTCGTGCTCATGACGCTCAGCTTCGTCGGCGCGCTCGTCACCTCCGGGGCGGTCTGGATGATCGGCTCGGACCGCATTCAGGCGGTCGCGGCGTACGACGGCGCCTTCTTTCCGTTCTTCGGCGTGTTCAACAGGAAGCTCGGGACGCCGGTGCGCGTGAACATGATGTCGGGGATCGTCTCGACGATCTTCTGCTTCGTTGCGATCGGCGCGTTCAAGAGCGGGGCGGACTCGCGCTTCTACGTCGTCCTCACGATCGCCATCAGCACGACGCTCATCTCGTACCTCTGGATCTTCCCCGCCGCTCTCAAGCTGCGGTACTCGCACCCGCACGTGCATCGGCCGTACGTCCATCCGTGGGGGCTGCGCGGGCTCTGGGTGTCCACCGTGTTGACGACGTTCTGGATCGCACTCGGCTCGTGGGAGGCGGTGTTCCCCGGGACGCTCGAGAAGCTCTTCCGCGTGTCGTACGACTTCAAGGGCACGTGGGGGGTCACACGTGGGACGTTCGAGGCGCTCACGCTCGGGACGCTCGGGATCATCGTGCTCTTCGGGCTGATCGGGTACTGGTTCGGGAGCGGCGTCAGGGCGCAGTCGGTCGAGGTGCCTCTGGAGGCGGACGCGGCTCCCGCCGTAACCTGACGATGTGCGCGTAACGCTCTGCGACGTCGGGCCGCGAGACGGTCTCCAGAACGAGCCGGAGACCCTCGCGCCCGGCGTCCGGGCGGGCCTGATCGGCCGACTGGCGGCCGCCGGGCTGCCGCGGATCGAGGCGGTCAGCTTCGTCCGGGACGATCGCGTCCCGCAGATGGCCGGGGCGGAGCAGGTCGTCGCGGACGCGGACCGCGGCGGGGCGGAGCTCTCCGGCCTCGTCCTCAACGAGCGCGGGTTCGAGCGGTTCGCGGCGACGACCCTCGATCGCGTCAACGTCACCTTCGCGGCGACCGAGGGCTTCAACCGGCGCAACGGCAACATGTCTCTCGCCGACGCCGTGGCGCAGGCCGAGTCCATCGTGGACATGGCAGGGGTCTGGCCCCGGACAGTGACCATTTCGGCCGCGTTCGGGTGCCCGTTCGAGGGGCGCGTCGACCCGGGCATCGTCGCCGACCTGGCCGCGCGCTTCTCCGGCCGCGCCGAGATCGTCCTCGCGGACACGATCGGCGTCGCGACGCCGTCGCACGTGCGCGCGCTCGTCGCGCAGACCGGCGCGGCCGGCTTCCACGGCCACAACACGCGCAACACCGGCTACGCGAACGCGCTCGCGGCGGTCGAGGCCGGCGCGCGGGTCCTCGACGCCTCCGTCGGCGGGCTCGGCGGCTGCCCGTACGCTCCGCGAGCGACCGGCAACGTCGCCACCGAGGATCTCGTCTACCTGCTCGAGGGCGAGGGCGTCGAGACGGGCATCGATCTCGATGCGCTCGTCGGCGTCTCGCTCTGGCTGGAGGGATTGCTCGGGCGGCGGCTCGAGGGCTACGTCTACCGTGCGGGCGGCGGGCTCGGGTAGAGCGGCCGCTCGCCGTCGATCCGCAGAGGCGGCGCGACCGTCACGCCGGCCCCGAGCCGCTGCAGGATCCCCAGTGCTTGCGCGTGCTCGTCCGCCATCGCCTCGGCGACCGTGCGCACGCGCGCGGCGGGGACCCCGGCATCGACGAGCGCGCGTTCCCACTCGTCGAGCGGGCGTCCCGAGAGCGCATCCTCGATCGCCCGGCGCAACGCCTCGCGATTCCGCACGCGGTCGGGATTCGTCCGGAAACGCGGGTCGTCGTCGAGCGCGAGCACGCGGCGCAACCTCTCCCACAGCGCGTCGCTTCCGGCAGCGATCATCAGGCCGCCGGCGAACACCTCGTACGGCGCGATCAGCGGGAATGCGGTCCCGTGGCGCCCCGGCGTCTCGCCCGTCGCGGCGAATCCGGCGATATGGCCGGCGAGGAGGGCGAGCGCGGTCTCGTGCAGCGACACCTCGATGGTCGCGCCGCCGCCGCGCACGATCGCGGCGAGCACGCCGATCGCGGCCCACTGCCCGGTCGCCAGATCGATGAGCGAGACGCCGACGCGCACAGGCGGCCCGTCGGGCTCTCCGGTGACGCTCATGATCCCGGTCGCCGCCTGCACGAGCGGGTCGTAGCCGGGGCGGCCGGCATAGGCGCCGACCGAGACGTGGATGAGCTCCGGCTTGCGCGCGCGCAGCGACGGCGCGTCGAGCCCGTGACGCTCGGCGAGGCCAGGTCGCAGGCTCTGAACGAACACGTCGGCGTCGTCCAGGAGCTCGAGCATGCGGTCGTGCTCGCGCGCGAGGTCGACGGCGACCGATCGCTTTCCCGCGTTCGCCGAGAACCAGAGCGCGCCGTCGCCGCCGATGAACGGCGGGCCCCAGGCGCGCGCGTGATCGCCGCCCGGCGGCTCCACCTTGATCACGTCCGCCCCGAATGCGGCGAGGAGCTGCGTGCAGTACGGGCCGGCGAGCGACGCGGTCACGTCGACGACGTGCTTGCCTTGGAGCGGAGAGAAGCTCACGGGTGCACCCACACGTCGGCTTCCGCGTGCGGCGTCGTCACCCGCTCCGTCGGGCGGGCGCCCAGCTTCTCCGCAACGCGCTTGGACCGTACGTTCGCCGGATCGATGAGCGAGATGATGCGATCGCGCTCGATCCACTCGCGCGCCGCGCGGGCTGCCTCGGTCGCGTAGCCGTTCGCCCAGTGGGAGCTGAGGATGGCCCAGCCGAGCTCCGTCTCCGCGTGCGCGCCCGCGAGGTCGTAGGTCGACGTCTCCCACGTCCGGTTGTCCCAGACGATGAAGCCGACCCGGCCGATGAGCCGGCCGTCGAGCTCCACCAGGAAGGGGCCGACACCGTTCCGCTCCCAGCGGCCGACCCACCGCTCGATCAGCGCGGCCGGATCCTCCGGGCCGCCGATCCACCGCTGGACGGCGTCGTCCGCCACGAACTCCGCCAGGTCGTCGTCGAGCTGCGGCTTCCGCAGAAGCAGCCGCTCAGTCCGGATCAAGCGGCACCATGATCGTTCGCTCGAACTCGATCACGATCTCGTCGCGCTGGTTGACCCCGCGCGTGCGCACCGTGACGATCCCGCGGCCGGGCCGCGACGCCGACTCGCGCTTGGAGAGCACCTCCGTCTCGGCGCGAATCGTGTCTCCGGCGAAGACGGGCGCGGGCAGGCGCACCTCGCGCCAGCCCAGGTTGACCGCCCGTTCGGAGACGTCGGTCACCGAGAGCCCCGTGACGAGGGCGAGCGTGAACGTCGAATCGACGAGCGGCCGCTTCCACTCGGACGCCGCGGCATGCTCGGCGTCGAAGTGGATCGGATTCGTGTTCATCGTCAGGAGCGTGAACCAGACGTTGTCGGCGTCCAGTACGGTGCGACCGAAGCGGCTGCGGTACACGGCCCCGACCACCAACTCGTCATACGTGCGACTCACGCTCGAGATCATCGCAGGGATGCACGAGGTCGCCCTCGAGCAGCGGCGGCGCGGAGCGTGCGCTGCGTGGCACGTCGGCGGCGTCACCTGGGGCCTCCGGGCGCGATGAACCGGCTCGGCCGGGAGACGAGCCCGTACCTCCTGCAGCACGCCGGCAACCCCGTCGACTGGTACCCGTGGGGAGACGAGGCGTTCGCCCGCGCGCGGGACGAGGGCAAGCCGGTACTGCTCTCCGTCGGCTACGCCGCCTGCCACTGGTGCCACGTGATGGAGCGCGAGTCGTTCGAGGACGCGGAAACGGCCCGTCTCATGAACGAGCTCTTCGTCAGCGTCAAGGTCGACCGAGAGGAGCGGCCGGATGTGGACGCGCTGTACATGGAGGCCGTCGTCTCGCTCACCGGGCAGGGCGGATGGCCGATGACGGTCTTCCTCACACCCGACGGCGCCCCCTTCTTCGGCGGCACCTACTACCCGCCGGCCCCGCGCCATGGGTTGCCGTCGTTTCGGCAGCTGCTCGTCGCGATCGCCGAGGTCTATCGCGACCGGCGTGACGACGTCGTCGCGCAGGCAGCGACGATCGTCGACGCGTTGCGACGAAGCGCGCAGGCAGCGCCGTCGCACGAGCCGCTCGAGCGCGGGATCATCACCGAGGCGGTACGGGGCCTGCGGCGGCAGTTCGACCCGGAGTGGGGCGGGTTCGGCCGTGCTCCGAAGTTCCCGCCCGCATCGACGATCGAGCTCCTGCTTCGCACCGGGGAGTTGGAGATGGCGACGACGACGCTCGACCGGATGGCGGAGGGCGGGATGTACGACCTCGTCGGCGGCGGGTTCCACCGCTACTCGGTCGACGAGCAGTGGCTCGTCCCCCACTTCGAGAAGATGCTCTACGACAACGCGCTGCTCGCGCCCGCCTACCTGCACGCGTGGCTGCTCACCGGTACGGAGCGCTACCGCGACGTCGCGAGGGAGACACTCGAGTACATGGTGCGCGAGCTGCGGCTGCGAAGCGGCGGGCTCGCCTCGTCCCAGGACGCCGACACCGACGGCGTCGAGGGCCTGACGTACACGTGGACGGCCGACGAGGGCGCGCCCGCGGAGCTGCTCCGGCCGTTCGAGGACGGACGCTCGATCATCCGCGGCGAGCTCGATGCCGAGACACGGGGGAAGCTCCTGGCCATCCGCGGGCAGCGGCCGCAGCCGGCGCTCGACGACAAGGTCATCGCGTCGTGGAACGGGCTCGCGCTCGCGGCGCTCGCAGAGGGCGCGCGCAGGCTCGGCAGCGACTCCTTGCTCGCGGCCGCCAGCGAGCTCGGGCAGCTCCTCGACGTCGACCCGCTCTGGCGCACGCTGCGCGACGGGCGCACGCGGGGCCCGGCGTATCTCGACGACCATGCGAACGTCGCGCACGGGATGCTCGAGCTGCACGTCGCGACCGGGGACCCGCGCTGGCTTCACGCCGCCCGTCGGATCGCCCTGCGCGCCGTCGATCTCTTCGCCGACGAGGAGCGCGGCGGTTTCTTCCTCGCGCGCGCGGACGGGGAGGAGCTCGTCGCCCGCAGGAAGGAGCTCGACGACACGCCGTCGCCGTCGGGGAACTCGATGATGGCGTACGTCCTCCTTCGGCTCGCGCGGCTCTGGGGCGACGACGAGCTCGAGCGCCGCGCGGCCGGCGCCCTGCGGCTCGTGCGCGACCTGATGCCGCGGGCGCCGTCCGCATTCGGCTTCGCGCTGTGCGCGCTCGACCTCTACCTCGCTCCGCCGCGGGAGATCGCGATCGTCGGGCCGCCCGACAGCCCGGTCGCGACCGCGGCCCTGCGGCGGCTGGAGCCGAACGCTGTGGTCGCGTTCGGCCCGGCGGACGACGTCCCGCTCCTCCTCGGCAAGACGCTCGTCGACGGTGAGCCGGCCGTGTACGTGTGCGAGAGATTCGCCTGCCGGGCGCCTGTAACGGATCCGGCGGCTCTTGCCGATACGTAGCGGAGTGCGGTGGGGTGGAGCTCTTGCGGTCGCGGCGGTCGCCGGCATCGTCGCGACCTCGGCATACGCGTCCGCGCGTCCGGTGACGGCGCACGACCGTGCGCTCCTCGCCCGACCGGCGACGGCGGAGGAGAGGATCGCGGAAGGAGTCGCCGAGCGGCTCACCGGGCACCCGAGCGTGTCGGTGCGCTGCGGCTCCATGGGCGTGTCGAGTCCAAACGTCCTCGGCGTCACCCCGATGCTGAACGGGCACGCGTTCGACTACTTCCTCATGCGGCCGGCGGAGTGCACGTACCTCACGTGGTTCCACGACGCGCCCGCGCGCTGGGACCCGCGCACGTGCGTGCCCGCGGATTGTCGGTACACGGTCGACATCACGTGGGCGCTGCAGACGGTCGCGCACGAGTCGTACCACCTGCTCGGATACACGAATGAGGCGCAGGTCGACTGTTACGGGATGCAGTCGATCTGGTTCGTCGCGACGCGGCTCGGCGCATCGCTGCCGGAGGCGCAGGCGCTCGCACAGCTGTTCGCGCAGCGGATCTATCCGCTCAGGCGGATCGAGACCCCGGCGTACTGGTCGCCCGAGTGCCGCAACGGCGGCGCGTACGACCTGCGGCCCGGCAGCAGCGCCTGGCCCTCCTAGACGACGAACGCCTCGGGCCGCGACGCGCCTGCGGCGAACCGCGCGGCGGAGAAGGCCGACAGGTCGAGCGACGGCTTGCGCCCGGCGACGAGCTCGGCGAGGTGCTCGCCGACCGCGGGCGCCTGCTGGAAGCCGTGACCCGAGAACCCGGTCGCGTACAGGAAGCGCGATGGCTCGTCCGCCTCCCCGACGAGCGCGTTCCAGTCGGGGCTGACGTCGTACCACCCCCACCAGGTCGACTGCACGGGCAGGTCGGCGAGGACGGGCAGTCGTCGCGCCGCCGCCTCCGCCACACGCTCGAGCGCGCGCTCGCGCCCGCCGAACGCGATCCCGGGCCCCTCCCGGTGGAAGTAGAAGCCGGTGCCGAAGTCGATCGTCAGCGGGAGGCGTTCCGGCAGGCCGCCGTCTTCCGGCGTGAACCACATCGAGCGCGCCTCGCCCTCGACGGGCAGCTCGACGCCCGCGAGCGCGCCCAGCTCCTTCGACCAGACTCCCGCGCAGCAGACGACCGTCTCCGTCGCGATGCGGCCCCTCTGGGTCTCGACGGCGACGATCTTCCCGGCGTGCGCCTCGATCGCGGTCGCGGCGCATCCCTGCATCACCGTCGCGCCGGACTCGCGCGCGTACCACTGCACGACGGCCTCCGGCGTCGCGTACCCGTCCCACGGGCAGAAGGTCGCTGCGAGGACGCCGTCGAGGTCGAGCTGGGGGACGAGCTCGCGCGCCTCGTCCGGAGTCAGCTCGCGCGACGGGACGCCGAGCGACTGCTGCAGCCCGAGCGCGCGGCGGAACTCGGCGACGTCCTCCTCGCGGTCGACGAGGAAGAGATAGCCGTCGCGGCGGAACGCGATCTCGTCCGCCATCGCCTCGAACTCCTCGAGCGAGCGAAGCGCGATGCGGATGTTCAGCTCGTCGGCGAACTGGGCTCGGATTCCGCCGGCCGACTTGCTCGTCGATCCCGATGCGAGAGCGTCGCGCTCGAGCAGCACCACGTCGTCGACGCCGAGGCGGCGGAGATGGAAGGCGGTGGCGGCGCCGAGGGCGCCGCCACCGATGACGACGACGTCAGCGGACGCCGTTGTACAGCTTCCCGAAGGCGGTGAAGTCCCCCGTGGCGCCGCCCGACCACTTGGTCAGGATCTCCTGCTCCGTCGGGAAGTTGTCCTTTGCGCTCGTGTTGAGCGTGATTCCCGGATAGAGGAAGGGATCCTTGACGTTGTGCATGCTCTTCAGCGCGTTCATCAGCCCTGCGCGCGTCGGTGTCTTCCCCGCATGCTGAAGTGCGTAGACGAACGTCCAGGCGGCGCCGAGGCCGTACGGGACGTTCGCATCGCCGCCGTTCATGCTCGGGACGAGCGAGGGCGCGTAGGTCGAGATGATCGACTTCATCAGCTTGATGCCCGGCAGGTTCGCCTGGGAGGCATTCAGCGCATCGATGAGATAGCCGGTCGAGATGACGCCGTTGACGTTCGCCCCGTTCTGTGCGGCGATCTGGAGGAAGATCGGGTTCGCCGAGACGTTCCCCAGGAAGATCTGCGGGCTCCAACCGACCTTCGTGGCTGTGACCATCGCGGTGATCGCCTGCGACGGCAGGGCGAAGATGACGAGCGTGTCCGCCCCGGCGGACTTGAGCGCGAGGATCTGCTGGACGAGGCTCGTCTGCGTCGGGTCGTACGACTGCGACGCGACGATCTGGCCCTTCTTCGCGCCGAGCCCGACGCGCAGCCCGGCGAAGTAGTTCTTGCCGAATGCGTCGTTCTGGTAGAGGACGCCGATCTTCGCGTTCGGTGTGTTCGCGGCGATGTACTTGCCGTACACCTTGCCCTCGCCCGGGTAGTCGGGCTGGTAGCCGATCGTCCATGGGTACTTCTTCGCGGAGAAGCCCCAGTACGAGTCTCCGGTCGCGATCAGCACCTGCGGCACCTTGTGCTGGTTCAGGTAGCCCCAGATGGAGAGGTTCGGCGCCGTTCCGAGGCTCCCGAAGTCGGCGAAGATGCCGTCCTGCTCGACGAGCTGCTGCGTGAGCGGGACCGTCTTCGACGGGTCGTAGGCGTCGTCGAGGACGGTGAAGTCGATCTTGCGCCCGTTGACGCCGCCGTGGGCGTTGATGTACGCGAAGTACGCGCTCTCGGCGGCGGGGATCACCTTGTAGAGCGACGCCACCCCGGTGAGCGGGAAGGTGCCGCCGATCTTGATCGTCGTCGAGGTCACGCCGGGATCGAGGCGATGCGCCCTCGCCCCGAACGCGGCCGAAGCTGCGACCGACGCGACCAAAGCAAGAGCGGCGAGAGCCGCCACGAATCTGCCCTTCCTACCCATCAAGCCTCCTAGCCGACGGTGTGCGGTTATCGAGTATGACTCCCGTGGATTCGATTTGATAGACAGAATTGAACCGCCAGTCAAGCCCTGGCGCGGAGCCTGCTGAGCCGGAGGAGCAGGCCCGCGACCCCGTTCGGGAGCAGGAGCATGACGAGGATGACGAAGGCCCCGAAGACGACGTCCTGCCCGTGAGTCGAGCCGATGAGCGGGGCCGAGGCGGAAATGGTCGGGAGGAGCGCGATGAAGGCGGCCCCGATGACGACGCCCCACAGCGAGCCGAGGCCGGCGACGGCGGCGCCGATCAGGATCTTGAGCGAGAGCGTGACCGAGAACTCGTTCGGCTGTGCGAACCCGTTCGTCGCGAGGACGAAGAGGGAGCCGGCGACGCCCGCGAGCGCCGCGGAGACGCCGAACGCGAGCGTCTTGTAGATCGCGAGCGTGACTCCGGACGAGGTGGCCGCGACCTCGCTGTCGCGGACGGCGCGGAACGCGCGGCCGATGCGTCCGCGCAGGAGCAGCCACGTGAAGACGAACGCGACCGCGGCCGCCGACCACGCGACCTCGTACAGCCAGGTGTTGCCGACGATCCTGTTGGCGGAGATGCCGGCGCTGCCGCCCGTGAACTTCGAGAACTTGAGCGGCAGCTGCGGGACGGAGACCGCGAGCGCGAACGTGGCGAGCGCGAGGTAGACGCCGGAGAGCCGGAGCGCAGGGAGACCGAGGAGCACGCCGCACACGAACGTGATCGCGAACGCGAGCGGCAGGGTCGCGACGAGGTTCGTGTGGTGATAGTGCGACATGAGCGCCGTCGTGTAGCCGCCGATCGCCATGAACGCGCTGTGGCCTATCGAGATCTGGCCGGTGTACCCGACGAGCACGTTCAGGCCGAGGATGGCGATGAGGTAGAGGGCGACCTGCGCCGCGATTCCGCGGTGGTAATCGCTGAGCGTGAACGGCAGCAGCGCGAAGAAGACCGCGCAGGCCGCGACCGCCACGTAGCCGGCGAGTCCGCGCTTCATACCTTGCGCACCGATCGATGGCCGAAGAGGCCGGTCGGCTTGACGAGGAGCACGAGCAGGAGCGCGGCGAACGCAACCGGCAGCTGCAGCACCGAGCCGACGAAGGTCCAGTACTGCCCGATGAGGTTGAGGAAGACGCCGAGCGCGATCCCGCCGACGAGCGCGCCGCCGGGGCTCTCGAGCCCGCCGAGGACCGCCGCCGCGAAGGCGTACAGGAGCACGGGCTGCATGAGCGTCGGGGAGAGGACGTACTGCGACGGCTCCGTCATGAGCCCGGCGACCGCACCGAGCACAGCCGCGAGCCCCCAGCCGACCGCCAGGAGCGCATTCGTGCGCACTCCGACGAGCCGCGCGGCCTCGGGCCTGAGCGCGCCGGCGCGCATCCCGAGCCCGACCTTCGTGAAGCGGAAGAACGCCCAGAGCGCGAGCACGCATACGAGCACGATCACGATCGTCCCGATCTGCTGGCGCGCGACGGGCACGCCGCCGAGGCGGTAGACCTGGTTGCCGAACGGGGCCGGCATGAACCGCTGGTTCGCGCCCCACTTCCACTCGACGAGACCGTCGATGAGGATGAACAGGCCGACCGTGACGATGACAACGGCGATCACGGAGCGGTGCTGCACCGGGCGGATCACCACCTGCTGGATGACGACGCCGAAGACGAACGCGATCGCGAGCGTCGAGAAGAACGCCGCCCAGTACGACAGGCCCCAGAGCATCAGCTGGTAGGCGAAGTACACGCATGCCATCGCCATCTCGCCCTGAGCGAAGTTGATCACCTCGGTTGCGCGATAGATGAGCACGAGAGCGAGCCCGAGACTCCCGAAGACGACGCCGGATGCGACGCCGGCGACGGTGAGCTGTGCGAAGAGCGTGCTGATCGACGACCCGACCGTGAGGAAGATGCACGCCGCGACGAGGACCAGCAGCACCGGGCGCGCCGGGAGCAGCCGCTCGGGGATGGGGAGGCGCCGCGCGAGCTCGGCCATCAGTAGCCCAGGTAGCTCCGGCGGATGGACTCGTGCTCCCGTAGCTCGGCGCTCGGGCCGGAAAGCGCGACGCGGCCGACCTCGAGGACGTACACGGCCTGGGCCAGCTGGAGCGCGATGTGCGCGTTCTGCTCGACGACGAGCACCGTCACGCCTTCGCTCTCGTTCAGCTCCTTGATGATGCGGAAGACCTCGGTGACGAGCAGCGGCGCGAGCCCGAGCGACGGCTCGTCGAGAAGCAGGAGGCGCGGCCGCTGCATGAACGCGCGCGCGAGCGCGAGCATCTGCTGCTCGCCGCCGCTCAGGGTCCCGGCCTGCTGGTGCTTGCGCTCCTGGAGCCAGGGGAAGTACGTGCCGATCCGGGTGAAGTCGTCCCTGAGGCTGCCGCTGCGCGTGTACGCGCCGAGCCGGAGGTTCTCCCAGACGGTCAGCTCGGCGAACGTCCCGCGACCTTCGGGCACGTGCGCGACGCCGAGCCGCGCGACCGACTCGGGGCCGCCGCGAAGGGCGTTGCCGGCGAGGAGCACCTCTCCTTCGCGCTCGACGGTGTTCGAGATCGCCCGCAGGGTCGTCGTCTTCCCGGCTCCGTTCGCGCCGAGAACCGCGGCGATCTCGCCCTCGCCGACGGAGAGCGAGATGCCGTGCAGCGCCTTGACCGGGCCGTACCGCGCGTGTACCTCGTTCAGCTCCAGAAGAGCCGTCACGCCGACGCCTCGAGCTCGCCGCCGAGGTACGCCTCGATCACCCTCGGGTTGCGCTGCACCTCCGCCGGCACCCCGCTCGCGATCGTCCGGCCGAAGTTGAGCACGTGCACGTGATCGGAGACGCGCATGACGAGGTTCATGTGGTGCTCCACGAGGAGCACCGTCAGCTTCAGGTCGTCGCGAAGCCTGAGAATGAAGATCGCGAGCTCCTCGACCTCTTCGTGGTTGAGCCCTCCGGCCGGCTCGTCGAGCAAGAGCAGCCGCGGCCGGGAGACGAGGGCGCGGGCGAGCTCGACGCGCTTCAGCGTCCCGAACGGCAGGCCCGCCGCCCGCCGCCCTGCGACGTGCGTGATCCCCACGAAGTCGATCGTCTCGAGAGCGCGCCTGCGCACGCTCTCCTCGCGCTCGAAGAGGGAGGTCGTGTGCGCGCCGACGAGCACGTTCTCGAGCACGGTCATCGTCGGGAAGAGCTCGACGTTCTGGAAGGTACGCGCGATCCCGGCGCGGATGATGCGGCTCGGAGGGGTGCGCAGGATCGAACGGCCGTCGAACACGACGTCACCCGACTCGAGCCGATAGAGGCGCGTGATGACGTTGAACGCCGTCGTCTTGCCCGCACCGTTCGGGCCGATGAGCCCGGCGATCGTGCCGGCCTCGACCGCGAGCGAGACGTCGTCGAGTGCGACGATCCCGCCGAACCGAAGCGTCGCGTTCTGCAGCGAAAGGAGTGCCATCAGGCTCGAGACTCCAGGTATTCCTGCCAGAGCTGCTCCATCGTCGTCAAGCGCGTGCCGGTCGCGTGGACGGGGTCGTATGGGATGGTGTTGACCGCGCGGACGATCCAGCGGCGGTCGTCGTCGACGTCCAGCACGTTGACGCAGCCCGGCGCCTGCTCGAACGCGCCGAGGAAGGTCCGCTCCCCGGTGAGGGCGCGGCTCAGGATGGCGCGGTTCACCGCCCCGTGGAGGACGAGGAGCGCGACGTCCCAGTCGTCGTCGGCGAGGAGCGCGTCCAGCTCGGGGACGACCCGGTCGATCAGCTCGCCGATCGACTCGCCGCCGAGGAACCGCATGGCGAGCGGCACGACTCCGGAGAAGGCGGCGGTCATCATCGCCTGTACCTCGTCCTGCGAGATGCCGCGGATGTCGCCGCTCTCGATCTCGCGCAGGCCGTAGCGCGACTCCGGCTCCGCCGTGGGCGCGACGATGCGCGCCGTCTCGAGCGTCCTTTCGAGGCCGCTCGTGACGACGCGGTCGAAGGTGACGCGGCCGAGCGCTTCGGCTGCGGCGTTTGCCTGCTCGCGGCCGCGCTCGGTGAGCACGACGCGCTCCGGGTGTACGCCCGCGAAATAGCGCACTTCCGCGTGGCGCATGAGGTAGATGCGCCGTCTACGCACGGAGGGACTGTCCGCCGGCGCTCTCCATGCCGGCGATCATCCCGGCCGGCGCGGCTCCGTCCGGGAACCGCTCGATGAGCGCGGCGAGGAGGGCGTCCGCATCCCAGCCCTCGTCGCGCCGGAAGAGCTCGCCCCCCGTCCAGCCGCGGAGCGCGTTCACCGCCCCGCCCCAGATGTGGAAGACCTGCCCGGTGATGTCTTGCGCAGCGTCCGCGCAGAGCGCGACGACCACTGGTGAGATGTTCGCGGGATCGAGTGGGTCGAAGCCTCCCGGGCGCTCGCCCATGTCGAATGTCTCCTCCGTCATTCGCGTGCGGGCGTTCGGCGCGAGGCAGTTGACGGTGACGCCGTAGCGGGCGAGCTCCTGCGCGGCGATGACCGTGAAGCCGGCGATGCCCGCTTTCGCCGCGCCGTAGTTCGTCTGACCGACGTTGCCGAAGACGCCGGACGGGCTCGACGTGTTGATCACCCGTGCCCGGAGCGCGTGGCCTGCCTTCGACCGCTCGCGCCAGTGCGCGGCTGCATGGCGGGTGACGGCGAAATGGCCCTTCAGATGGACGGCGATGACGGCGTCCCACTCCTCCTCGGTCATGTTCACGAGCATGCGGTCACGGAGGATGCCGGCGTTGTTCACGACGATGTCCAGGCGCCCGAACGCGTCGACCGCGTGGTCGACGAGCCTGCGCGCGCCCTCGAAGTCGGCGACGTTCTCTCCGTCGGCGACCGCGCGGCCGCCGCCTGCCTCGATCTCGGCGACGACCTGCTGCGCGGGGCCGAGGCCGGAGCCTTCGCCGGCGAGACTCCCGCCGAGGTCGTTGACGACGACGCTCGCACCCGCGGCAGCGAGTGCGCGCGCGTGCGCGCGTCCGATCCCGCGTCCGGCCCCGGTGACGATCGCGACCTTGCCGCTCAGATCGGGCACGAGGCGGAGCCTACTGCAGCAACGCGGCCGCGAACGCGGGAAGGCTCAGTGCGTCGACATCGCCCCCGAGCGCATGCACGCATCGGGCCGCATAGGCGCGACCGTAGACCGCTGCCGCACCGGCCCGCGACTGCTCCTCGCGCGTGAACGGCGACGGACGCGCGCGCTCGTAGTCCGCGATGAACATGAATGCCTCGTCGACCGTCGGCCACAACTCCAGGCCCTCCTTTTCGAGGTAGGTGAAGTGCGCTGCCGCGTTCCCGACGAAGACCGTCTCGAAGTCGACGCTCGTGCTGTCCCAGTCGTGGACGACTGTCGGCCTGATCCCGGCGAAGCGAACGTGCTTCGCCGTCCAGTCGTGATGCGCGATCACCAGTACTCCGCCGCCTGCATCACGGCGCTCCCGCGCGGAGCGTGCGATCTCGTCGATCCACTCGGCTCCCGGCTGCGTGGCTCCGAAGTCGAAGAGGACGTTGTGCGGCTCGGGCCAGAGCGGCCCGCCCGGACGCGGGAAGAAGGGCGGCAGGTCCTCGGCCGGGCGCAGGTCGCGCGTCAACGTGACCATGCGCACGAGCAAGTGCGCGAGGGCGCGCCGCACTTCCGGCTCGTGCGCGTCGCGGTGCTCGCCGTCGGCACGCCATTCCTCCAATGTCGCGTGCCCGCGCACACCGAGGGGCCGCGGGCATGGAAAGCCGTATCGCCACAGGTGCTGCTGCACCTGCTGCATCGCAGTGAGGCGGCCCGTCGTCGCCGTGCGGTGCACCTTGAGCGCGACGTGGTCGCCGCCACGGACGACGAGGCCGAAGAGCGCTCCGACGCTCGTCTCGAACGCAAAGCACTCGATCGCCTCCGGGCAGAGCGTCCGAACCTCCGCCCAGATCGCATCTGGATCCGTCGTGCCGAAGATCGACTCGACGACCGCATCGCCCGGTTCGACCTCGATCATCGGTAGCGGTCGAGGAACCGCGGGCTGGCGACGGCGAGTCGCGCCTCGACGTCCGCCTTGACGCGGGCGAGCATTCCGGGCTCGACGTCGCCGTCGCGGATGCGCCGCGCGAGCTCGCGCCGGTCGGCATCGTCCTCGAGCGGGAGCGCTGCGAGCTCGCGGTGGACGATGCCGAGCGCGTTCATGGCGACGAGGGTGCGAAAGCGCAGTCGGCGGTCGGTGAGCGTGGGCAGGACCTCGCCGCCGAGGAACTCGACGATCGCCTCTGCCAGCTCCTGGGCGGTCGGCCGCTCGCTCACGCGCGTCCTTCGCCGGCGTCGGCTCCCGGGAGCACGTGCGGGAACCCGGGCGTGACGACCCCCGGCGCGGCCGGATTCATACGCCGACCCGCTCGAGCAGGTGGCAGATCTCGTACTCGACCTCGGCGCCGAGCCGGCCGAGGATCGCGAGCTCGACGCTCCGGTCCTGGCCCCGCAGATGGCGCTGCGCCTGCGTCAGGCAGCCGATCGCCCACGCGACATTGCCCGCGAGCTCCCAGAAGTCGAGCTCCTCCGGCCGCACGTCGATGCCCGTGATGGCGTTGTAGCGGTCGAGGTACGCATCGACGCCGGCGATCCCCCCGAGGCGCTTGTCGTCGACTCCGAAGCGCCATGCGCGCACGAGCCCGAAGCCGAGGTCCCGTACGGGATCGTCGATGTGCGCGAACTCCCAGTCGAGGATGCCGACGAGCCCTCGGGCGTCGACGACGACGTTGCCGATGCGGAAGTCGCCGTGGCACACGACCGGCGTGCGCTCCGGCGGACGGTGCTCCCGCAGCCACCACAGGCCGAGCTCGATCGCCGGATGCGGCTCGCCGACGTCGTCGAGCTCGTCGACCATCCGCTCGAGTCGCGCCTCGACGAGGAAAGGGACCCGCTCGCGCGGGATCGCGTGGATCTTCGCGAGCTCTTCCGCGAGCTGGACCGGCAGGTGCGAGGGGACGTCCATCCGCACGATCCGGCGTCCGATCGTCTCGCCCTCGAGCCGCTCCATGACGAACGCTTCGCGTCCGTCGAGATCCGCGATGTAGAGGATGGGGCGCGGGACCTTGACCCCCGCCTCGTACGCCGCCGTCAGAACGTCGAACTCGTCGTGGAGCGAGAGCGTATGGCGATGGATGACGCCGACCGCGGCGCGCCTGACGAGGAGCGCATCGCCCCCGGCGTCGACCGACCATGCCTCCTTCGACGCGCCGCCTGCGAGGAGAACGGGCTCCGACACCGGGCCGAGGACGGCTTCGAGCGCTTCACGCATCTCTATGCGATCATCGCTGGTCGTGGCCACCGTCGTCATCCCGGAGCGCGTCGCGCGCCGGCGCGAGCGGGTGCGGCGGTTCATGGAGGAGTACGTCTACCCGAACGAGGCCGCGCTCTCGCAGGAGGACGACGAGGCCGATGCGCTCGTGTCCGAGCTGCAGCAGGAGGCGAGGGGCGAGGGCCTCTGGGCGCCGCATCTCCCGCCGGAGGCCGGCGGCAGCGGCGGCGGCTTCATCGAGTACGCGTACCTGAACGAGGAGATCGGCCGCAGCGTGTTCGCCCAGCTCGTCTTCGGCTGCCAGGCGCCCGACGCCGGCAACGGCGAGATCCTCCATCTGTACGGCACCGACGCGCAGAAGGAGCGGTTCCTGCGCCCGCTCGTCGCCGGCGAGACGCGCTCGTTCTTCGGCATGACGGAGCCCGAGGTGGCGGGATCCGATCCGACGTTGCTGCGCGGGCGCGCGGTGCGCGACGGCGACGAGTGGGTGATCGACGCGCACAAGTGGTTCTCGTCGGGCGCGGACGGCGCCGGCTTCGGGATCGTCATGGTGGTGACCGATTCGGATGCGGAGCCGCACAGGCGCGCGTCGATGATCCTCGTCCCGACCGACACCCCCGGCTACGAGCTCGTCCGGCGCATCCCGGTCATGGGGCACGAGGGTCACGGCTGGGGCACGCACTGCGAGACCCGCTTCACCGGCGTGCGCGTCCCGCTCGAGAACACGCTGGGCGAGCCCGGCGACGGGTTCCGGATCGCGCAGAAGCGGCTGGGACCGGGGCGCATCCATCACGTCATGCGCTGGCTCGGCCAGATGCAGCGCGCCTTCGAGCTCATGTGCGCCTACTCGCTCGAGCGCAGTGCGTTCGGCGGCCCGCTGGCGGACAAGCAGACGATCCAGAACTGGATCGCCGAGTCGGCGGCGGAGATCCAGGCGTGCAGGCTCATGACGCTCGAGACCGCGCATCGCCTCGACGAGGGCGACGAGGCGCGCGTCGGGGTGTCGCTCATCAAGTTCTATGCGGCGCGAGTGCTGAACGACGTCATCGACCGCGCCCTCCAGGTACACGGCGGGCTCGGCATGACCGACGACACGCCGCTCGCGGTCATGTACCGGATGGCGCGCGGCGCGCGGATCTACGACGGCGCGGACGAGGTGCACAAGATGGTGGTCGCGCGGCGGATCCTGCGGGCCTTCGAAGGCGGGGGAACCTGGCGCTTCACGTGAGGCTCGAGGCAGCGTCCGTCCGGCTCGAGCCGCTGGAGGCGCACCACGAGGAGGCGCTCTGGGCGATCGCGCAGGACCCCCGCATCTGGACCTTGATGAGGGTGCGCGGCCACGAGTCGCGCGAGCTCTTCCATTCCTGGTTCGCATCGGTCGACCTCGGCTTCGCGCATTACCTCGCCGGTGAGCTCGTCGGCCACACGTCGTACCTGAACGTGCGGGAGGACGATCGTGTGGTCGAGGTGGGGAACACGTGGCTCGTGCCCTCGGCGTGGGGGACGGGCGCGAATGCCGGCGCGAAGTACCTGCTGATGAAGCACGCCTTCGAGGACGAGGGCTACCTTCGCGTCGAGTTCAAGACCGACGCGACGAACACGCGGGCGCGCGCCGCGCTCGCCCGGCTGCCGTCGGAGTTCGAGGGCGTCTTCCGCAAGCACATGCTCGTGCGCGGCGGCGCGCGTCGCGACTCGGCCTGGTACGCGGTCATCGACGACGACTGGCCCGCGGTGAAGGCGGAGCTCGAGGCGCGGCTCAGCGAATGATCTGCGTGCAGCGGGCCGACGCGAGCAGCGCGCCTTCCCGGTCGTAGAGATCGGCCGCGCAGAACGCGATGCGCCGGTTCCGCTGAACGACCCGTCCCTCGGCGCGGAGCAGCCCGGGACGTGCCGAGCGGACGAATTCGACGTGCAGGTCGGCCGTCAGGAAGCTCTCCTCGTGGGCGAGCACGGACCAGCACGCACCGCCCATCGCCGTGTCGAGCAGCGTCGTGACCATTCCGCCGTGGACGATGAACCCTCCCCGCCCGTCGTGGAAGCAGTAATCCGGCGACGCCGTCCACTCGATCACCGACTTTCCGTCGCCTTGCTCGAGGCCGCGGTACCCGAGCGTCCGCCAGATGTGGGGCTCGGGCGGCGGCTCCTCTCCCCAGCCTCTCCGCGTGCGCGCCGTCATCTCGGCCCCGGGATCCCCGGAAAGCGAAACGGCTCGACCCGGTTCGGCTGCACGATCCAGGCGCGGCCCGACTCCGGATCGCGCAGCACCGTGAGCGCGGCCTCGGCGACGAACTCCGGGGCCATCAGCGGCGCCGGCAGGGCTCCGCGCAGCTCGTCCTCCACGATCGGCGTGTCCGTGAAGCCCGGGCAGAGCGCGTTGATCCGGATGCCGTGCGCCAGCAAGCCGTCCGCCGCGCCGCGGACGAAGCCCACGACGGCGTGCTTCGTCGCCGTGTACATCGGGTCGAACGGCATCCCGGTCAGTCCCGCGAGCGACGCCGTGCACACGATCGAGCCGCCGTCGGGCATCAGTCTCCGCGCGCACTCGCGCGCGCCGTAGACGACGCCGAGCAGGTTCGCGCGGACGATCCGGTCGATCTCGCCGTCGGGCAGCTCGCCGACGTCCGGGTGCCCGATGCCGATCCCGGCGTTCAGGAACGCGGCGTCGAAGGCGCCTTCGAGCGAGGCCCACGCCTCCGGCGAGCCGACGTCGAACTCCGGAAGGTCGAGCGCGACGGCGTCCCCGTGCGCGGCGACGATCGCGCCGCCGATGCCCCCGCCGCCGCCCGTCACGATCGCCGTCACGGGACGAGCACGACCTTGCCGACGCTCGTGCGCGACTCGACGAGCTCGTGCGCACGGTCGACCTCGGCGAGCGGGATCTCCGCGCCGACGACGGGACGCAGCGCGCCCGCCTGCCAGAGCGCGAGCAGCTCGCCGACCGCCTCGCCGACGACCTCCGGCTCGTGGCGAAGGAGACGGCCGAGGTAGAAACCGTCGATGCCGACGTTGCGTCCGACGAGATTCGCCGGATCGATCTCCGGCCACATGCCGGCCGCGAACCCGATGGCGATGAGCGTCCCGAGCGGGCGCAGCCGTCCGAGCGCGCGCTCGAACAGCGCGCCGCCGACCGGGTCGACGACCACGTCGACGCGCAGGTGGTCGGGGATCTCGTCGTACACGTATGCCTCGGCCGCCCCGAGCTCGCGGCAGAGGTCGAGCTTCTCCGTCGACCCGGCTGCGGCGATCACGCGTGCGCCGAGCGACCGGGCGACCTGCACCGCCGCGGTGCCGACACCGCCGGCCGCCGCGTGCACGAGCACCACCGCGTCCGGCCGCAGCCTGACCTGGCGCGTCAACGGGATGTACGCCGTCAGAAACGTCAAGAGGAACGAGGCGCCCTCGGCGAAGGTCGCGTGCTCGGGGAGCGCTACGACCTGGGCGCGCTCGACGGCGACGTTCTCCGCATACCCGCCGCTTCCGGGCGTGATCGCCATCACGCGTGTGCCGTCGTCGAGCTCGCCGGCGACCTCGGTTCCGAGGACCGCCGGCAGCTCCGGCATCTGCGGATAGCGCCCGCGGCGAATGAGGATGTCGGCGAAGTTGACGCCGGCCGCGCGCACGCGCACGACGACGCGTCCCTCCGCGTCGGGATCGGGGAGGTCGGCGAGCTCGAACGGCCCGTCGACCTCGCGGAGGAGTGCGGCCCTCAACTGGCTTCGACCGGCTGGTGCGCGAACTGCTCGCGCAGCGCCGTCTTGCGGAACTTGCCCACGCTCGTCTTCGGGATCTCGGCGATGAACTCGATGCGGTCGGGCAGCCACCACTTCGCGAACTGCGGCGCGAGGAAGTCGCGGAGATCGTCCGCGCTCACGGTCGCGCCTTCCCGCAGCACGACCGCGGCGAGCGGCCGCTCGGCCCACTTCTCGTCGGGGATCGCGATCACCGCCGCTTCCGCGACGGCGGGGTGCGCCATGATCGCGTTCTCCAGCTCGACGGAGGAGATCCACTCGCCGCCGGACTTGATCACGTCCTTCGACCGGTCCTTGATCTGGATGTAGCCGCGCGGGTGGATCGCGGCGATGTCGCCGGTCCGGAACCAGCCGTCCGCGGTCCAGCGATCGGCCTGCTCGGGCGTGTCGTAGTAGCCGGAGGCGACCCAGGGGCCGCGCACCTCGAGCTCGCCCATCGCCTCGCCGTCCCACGGCAGCGGGTCGCCGGCCTCGTCGCGGTGGCGGAGCTCGACGAGCGGCAACGGGATCCCCTGGAGCGCGATCGCGTCGAGCTGCCGCTCCTCGTCGGCGTGCGCGAGCTCGCCGGGCAGCTGCGACGTCGTCGCCACCGGCGAGGTCTCCGTCATCCCCCACCCGTGGACGACGTCGAGGCCGTGCCGCTGCTTGAAGCCGGCGATCATCGACCGCGGTGCGGCAGAGCCGCCGACGAGCATCCCCTTCAGCCGGGACAGGTCCCAGCGGTCGGGCTCGGCGTCGAGCATGCCGAGGATGCCCAGCCAGATCGTCG
>JAGWRZ010000084.1 GCA_028876365.1 Acidobacteriota bacterium | reverse complement strand
GCGAACGTGGTTGCGGTCAAGGGCGAGATCTGGAACGCGAACACGACCACGGGCGAGCCGCTCACGCCGGGCGAGGAGATCGTGGTCGAGTCGGTTCAAGGCGGGCTGACCCTGCTCGTCCGCCCGACTCACGTGCACGCCCACGCGTAGGATCCGACCAGGGGCCTAGGAGATCTCGTGACTGCAGCGATCATCGTCGTCGTCGTCCTCGTCGTGCTGGCGATCTTCATCCTGTCCGCCTCGATCAAGGTCGCGCGCGAGTACGAGCGCGGCATCGTCTTCCGGCTCGGCCGGCTCTTCCCCGAGCCGAAAGGGCCGGGGCTGTTCACACGGATCCCGATCATCGACCAGGTGATCAAGGTCGACCTGCGGACGATCACCTTGATGATCCCGCCGCAGGAGGTGATCACGAAGGACAACGTGCCGGTCCGCGTGAACGCCGTCTGCTACTTCCGAATCCTCGACCCGAAGGCGGCGATCGTCCAGGTCGAGAACTTCATGGTCGCGACCTCGCAGATCGCGCAGACGACGCTGCGCTCGGTGCTCGGCCAGCACCAGCTCGACGAGCTCCTCTCCGAGCGCGAGAAGATCAACGCGATCCTCCAGGGGATCATCGACGAGGCGACCGGGCCCTGGGGGATCAAGGTCTCGATCGTCGAGGTGAAGGACGTCGAGATCCCGAGCGGGATGCAGCGGGCGATGGCGCGCCAGGCGGAGGCCGAGCGCGAGCGGCGCGCGAAGATCATCAACGCCGAGGGCGAGTTCCAGGCCTCCGAGCGGCTGAAGGACGCGGCGATCGTGATCGAGGAGCACCCGATCGCGCTGCAGCTGCGCTACCTGCAGACGCTGCTCGAGATCGGCGGCGCGAACTCGTCGACGATCATCTTCCCCGCTCCGATCGACCTCATCAAGCCGTTTCTCGACCGCGGAGGCGCATCGTGAGCTTGCTGGAGACGATCAAGGACTGGTTCCGGAAGATGGACGCCGGCCCGAAGAACGCCGCCTCGACGAACGCGCAGGTGGAAGGCGCCGTCGGCGAGCCCTACCCGGGCACGCCCGACGCCGACGACGAGCAACCCGAGAGCTAGGCGACGCGCGACTGCTCGCGGAAGCGGCGGGCGGCGTCGATCGCCGCGCCGAGGTTCAGGCCCTTGTCCTTCGCCTGCTTGATGAGCATGACCGTCTCGAGCGCCTCGATGTCGTAGATGCGCTGCTTCTTCCCCTTCGTGGGGATCTGGGCCTTGTTCGTCCAGTAGTCGAGCTGCATCTTCGAGATGCCCGCGATCTGGCAGACCTGTCCGAGATAGAGCTCCACCTTGCCGAGATGGTCGGCAAGGTTGATCGGTTCGAGAAAGTCGACTTGCCTGATCGCCATGAAAGGTCCGCCCTCGCCGCCGTAGTTCGACCCCGCGGGAGAGTTATAGAAGGGATCGTTGCATTTTGGAAGGGGAAGCTTCCGAAACCTCCCCCTTTCGGGGGAGACTACGCTTCGGGCTCGGCGCTCTCGACCGGCGAGGCGCTCTCGTCGGACTCGACGACGGGCGCGAGCGAGGACACCCGCTCGTCGCCGCGGAGGCGCACGACGATGACGCCCTGCGTCGCGCGGCCGAGGCGCTTGATCTCCTCGACAGGCATGCGGATGACGGTGCCGCCGGTGGAGATGAGCATCACCTGGTAGCCGTCGCGGACGACACGGGCGCCGGCGAGCGTGCCCTTCGCCTCGGTCAGCTGGATCGTCTTCACGCCCATGCCGCCGCGGCCCTTCACCGGATAGTCGGCGACGCGCGTCCGCTTGCCGTAGCCGTTCTCGGTGACGACGAGCAGGTCGGAGTCGTCCTGCGCGATGTTGAGCGACATCACCTCGTCGTCGCCGCGCATCTTCATGCCGGCGACGCCGGACGCGTCGCGCCCCATGGCGCGCACGTCCTTCTCGTGGAAGCGGATCGCCTGGCCGAGCTTCGACACCATGAGGATGTCGTCGTCGCCGGATGAGTGGCGCACGGCGACGAGCTCGTCGCCCTCGCGCATCTTGATCGCGATGATGCCGTCCGCGCGCAGCGGTGTGTTGTACGCGGCGAGCTCCGTCTTCTTGACGACGCCGTTCTTCGTGCCGAAGACGAGGTACTTCGCCTCGCCGAAGTCGCGGGTCTGAACGACGGCGCGCACGGTCTCGCCCTGCCGGAACGGCAGCAGGTTGACGATCGCTCGGCCCTTCGACTGGCGCGAGCCGAGCGGAAGCTCGTGCACCTTCAACCGATAGACCTTGCCCACGTTCGAGAAGAAGAGGATGTAGTCGTGCGTCGAGGCGACGAACAGGTGCTCGATGTAGTCGTCCTCCTTCAGGTCCATCCCCATCACGCCGATTCCGCCGCGCCGCTGCTCGCGGTACGCGGTCACGGGCAGGCGCTTGATGTAGCCGGAGCGCGTGATCGCGATGACCATGTCCTCCTCCGCGATCAGATCCTCGAGCTCGAGCTCCTCCTCCGCCGCGACGATCTCGGTGCGGCGGTCGTCGCTGCGGCCGTAGATCTGCTTGATCTCGAGCAGCTCCTCGCGGATGAGCGCGTCGATCTTCGCGGGATCGCCGAGGATGTCTCGCAGCTCGGCGATGCGCTCGGTCTTGTCCCGGTGCTCCTTCTCGACCGCATGCCGCTCGAGCGCGGTGAGCGCGCGCAGCCGGAGATCGAGAATCGCCTGCGCCTGGATCTCGCTGAAGCCGAAGCGCTCCTGCAGGCCGGTGCGCGCCGCATCCACGTCCTCGGCGGCGCGGATGAGCGCGATCACCTCGTCGAGGACGTCGAGCGCCTTGAGGTAGCCCTCGAGCACGTGCACGCGCGCCTCGAGCGTGCGCAGCTCGTCCTTCGAGCGGCGGGTGATGACCTCGCGCTGGAAGTCGAGATAGTGCGTGACGAGCTCGAGCAGCGACAGCGTCCGCGGGACGCCGTCGACGAGCGCGACGGCGTTGTAGCCGAACGTCGTCTGGAGCGGCGTGTGCTTGAACAGCTTGTTGAGCGCGACCTGCGGGACCGCATCGCGCTTCAGCTCGACCTGGATGCGCATGCCCGTGCGGTCGGAGTGGTCGGCGAGATCGGAGATCTCGGTCAGCACCTTCTCGCCGACGAGATCGGCGATCTTGCGAATGACGCCCGCGTCGCCGCCTTTCTTCACGCCGTAGGGAAGCTCGGTGACGACGATCGCCGACTTGCCGCCGCGCAGCTCTTCGATGTGCGCGCGTGCACGCATGACGATGCGGCCGCGGCCCGTGCGGTACGCGTCGCGGATGCCGGCCCGGCCGACGATGAACGCACCCGTCGGGAAGTCGGGCCCCTTGACGTGCTTCATCAGGCCCTCGACGTCGATCCCCGGGTCGTCGATCATCGCGACGATCGCGTCGATCGTCTCGCCGAGATGGTGCGGCGGCATGTTCGTCGCCATCCCGACGGCGATGCCGGCGGACCCGTTGACGAGCAGGTTCGGGAAGCGCGACGGGAGGACGCTCGGCTCGCGCCGCGACTCGTCGTAGTTCGGGCCGAAGTCGACGGTGTTCGCGTCGATGTCGCGCAGCATCTCGGTCGCGACTCGCGACAGGCGCGCTTCGGTATATCTCATGGCCGCTGGTGGGTCGTCGTCGATCGAGCCGAAGTTGCCCTGGCCGTCGACGAGCGGGTAGCGCAGCGAGAACGGCTGCGCCATGCGGACGAGCGTGTCGTAGATCGCCGAGTCGCCGTGCGGGTGGTAGTTGCCCATCACGTCGCCGACAATCCGCGCGCACTTGTTGTAGCCGCGGTCCGGTCGGTACCCGCCGTCGTACATCGCGTACAGGATGCGGATGTGAACCGGCTTCAGCCCGTCGCGGACGTCCGGCAGCGCACGGCCGACGATCACGGACATCGCGTAGTCGAGGAAGCTCTTCTGCATCTCGAGGCCGATGTCGACGGGCTCGATACGGCCCCGGCCCTCCGAGGGAGCGTCCGGCGTAGTCACGTCTGGCACTTACCAGTCCTTCCTTCGGCCGCGCGCCGGCAGGCTGACGCCGGCGGATGCGGCCCCGTTCCCGGCCTTAGATGTCAAGGAACTTGACGTCCTTAGCGTTGCGCTGAATGAACGACCGACGCGCCTCGACGTCCTCGCCCATGAGCACGCTGAACAACTCGTCGGCCTGCGCGGCGTCGTCCACGGTGATCTGCCGCAGCACCCTCTTGGCCGGGTCCATGGTCGTGTCCCACAGCTCATTGGCATTCATCTCGCCAAGGCCCTTGAAGCGCTGCACGCCGTCGCGGCCGCGAGGGTCCCGTCGCCCCTCGGCGATACCCGCCTCGATGACCGCGTCGCGCTCCTTGTCGGAGTACGCGTAACCCGGCGGCACGCTACGGCCGTCCCACTTGATCTTGTAGAGCGGCGGCTGCGCGAGGTACACGTGCCCCGCCTCGATAAGTGGCTTCATGAACCGGAACAGCAGCGTCAGCAGCAAGGTCGTG
>JAGWRZ010000083.1 GCA_028876365.1 Acidobacteriota bacterium | reverse complement strand
GGGATGGCGATCCTCTCGGACGGGCGCGTGTTGTCGACGCCCGGGTTCCCCTCCTCCGACTAGGAGGGATGCGCCCGGCAGGATTCGAACCTGCGACCTCGCGCTCCGGAGGCGCGCGCTCTATCCCCTGAGCTACGGGCGCGTCGGGCCTCACCTTACCGGTCCACCTCTGTAGCCTCACCCGCGTGGAGGCCTCGGCACGCATCGTCACGCTCGAGCTGGCCGAGACGTTCGTCATCGCGCGCGAGTCGAGCGACGAGGAGCGCGTCGTCCAGGTGGAGCTCACGCACAGCGGGGTGCGCGGCCACGGCGAGGCAGCGCCCATCGCCCGCTACCGCGAGTCCGCCGAATCGGCGCTCGCGTACATCGAGGAGCACGCGCATCTCCTGGGCGACGACCCGTTCGCGATCGAGGCGGTGATGGAGCGCCTGCCGTCGAAGGAGTTCGCGGCGCGCGCCGCGATCGACGCCGCGCTGCACGATCTCCAGGGCAAGCTCGCGTCGCTTCCGGTGTGGCGCCTGCTCGGCCTTCACCGCGACGGGCCGCCGACGAGCTGGACGATCTGGCTCGGAGACCCGGACGACATGGCACGCCGCGCGGAGAAGGTCGGAGGCCGGTTCAAGCGGTTGAAGCTCAAGCTCGGCGCCCGCGACGGCCTCGATGTCGAACGCGTGCGTGCGGTCCGGGGCGTCGCCGATATTCCGCTGCAGGTCGACGTGAACGAGGCGTGGTCCCTCGACGAGGCGCTCGATGCGCTCCCGCAGCTGGCGAAGCTCGGGGTCGAGTACTGCGAGCAGCCGCTTCCGGCGGGCGACGACGGCGGCCTGCGGCTGAAGCGCGAGTCCGCCGTTCCGGTCTACGTCGACGAGGACTGTCACACGCTCGCCGACGTCGCCGCCTGCGCCGAGCGCGCCCACGGCATCAACGTCAAGCTCGCGAAGTCCGGCGGCATCCGCGAGGCGATGCGGATGGTGCACGCGGCGCGTGCGCTCGGCCTCGGCTGCATGCTCGGCTGCATGGTCGAGTCGGGCCTCGGAATCGCGGCCGGCGCTCACGTCGCGAGTCTCTTCGACCACGTCGACCTCGACGGCAACATCCTCATCGCGCACGATCCGTGGCCGGGCGTCGCCTTCGTCGACGGCGTGCAGCGTCCATCCGCCGAACCGGGACTGGGAGTGCATGCGATACCTGATCCTCGCTGAGGGCTTCTCCGCCGATCCGCACTACGGCAAGACTGCGCGCGGGGTTCTGCGCTACCGCCGCGCGGACGTCGTCGCGATCCTCGACTCGACGCGGGCAGGCGAGACCGAGGAGGGCGTGCCGATCGTCGGCGCCGTCGCAGAGGCGATGCGGTACGCGCCGACGACGGCGCTCGTCGGCGTGGCGACGCAGGGTGGCCGCTTTCCGCCCGCGTGGATCGAGATCCTGCGCGACTGCATCGCGAACGGGATCGACGTCGAGAACGGGTTGCACGTGTTCCTCTCCGACGACCCCGAGCTGCGCGAGCTCGCGGAGGGAAACGGCGTCGCGCTTCGCGATCTCCGCCGTCCGCCCGCCGACCTCTCCACGGCGACGGGCGAGGTGTTCGAGGTTCCGGGAACGATCGTGCTCACGGTCGGCTCCGACTGCGCGATCGGGAAGATGACCGTCTCGCTCGAGCTCGACCTCGAGGCGCGACGGCGCGGCGAGCGGTCGATCTTCGTTCCGACCGGGCAGACCGGCATCGCGATCGCCGGGTGGGGGATCGCGGTCGACGCGGTCGTCGCCGACTTCATCGCGGGCGCGGCCGAGCGGCTCGTCGTCGAGGGCGCGCGGCGCGGCGGAGACCTCCTCTGGGTGGAGGGGCAGGGCTCCCTCGTCCATCCGGTCTACTCCGGGGTGACGCTCGGCCTCTACCACGGCAGCGCGCCGCATCTGCTCGTCCTCTGCCACGAGTCGGGCCGCGACGAGGTCGAGGGTGCCGGCGGCGGGCCGCATCCGCTGCCGTCGCTGCGTGAGCTCGTCGACCTGCACGAGCGAACGGCTCTCCCGAGGCGGCCCGCGAAGGTCGTCGCAGTCGCCTTGAACACCCGTGCGCTCGACGACGCGGCCGCCCGCGCGGCCGTCGAGGCGGCGGCAGAGGAGACCGGCCTTCCCGCGGACGACCCGGTGCGGTTCGGCGCCGGACGCCTGGTCGACGCCGTCCTGGCGGCGCGCCGGGCGTCAGCGGCTCGTGCAGAAGGGTAGGCCGCGCGGCCGGCGAAATGGGCCGACCGGCCCATGGCGCTCTCCGACGTCTACGGCGACGCTGTCCTCCTGCGCGACGGGGTCGACAAGAGGGCTCTCG
>JAGWRZ010000082.1 GCA_028876365.1 Acidobacteriota bacterium | reverse complement strand
GTGACGATTTTGCGTGGGCGCCGGTCGGGTCGTACGGCTGGCGTCGCCGGCGGTGGGACAACGGCGCACTCTTTGCGGAGATCGAAGAAGAGGCGCAGGCTGCTGGAGACTCGTGGCCGTTCTTGCAGGGGCCGCTGTTCCGTGGCTCCCTCGACCGCTTCCTTGCGATGAAGGCAGGAGTAGACGAAAGCATTCGTCGACTCCCGTGGCACTAGCTTCTCCGGAGTCAACCAGTCCACCGCAGCCGCTTGACCGCGCCGCGTAGCTCATGCGCGGTCACCCGCGTGTAGCGCTGCGTAGAGTCGAGATGCTTGTGGCCCAACAGCTCCTGGATCTGCCGTAGGTTCGCGCCCGCGCGGAGCAGCTCGGAGGCGAAAACGTGCCGGAGTGTGTGCGGCGTCACCCGCTTGCGCTCGGTCACCCCAGCCGCTCGGGCGTAGTGGAGGAACGTGTGCACGAGGATGGTCGGCGAAAGCCGCTTCCCCTGGACGCCGACAAAAAGCGCCGGCTCGGGGTCGGTGGCGCGGAAACGGAGGTAGTCGACGAACAGCGGCTCGAGCGCGGGATGGATCGGGACCACGCGCTGCCGTCCGCCCTTCGCCTTACGGACCTTGAGCAGTCGACGCTCGAGATCGACGTCGCTCCAGTCGAGCCCGAGTAGCTCACTCCGCCGCAGCCCGGCATATGCGAAGAGGGCGAGCATGAGCAGGTCGCGCTCGCGCTTCCCGGGGAAGTGCCGCTGCCAGACGTCCGGCTGGTCGACAGCGGCCAGCAGCCGGCCGAGTTCGCGCCGGTCGAGCACGTCCGGAAGCGCCTCGCGCTTCTTCGGCGTGCGCAGGACGAGCGCGGGGTCGCGGTCGAGGTACTCGTTCTCGAGACAGAAGCGGAAGAACACCTTGAGCGCGGCGACAGTGCGGGTCTGGCTTCCGACCGCCGGCCGCGTCTCGGCCTCCTTGGCGAGGAAAGCGCGTAGGTCGGGCGGACGCACGGCCGCCAGCTCCTCGATGCCGCGCTCGCGCAGGAAGGCCACACAGGCCCGCACGTCGCGCTCGTAGGCCTTGCAGGTCAAGTCGGCGAGCCGCCGCTCGAGCCGGCAGTACCTGAGGAAATCAGCCACTTCGTTGTCCATCGAGCCTCCTTGGGGCAGGCCGAGGGCTGCTACTCCCAGGAGCGCTACGGCAATCCGGCTTACAGGCCTGCTACGGAAAAGCCCCGGCGACGGGGCTTTTTCCATGGGCGCCTCGACTCGACGCCGTGGCGGCGATGAGCACGCGGGCCGCGGCCGGCACCGGGACGTCGCGGACGGTGGCGGCGGCGAGCGGGCGGCGTAGCTCGATGCCGCGCAACGGACGAGCGACGAGCGAGCCGAGTGCGAGCTCGCGGCGAACGGTGAGGACCGAGACGATCGCGACGCCGAGCCCGGCCTCGACGAGCGCCTTCTGGGCGTCGATGCCCGACACCTCCGCCTCCGCACGGAGGAGAGCGGGGTCGACCCCGGCGGCCGCGAGCGCGTGCTCGGCGACCCGGCGGGTTCCCGAGCCGGTCTCGCGCACGACGAGCGGCTCGCCGAGGAGCGCGTCCGGCTCGACCTCCTCGGCCGCGGCGAACCGGTGCGTGGCCGGCGCGATGACGGCGAGCTCGTCGTCGAAGAGCGGCTCGAGACGCACGCGCCCGCTCTCGACCGGCCCCTCGACGAGCCCGAGGTCGGCGTCGCCCGCGAGCAGGGCGCGCACGACGTCGTCCGTGTTCAGCACACGAAGGGCGATCCGCACGTCCGGGTGCTCGCGCTTGAACGCCGCGAGCGGCCGGGGGAGGACGTAGCCGGCGATCGTGAGGCTCGCCGCCAGCCGGAGATCTCCGGCCACGCGCCCCTCGGCGGCGGCGACCGCACGCCGCGCCGCCGCCATCTCCGCGAGCAGCGCCTCGGCCCGCTCGAGCAGGGCGACACCCGCGGGCGTCAGGGCGACGCGCCGTCCCGAGCGGAGGAAGAGCGTCGCGCCGAGCTCCTGCTCGAGCGCGGCGACCTGCTGGCTCACTGCCGACTGCGACAGGTGGAGCTTCGCCGCGGCCTGGGTGAAGCCGCCCTCGCGGGCGACGGTGACGAAGGCGCGCAACCGCCGCGGATCCATGACCTCTGTTCTATCGCATCCTCTTATTCGATGATCGCCGAATCGCCCGGCAGGCGCCGAGCCATGCGGGAAAGATCCCTTCGTGGATCACGAATCGTCATCGGATGTGCTGCGTCGCCTCGCGCCCGGCATCGCTCTCGCCGCCCTCGCAGCCGCAATCGCCTATCCCGTCGGCCGGGTGGTGCCGGTCGTCGGCGCGCCCGTGATCGCGCTCGTGCTCGGCATCGGCGCAGCCGCGGTGCGTCCGCCGGCCGAGCGGATGCAGCCCGGCCTGCGTTTCACCGGAAAGTACGTCCTGCAGGCGGCGATCGTCCTCCTCGGCGCCACCTTCGGTCTCGGCGAAGTGGCCTCGGTCGGGGCCGCGACGCTCCCCGTCATGGTCGGCACCCTCGCCGCCGCGCTCGTGGTCGCACTCGTGGGCGGCAGGCTGCTCGGGCTCGGCGACCGCGTGCGCGCGCTTATCGGCGTCGGCACGGGGATCTGCGGCGCGTCCGCGATCGCCGCCGTGTCCGGGATCGTCGAGGCGACGGAAGTCGAGATCGCCTACGCGGTCACGACCATCTTCCTCTTCAATCTCGTCGCCGTCGCGACGTTCCCCGCGCTCGGCCACGTCTTCGGGCTCAGCCAGTCGGCGTTCGGCGTCTGGGCGGGAACCGCCGTCAACGACACGTCGTCGGTGGTTGCGGCTGCGTACGCGTACGGCCCCACCGCAGGCGCGCACGCGGTGCTCGTGAAGCTCACGCGGACGACGATGATCGTGCCGATCGCGGCGCTTCTCGCCGCGCGGCGCGCGACACGGACGACCTGGCGGTCGACCGTGCCCTGGTTCGTGCTCTGGTTCGTGGCCGCCGCTGCGCTCCACACGACGGGAGTGCTGCCGGCGGGAGTCGTCGCCGCGCTCCAGCAGGCCTCCGTCGGCCTGATCGCGGCCGCGCTCGCCGCGATCGGGCTCTCGTCGCGTCTCGGCGACCTGCGCCGCGCCGGTCCGCGTCCGCTTCTCCTCGGCGCGGCCGTCTGGGTGACGGTCGCCGCGACGAGCCTCCTCCTGCAGCATGCGAGCGGCGTCCTCTGAGCGCCGCGGGTGCCTACGACACGCCGGCGGCGACCGGGTTCGCGAGCACGCCGACACGCTCGATCTCGACCTCGACCGTGTCGCCCGGCGCGAGATAGCGGCCGTCGGGGCGTCCCATCGCGACGCCGGGCGGCGTGCCCGTGGCGATGACGTCGCCGGGCTCGAGCGTGATCCATTCGCTGATGAACGCGACGAGCTGCGCGACGGAGAAGATCATGTCCGCCGTCGATCCGTCCTGCATCGTCTCTCCGTTGACGCGGCAGCGGACGCGGAGCGACTGCGGGTCCCCGACCTCCTCGCGCGGCACGACCGGGCCGATCGGGCAGAACGTGTCGAGCGACTTCCCGCGTGTCCACTGGCCGTCCGCGAACTGGAGCGCGCGCGCGGAGACGTCGTTGAGGCACGCATAGCCGGCGACCGCCTCGAGCGCGTTCTCGACCGAGACGCCCTTCACGGTCGCGCCGATGACGGCGGCGAGCTCGGCCTCGTAGTCCACCCGCTCGACGCCGGGCGGGACGACGATCGCGTCGCCGTCGCCGATCACGGCGTTCGGCCACTTGGCGAAGAGGAGCGGCCGTTCGGGCAGCTCCATCTCCACTTCGCGCGCGTGGTCGCGGTAGTTCAACCCGACGGCGACGATCTTCATTCGTGCGAACCTATACCGGTGAGGCTCGAGGGGAAGGTCTGCATCGTCACCGGCGCAGCGTCCGGCATCGGCCTCGCGAGCGCGCGGCTCTTCGAGACGGAGGGCGCGACCGTCGTCGCCGCCGATCTCGAGGGAACGCCGTACCGCGTCGACGTCGCGGACGAGAGGGCGACGAGGGAGCTCGCGGCGCGCGTCGTCGGCGAGCACGGGCGCATCGACGTTCTCTTCAACAACGCGGGCATCGCCGGCGTCGGAGACATCGAGGAGACGACGCTCGACCAGTGGGAGCGGGTGATGGCCGTGAACGCCCGCGGTGTCTTCCTCATGTCGCGTGCGGTGGTGCCGACGATGATCGCGCAGCGATCGGGGTCGATCATCAACATGTCGTCCGCGATCGCAGAGACCGGGCTCGGCCGGCGCGTCGCGTACGCGGCGTCGAAGGGCGCGGTGCTCGCGCTGACGAAGTCGCTGCAGGTCGACCTCGCCCGCCACGGCGTGCGCGTGAACGCGCTCCTGCCGGGGACGATCCTGACGCCCTTCGTCGAGCGCTACCTCGAGGAGTCGTACGCCGACCCGGAGGAAGGACGGCGGTCGGTCCGCTCGCGGCAGCTCGGCGGCGAGCTCGGCACGCCCGACGACGTCGCGGCCGCCGCCCTCTATCTCGCGTCGGACGAGTCGCGCTTCGTCATGGGCTCGGGGCTCGTCGTGGACGGGGGTCTCAGCGCCGGCAAAGCCTAGGCGGGCACGTACGTGAGGACGGCGACGCCGGTGCCGGTCGTCCGCGTGCCGGTCAGCCGGAAGTCGAGCGTCTCCCCGACGCCGTCGAACAGCTTCTTGCCGCTCCCCACGACGACGGGATGCACCATCAGCCGGAACTCGTCGACGAGCCGGCGGCGCGCGAGCTCGTCCACGAGCGTCCCGCTTCCGTAGACCAGGAGGTCGCCGCCTGAGCCCTGCTTCAGCGCCGCGACGGCCGCAGCGACGTCGCCTTCGATCGTCGTCGCGTTCCAGTCGAGCTCGTGGAGGGTTCGCGACGCGACGTGCTTCGGCATGGAGTTCATCTTCCTGCCGAAGTCGCCCGTGCTCTCCTCCATCCCGGGCCACGCCGCCGCGAAGCCTTCGTAGGTGACGCGGCCGAGCACGAGCGCATCGCTCGCGTACAGGTACTCCGCCTGCAGGTCGGCGAGCTCGTCGTTCCAGAAGGGCCTCGTCCAGGCGGGGTCGTCGACGACGCCGTCGAGCGAGACGTACATTGCGAGCTTGAGCTTCTTCATGCCGCGAAGACCGTACCCGCGCCCCTCGGCCGTCGTTTGCCGGTCCGACGGTACGGGCATCCTTGGACGCGCGATGTTCCGGGGGATCGTGGCCGCGACGCTCTTGGCGCTTCTGCTGCCCGGCGTCGCGCACGCCTACGGCTGGCCGCTCAAGCCGTTCGACCGGATGCATCCCATCCGCGGCTCGTTCGACGATCCGCGCTTCCACGTCGCGCCCGACCTCGCGTGGAAGGGGACGTTCCACTTCGGCGTCGACATCTCCGCCCCGGACGGGACGCCCGTCTACGCGGTCGAGGCCGGGACGATCACGCACGGGCACGACTGGGTCGACGTCCACCGGCCCAACCGGCGCGTCTTCGGGTACTGGCATGTCCGGCCGGTTGTCCGTGCGGGCGCTCACGTGCGCATGCACCAGCTGCTCGGGTACGTTCTCCCCGGCTGGGGGCATGTGCACTTCGCGGAGTCGGTCGCCGGCCAGTACCGCAACCCGCTGCGCCCGGGCGCGCTGACGCCGTACCGCGAGGCGAATCCGCCGGTCGTCGACGCGGTCTCAGCCGTCCGCGTGGAGGCCCACACGCTCCAGTCGGAAGGCGCCGACGTGAGCGGCACGGTCGCGCTCATCGCCGACGCGTACCAGCTTCCCACGATCGCGCCGGCGCCGCCGTGGAACCGGGCGCGGCTCGTCCCGAGCGTCGTCCGATGGCGGATCATCCCGGCAAACGGCGATCCACCGACGCCGTGGCGCACCGTGGCGGATTTCCGCTACCGGCTGCTTCCCGGCTGGATGTACCCGTCGATCTACGCGCCGGGGACGTACCAGAACAAGCCGAACCGCCCCGGCGACTACCGCTTCTGGTTGACGCAGGCGTTCGACACGACGACGCTTCCGAACGGGACGTACTGGATCGACGTGCAGGCGCTCGACCTCAGCGGCGCCGTCGGCGAGAACGAGATCGCGCTGAACGTCGCCAACTGAACGTACGATCTCGTCGTGCTCGACGAGCTCCGTTCGCTGGCCGGCGCGTCGCCGGCGCCTCCCGCGATGGACGCGTACCTCGCGAAGGTGCGCGACCGTGCGTACACGGTCACCGACGCCGACGTCGATGCGCTGAAGGACGCCGGCTTCTCGGAGGACGAGATCTTCGAGCGGACGGTCGCGGTCGCTCTGCGGGAGGGCCTGCGCCGGCTCGACCGCGCGAAGGAGGCGATCGCATGAGGCTCGCGATCGTCGACGACGCGCATCCGGACGTCCCGACGGGAGTGATGAAGACGCTCCTCTACCGCCCGGAGCTCTTCGGCCGGCCGTACTCGGCGGCCGTCGACCGCGCGATGCGCGGGCCATCCGACTGGAGCGCGGGCGAGCGCGAGCTGTTCGCCGCGTTCACCTCGCTGCTCAATCAATGCCCCTTCTGAACGGGCTCCCACGGCGCGGTCGCGTCGTACGCGCTCGGCGAGGAGGTCTGGGACGCGGTCGTCGCCGACTGGCGCACCGCGCCGCTTCGCCCCGAGCTCCGCGCCGCCCTCGTGTTCCTCGAGGTGATGACGCTGCGGCCCGACGAGCTGACGGCGGCCGACGCCGAGGCGGCGTACGCCGCCGGCGTGACGCGTGAGGCGCTGCTCGACGCGGCCGCGGTCTGCGCGCTCTTCTCGATGATCGTCCGCCTCGCCGACGCGCTCGGCTGGGACGTTCCGCCCGCGGACGCGCTGCGCGCCCGCGCGCCGGCGATGCTCGAGGGCGGGTACGCCCTGCCGCCCGCCTAACCCCAGGAGCCCTCGGTGACCGGGCGCAGCGCGACCTCGAGCATGCGCAGGTGGCGCGGCCGCTCGAGGGCGAAGACGACGAACTCGGCGACGTCCTCGGCGCTCATCATCCCGGGAAGCGCCTCTCTCGTCCGGCCGCGACCGTCGTCGAGCGCGAAGTCGGTGGCGACGCCGCCGGGGCAGACGTTCGTGCAGCGGATCCCGCGCTCGCGCAGCTCGTGGTCGAGCGCGCGCGTCAGGCCGACCTGGCCGAACTTGGACGCGCAGTAGACCGCCTCGTACGGAAGGCCGCGCCGGCCCGCCTCGGAGGCGAGCGTGACGACGTCGCCCTGGCGGCCGAGCATGTGCGGCAGCGCCGCACGGATCGCGTACACGGTCCCTTTCAGGTTGACGTCCAGCATCTCGTCGAGGTGCTCGCGGGAGAGATCGAGGAACGGCCCGTACGCGCCGACGCCTGCGTTCGGGACGACGATGTCGATTCCGCCGAAGCGGTCAGCGGTCGCGTCGCACAGCGACACGAGCGCGTCGAGGTCGCGCACGTCGCACGGCCTCGCGACGACGCGCTCGAGGCCGAGGTCGTCGCCGCTGCGCGACGCGAGGCCGAGGTTGCACCCGCGTTCGTGCAGCATGCGGGCGACGGCGGCGCCGATGCCGCGGCTCGCGCCGGTGATGACGGCAGTCTTGCCTTCGAGGCTCATTGCAGCTCCTTCAGGGTCGGATAGAGCAAGCGGAAACGCCGGTACAGCGCGTCGTAGTCCCACTCGGGGTCGATGCGCCGCCGGACGCGCACGCAGCGCGCGACCGCGTCATCGGCATCGGCGAAGACACCCGACCGGATACCGGAGAGAAGCGCGGCGCCGTACGCCGATCCTTCCTCCGACTCGGTCAGCTCGAGCGGCACCCCGAGCGCGGAGGCGACGATGCGAAGCCAGAGCTCGCTGCGCGCGCCGCCGCCCGATGCCCGTCCGACCTCGACGCGGCAGCCGAGCTCGCGCAGCAGCTCGAGCGAGTCGCGCAGGCCGAAGGCGACGCCCTCGAGCATCGCGCGCCACAACGCGCCGCGATCGTGGCGCGCCGACAGGCCGACGAAGGCGCCGCGCGCGTCCGGATCCGGATGAGGAGTGCGCTCCCCGGCGAGGTAGGGCGCGAAGAGCAAACCTTCCGCGCCCGGCGCCCAGCGCTCCGCCTCGACGTCGAGCTCGGCCGGCTGCGCGCCGAGCACGCCGCGCAGCCACGCGGCGGACCCGGCGGCGCTCAGCATCACGCCCATCGCGTGCCAGGTGCGCGGCACGGCGTGGCAGAAGACGTGCAACCGCGCCAGCGGATCGTGCGTGTACGCGGGCAGCGCCGCGAAGACGACGCCCGATGTCCCGAGGACGACGGAGACCGGCCCCGGCCGCGCGATGCCGACGCCGAGAGCGGCCGCCGCCTGGTCGCCTGCGCCCGCGATGTCGGTCGACTCGTACACGGGTGGCAGCCACTCCAGCGGGATGTCGAGGGCCTCGCAGACCTCCTCCGACCATGCGCGCCGCTCCACGTCGAAGAGGAGCGTCCCCGATGCGTCGGCGGCGTCGATCGCGAGCTCGCCGGTGAGCCGGTAGCGGACGTAGTCCTTCGGCAGGAGGACGTGGCGGATGCGCGCGTATGTATCGGGCTCGTGGCGACGCAGCCAGAGGATCTTCGGCGCGGTGAAGCCGGTGAGGGCGCGGTTGCCGGTGAGCTCGACGAGCCTGCCGAAGCCGACGCGCTCCGCGATCTCGGCCGTCTCGACCACGGTGCGCTGGTCGTTCCACAGGATCGCCGGACGGAGCACGTCCCCGCCGCCGTCGAGGACGACGAGCCCGTGCATCTGCCCGGAGAGGCCGACGGGGCCCTCCGGCAGCCCGCGGAGGACGCGCTGCGTCGCCTGCCACCAGTCCTCCGGGCTCTGCTCCGCGAAGCCGGGACGCGGCCGCGACAGCGCGTACTCGGCCGACGCCGTCGCGAGCACGCACCCGTCGGCGTCGATCGCGACGCCCTTCACGCCGGTCGTCCCGACGTCGATGCCGACGAATGCGTCAGGCACCGAGTGCGGCGTACACGAGCTCGTACGCGCGCACGGCGTCCTTCGCCTGCTGCGCCGCGCGCAACTCGGCCCCGTCGAGCTTCGCCGCGATGCCGTCGATGAAGCGCCACTGGAGGACGGAGCGCCTGACCGCGCCGACGGCGTCTTCGGTGTACGGGTAGAGGTCGAAGCCGAGACGCTCCCCCTTGTCGCCGTAGCCGGCGCGGCGGAGCTCGACGGCGAGCTCCAGCGTCTCCATGAACGCGGTCGCACCGACCATGTTGTCGTCGTCGAAGGTGCCCCAGCCGGAGTTGGCGTGCTGGTGGCCGAGCAGCCCGTCCGCGGCGAGAAGCGCAGCGTACTCGGCGAGGTTCTCGCCGTTCATGATCAGGTGCTGCCAGTCCATGTTGACGCTGACGTTGTCGATCCCCTGCGCACGCAGCGTGTGGATGACGTGCAGCGTCATGCCGACGTTGCGCATGAGGATCTTCATCGCCGGCTCCGAGTTCTTGTGCTCGAGGAAGACGGTGACGCCTTTGCCCTTCGCGTACGACGCCGACTGGCCGACGCCGTCGATGAAGCGCGCCCACGACTCCGCGTACGGGGTCTGGAACGGGTAGTTGTAGCCCTCGACCCCGGGCCAGATGATCATGTGCGCCCCGACCTCGGCGGCGAGATCGATCGCCTCGCGTGTCAGCCGAAGCGCCTCCTCGCGGGTTCCGTCATCGGGGGAGCAGAACGCGCCCTTGCAGAACCTCGGGTCGAGATGGAGGCCGCTCGCCACGCAGTAGATCCCGTGGCCGTCGAGCGCCTCCCGGACGTCGTCGAGGTTCGCCGGCGAGAGCTCCTGCGGATAGTGGAACTCATAGTCGTCCATGAGGTCGCCGAGGCCCTCGACCGCAGTCCGCACCTTCGTCGCCGTCGGGATGCCCGACAGCTCCGGCTTGTAGCCGCCGGGGTTGAAGCGGGTGGCCATGCCCCCGAAGGCCCAGATCCCGAGACT
>JAGWRZ010000081.1 GCA_028876365.1 Acidobacteriota bacterium | reverse complement strand
GGATCGTCAGGAGGAGCGGCAGCCCGGCGGCGACGAGCGAGCCGAAGGCGAGGACGAGGATCGCCATCGTCACCGGCCACGAGAAGAGCTCGGACTTCATCATCGCGGTGCGATTGGCGGCGTTGAAGTCCGACCACATCCCGGAGGCGCCGGTCAGGCTGACCGAGATGCTGCCGCTCGCGAGCGCGTGCAGCCTGCCCTTCAGCGCGTCGGCGGCGGCGACCATCGCCGTCGGATCGCTCTTCGCGCCGGCGACGACGAACGCCGTGTGGCCGTCGCGTGAGATCGAGACGCCCGGCCGCGGGGGGACGACGGTTGCGATGTGGGCGTCGGAACGGAGGATCGCCTCCGCCTGCGCGACGGTCGAGCGGAAGGCGGGCGCGCTCGCCGTCAGGGTCGAGGAGTGGAACACGACGATCGGGGCCGAGCTCGAGAGGCCGCCGAAGTTCGCCTGGATGAGAGCGCGGGCCTGCACCGACTGCGACCCGTTCGCCTGCCATCCGGCGCCGGAGAGCGCGGTCTCCACGCGCGGCGCGAACACCGCGAGCGCCACCGCCACGACCGCCCAGGCGATGGCGACGGCACGGACGTGGCCGGCCGCGAAGCGGCCCAGGCGGCCGATCGGGCCGACGGCCGGCGGGTGCTCGGCCGGACTGAGAGAGACGACGGATGCTTCGGCGACAGCCACCTCGGGCTTCCTCCTTGGACGCGGTTGGAGGCCGCACTATACACAACTTCACAACTGAACAGTTTTTAGTTATGATTCGAGGCATGACGCTTCCGCACCCGCTGCCCGACGAGCTCGCCGCCCTCATCGCCCGCCGCTTCCGCGCCCTCGGCGAGCCGATGCGCGTGCGCATCCTCGACCTGCTCCGCGACGAGGAGCTGAGCGTCGCCGCGCTCGCCGAGCGGCTCGGCGCCGGCCAGCAGAACGTCTCGAAGCATCTGGCGGTGCTCGTCGACGCCGGCATGCTCGCCCGCCGCAAGGAGGGCACGCACGCCTATTACCGCATCGCCGACGAGGGCGTCTTCGCCCTGTGCGAGCAGGTATGCGGCTCCCTGCAGGAGCAGCTCGCCGCGCTCAACGAGCTCATCGGGGGCGCCCCGGTCGCCTGACCGGAGGCGGCACTCTCGGCAAGCCCCCATCCGATTCGGGTACAACCGCACGGTGGACTGGCGCCTCTACAAGGCGATCTACGGCCTTTCGCTCCACCACCACTGGCTGGGCTCGCTCTTCCATGCGATCGAGCAGGCGAGCATCCCCTTCATGATCGTGATCACGCTCGGGCTCTGGCTCGCCGCGAAGCCGGGGACGAGCCGCAAGTGGAAGCTCGCCTCGACCGGCGCCCTGCTGGCGTCGGGCCTCGCTCTCGCGACCAACCGGATCATCGCTGCGATCTGGTTTCGCCGGCGCCCGTTCATCGCCCATCACATCGCCCATCCGTGGATCAACTCGCACGACGCGTCGTTTCCGAGCGATCACGCGAGCGCCTCGTTCGCGATCGCGTTCGCCGTCGTGATGGTCGACCCGCTCGTCGGCGCGGTGTTTCTCCTCCTCGCGCTCGTGATCGCCGTCGGGAGGCTGCTGATCGGCGCCCACTACCCCGGTGATGTCGCCGCCGGCTTCCTCATCGGCGCCGCGTCCGCGACGGTCGTGATGCGTCTCGCGCAACCGCTCGTCCGGTTCATCGTCGAGCACGTCGAGAAGGTCACCGACCCTCTCCTGCGCCCGTTCTGGCGCAGCCGCAGAGCCTGACGCGTCAACCGCCGGCGTTCGCGATCGCCTCGCGCACCTTCGCGGCCGTGAGTGCGCCGTGCGAGGCCGGCAGGCACGCCTGCACGACGTGCAAGACCGTCGGCGAGTGCACGTCGATGCCCTGAGCCTCGACCATCGCGACCGACAGCTGGCCCTGCGCGGTCGGGTCGGGGAAGCGGGCCACTCCGTGGCTTCGCATGCACTTCGCGAACGAGAGCTCGTCGGCGAGCTGCGTCCGCAGCTGCTGCGCTGTCTGCTGCGACCCGCCCGGCCCGCTCGGGAGCAGGTGGCCGCATGCGTTCAGGGCAGCCTGGATCGTCGCCGTCCTCGCGAGCGCGTGGATCGTGAGCTTGACGTTGCCGCCGGCGAAGCGCTGGGGGTCGGGGAAGTTCGGCACGCCGTTCGACCGCATGCACCGGGAGAAGGCGAGGAGCCCGTTGTCCGCCGCCGCCGTCGTGGCGGTCGTCGTCGCGGCGGTCGTCGTCGCGGCGGAGCCGGCGATGCCGGGCGTGCGCCCGCCGCCGCCGCACCCTGCGGCGAAGAGCGACAACCCGACAACGACGGCGGCGGAGACGAGAGCATGTGGATGGGAACGGAGCATCGTTTCGTCTCCTCTCAGCCGAGGCCGCCGAGCGCCTTTCCGGGCACGCCGGAAGGAAGGCGCCCCCTGCACGCGGCGTAGGCGGCGCGGAATCGCGCGTTTGCCGGATCGAGGTCGCCCACGGGCCGGAACGGCGGAAGCGCGCCGCCGGAGGGGTCGGGAAAGTCGCCGATGCCGCGGGCGCGCATGCACGTCGAGAACGCGAGCAGCCGCTGCTCGACCTGCGCGAGCAGCGCCGCCGAGGGCGGCCGGCCGATGCCGGCGGGAAGCAGGCTCCGGCAGGCGTGGAACGCGGATCGGAACCTCGGCGAGCTCCGGTTCATCCCGGGAGCGGCCGAGCCGAACGTGATCGCCCCCTGCGCGTTCGGATCGGGGAAGTCCGGCTCCCCATGCGCGCGCATGCACGCGGAGAACTTCGTCGCGAGGGCCGCGTTCCCGAGGGCGAGGACGGTGCTGTTTCCGCTCGCGTGCGCCGGTGAGGGCGGAGCGGCAGGAGGCGGGGGCCCACTCGACCCCGTCGTCGTGCCGGCGACGCTCGCGGGCCCGCCGCCGCCACACCCCGCGGCGAGAAGCGCGACGGCGACGGCTCCGGCGGAGGCGATCGCAGGAACCTTCATACCGTTCGGAGCGCCTCGGTCGGAGAGAGGCGCGCCGCGCGAATCGCGGGCAGGAGCCCGGCAAGCGCGCCGATGACGACGGCGGCGGCGAGGCCGCCGGCCCATGCCGTCGTCGGGATGACGGCGCTCCAGTGCTTGACGTGCGCGTAGACCGCGGTGGAGACCGCACCGGCGGTCACCCCGACCGCGCCGCCGATGAGCGCGAGCAGGATCGCCTCGGAGAGGAACTGCGTGCGGATGTTCCCCTTCGTCGCGCCGAGCGAGCGGCGGAGGCCGATCTCGCTGCGGCGCTCGAGAACGCCGATGAGCATGATGTTCGCGACCCCGACCGCGCCGACGAGGAGGGAGACGGCGCCGAGCCCGAGGAAGAGGCTGTTCAGCGCGCCCTGCGCGTCCGCGCGGGCGGTGAGCACGGCGGAGGGCTGGCTGACCTGCACCTCGTTCGGCGCCTCGGGATTCGCGGTCGCGCCGAGCACCGACTGCACCGCAGCCGTCTGGCTCGTCACCGAACGGACGTAGATCGTCGTCGGGTGCCCGTCGAAGCCGAGGTAGCGCTCCGCCGCCGGAAAGCCGACGAGCACGCTCGCGTCGATCTCGGGCGCGAGCGGCGCGGAGTCGAGGATGCCGGCGAGATAGAACCACATGCCGCCGAGCCAGATGCGCTCGCCGGGATAGATGCGGTCGATGCCGAGTCGCTGCGCCGCGGCGTAGCCGAGCACGGCGACCGGCTCGTGCGCGGTCGCCGCGTTCAGGTAGCTGCCCGCGGCCACGGTCGCGCCGACGGTCTGCGGCAACCCGAGGCTCGTCGCCTGGACGGCGAGCGCGTTCGTGTTGACGGAGGGGATGAGCGGGCTGCGATAGACGTTCGCGTTCGTCGAGCCGGTGTACTGCACCTGCTGCACCGGGCCGATCCGCGCGATCATCCCGGGCGCAGCGAGCGGCAGCTCCGCCGTCTGGCCGAACAGCGTCTGGCCGTTCTGGACGGTGAGGAGATTGGTGCCGAGCTTGTCGATCTCCGCGAGCAGGCCGGCCTGCGACGAGGACGAGAGGCCGAGGACCGCGACGATCGCGGCGACGCCGATCGCGATCCCGAGAGCAGAGAGCGCCGCGCGCATGCGGCGCGTCCGCAGGCCGACGCTCGCGATGCGCGCGAGATCCGAGAACCGCAGGCGCGGCGGCTCGATGCTCAGCGGGCGGCGACGACGAGCGCGAATGCCGTTCTCCTCGATGTGCCGCGGACGGTGGCGGTGACGGCGAAGCCTCCCGCCGCTCCGCCTGCGATGAACGGCGGCGCGACCGCGATGCCGTTCGCGTTCGTCGCGACGCGGGCGATGCGGCTCGCGTGCCTCCTCGGCTTCCGGATCGCGAACCGCCCGGTCGCGCCCTCGGCGGGAGCCGCGAACACCACGACCGCGGCCCTGACCGGATTGCCGTTCCGGTCGGTGACCGTGACGGCGAGCGGGACGGCGAAGCGCGTCCCGGCGGCGGTCGCCGTCCCCGACGCCGCGCCCGCGGCGATCGCGTACGGCGCGGCGGCGAGATTCGTCAGCGCGAAGGCGAGCGGCTGCGCGCCGGGGGCGGAGACGGTGGCGGCGTAGACGCCCGCGGTCTTGTTCGCGACGAGCGCGGGCGAGACCGCGCGCCCGTCGACGCCGGTGAGCGCGGTCGCCTGCGTTCCGCCGGCGAGAAAGGTCGCGCCGGCGCCGCTGTCGGAGGCGGCGATCGCGAACGTCACGCTCGCCCCTTCGACCGGCTGCCCGGTCGCGTCGACGACACGCGCCGCGAGGCGGTCGCGGAAGCGCGTATCGACGGTCGCCTTCGCATCGGTGGCCGTTGCCCGCGAGAGCGTCATCGCGGCGGCGTGGTTGTCGAGCGCGAACATCGCGACGCCGGAGACGCCGTCGGTCGACGCGGCGGCGGCGAACTTTCCGGGCACGCCGTTCGCGAGCAGCGGCGGGGAGGTCGCGACCCCGTCCGCGTCCGTGACCGCGGTCGCCGGCCCGCCGCCGAGGAACATCCCACCCGCTCCGGTCGCGCCGGGGACGACGGCGAAGCTGACGGTCGCGCCCTGCACGGCGGCGCCGTTGGCATCGGTGACCTGGACCTGGAGCGGCTGCGCGAACTGCGTGTTCACCGCCGCCTCCTGGGCGCTCTGCCCCTGCGGCGCGATCGCGGACGGGAGGCCGTTCGCCGTGTTGTCGAGGCTGATCCCGACCGTCCCGTAGTCGGAATGCGCATCGACCGTGTATCCGCCGACGGTGAAGTTGGCGGTGAACGGCGGCGCCGTCGCCACTCCCTCGGAGTCGGTGCCGACGTACGCCTCGCGCGACCCGCTGCCGGAGAAGACGCCGCTCGCGCCGCTTCCGGGAGCATCGAAGTCGACGGTGACACCGGCGAGGTCCCCGGTGAGCGAGCAGCCGTTCGTGTTGGCGAGCTTCACCTGCAGGCTCTGCGCGAACTGCTTCCCCAGCTGGCCCTGCTGCCCGCTGCCGCCCGCGAGCACGAGCTCGTTCGGCGGGTTGCTCGCCGGACACGTCCTTCCCGCCCCCCGCGCGCTGCCGCCGGCGGACGCGAGCACGACGGCCGCGATCGTTGCTCCGACGACGAGCGCGCGCTTCATGCCGATACCTCCGTGTGGCTGTCCGAGACGACGCGCCCGTCGAGCAGCGCGATGCGCCGGGGGAAGCGGGCCGCGATCTCGTGGTCATGGGTGATGACGACGATCGTCGCGCCGTCGGCGTTGAGCTCGTCGATCAGCGCCATGATCGACTCGCTCGTCACGCTGTCGAGGTTCCCGGTCGGCTCGTCCGCGAGGACGATCGCGGGCCGCCCGACGAGCGCACGCGCGATCGCGACGCGCTGGCGCTCGCCGCCGGAGAGCTGCGTGGGCCGCGCCTGCAGGCGATCGCCGAGACCGACGCGCGTGAGCGCTTCCGCGGCGCGCTCCCGTCGCTCTTCGACCGGCACTCCGGCGTAGAGAAGCCCGTCCGCGACGTTCTCGAGCGCGCTCGAGTGCTCCGCGAGGAAGAACTGCTGGAACACGAACCCGATCCGCGTCGCGCGCACCGCGGCGAGCTCGCGGTCGGAGAGCTCCGCGACGTCGAGCCCGGTGATCGCGACGCGGCCCGACGTCGGCCGCTCGAGCGTGCCCATCAGATGCAGCAGGGTCGACTTGCCCGAGCCCGACGGGCCGACGATCGCAACGAGCTCGCCCGCGCGAACGACGAAGCTCACGCCCTGGAGCGCGGCCACGGGCGGGTCGTCTCCGTAGGTCTTCGTCACCAGGTCGAGCTCGAGCGTCGTCATTCGGCGGGCACCACCACGCGCTGGCCCGCCGCGAGGCTCGGCCCGCTCACCTCGACCATGCCGGCCGCGTCGTCGAACAGCCCGACGCTGACGCCGACGAGCTGATGGGCGCCCGTGGACTCGACCTCCTCGAGCGCGTAGCCGCCGCTCGCGAGCGCGAGGAGCGCGTTGACCGGCACGGCGAGCACGTTGCGCACCGTCGCGGTCGTGATGGACACGTCGACCGGCGCCTGGTCGAGCCGTCCGGTCGCTCCCGCGCGGTCCGGGGTCACGTCCACCTCGATCGTCGGCGAGCTCGGCCCGTTTCCCTGGTCGCTCGGGGTCGTCGCGACCGTGCCGACGTATGAGACGCGCCCGGGCGTCGTCGAGTTGTCCGGGAGCGTGATGATCACGGGGTCGCCGACCTCGACGTTCGTCTGCTGCGACGCGTCGAGCGCGATCGTCACCACGCGACGGGTGGAGGTGATGCCGAGCACCGCGCCCGCCTGCACCGGCGAGCCCTCGGTCGGCGTCACGCTCGTCACGCGCACCGGGGCGGGCTCGAACACCACCGAGCCGAGGGGCAACTGCCCGGTCGCCTGGACGTGATGCTGAGACTGGAGCCGCTCGATCGCAACCGCCGTCGCGGCGGTGAACGCGTCGCCGGTCTGCGCGCCGTAGCCGCGGAGGGCGCGGTTCAGCTCGGCGACGTCGGCGCCCGGCGCCAGCCCTGCCGTGAACGCCCGCGAGGCGGGCACAGCGCCGTAGAAGAGGAAGGCGGGCGCTCCGTCGATCGCGTACAGCTCCTCGCCGGCGCGCACGATCTGCCCGACCTTCGGCAGCATCGTGTACACCGCGTTCTGCCCGTACGTCGCCGCCGTCGCCTCGGCTTCCGCCAGCGAGCTCAGGTCGGCCTGCACCTTCCCGGTCGCGCTCGCCACGCTCGGGCGATCCGTCGCCAGCGACTGTGCATCCGTCGCGCACGGCCCGCCGGCCTCGGCGGCGGCGGCGCCGCCGCAGTCGACGGCGGACTTGCGGAGCTCGGCGTCGAGCGAGGCCTGCGCCTGCGCGAGCGCGCTCTGATCGACGGCGAGCGTCTGCTGCAGCTGCTCGAGGCTCGCGGGCGCCGTCCCGCTCGGCACCGAGATGCTCGAGGCGTCCGCGTACCCGAGCGTCGCGCTCACCTGCGTCTGCTGCGAGAGGTCGAGGCGCTTCACGGTCGCGAGCGAGGTCGCCGCCCCGTTGTCCGAGACGCCGTTCGCCGCAGGGGAGCCGCCCGCGAACGGATTCGCGATCGCGAGCCCGACCCCGACGGCGAGGAGAAGCACGGCGGCCCCGGCGAGGAGCCGCCTGCGCGCTCGTGTCACGCGCTCAGCCACCCTTGAACGGCATGTTCTTCCGGCAGGCCTGCTTGGCCTTCTGGAACGTCGGGCTGGTCGGATCGAGGTCGCTGCCCGGATGGACAACGACCCGGAGCCCGCCGTTCGAGGGGTCCGGGAAGTCCTTGACCCCGTGCGCGCGCATGCACGCGGAGAAGGCAAGGAGCTGCCGCTGCTGCTTCGCGATCTGGGCAGGTGTGGGCAGGCCGCCGTTCGGAAGGACCTTCCGGCACGCCGCCTGGGCGGACTGGAAGGCGGGAGAGCCGGGGTCGATCCCCATCCCCGAGTCGATCGTGATCACGCCCTGGCCGTTCGGGTCCGGGTAGTTCGGCACGCCGTGCTTGCGCATGCACACGGAGAACTTCTCGCCGTTCGCGGCGCTGCCGGTGTTCATCGAGAGCCGGAACTGGCCGCCGGCGCTTCCGCCGGCGGGGCCGGCGAACGGCTTCACGCCGAGTCCCGGGCCGCTCTGGCTCGTCGTCGTCGCGGGAGCCGTCACCCCGGAGGCGAGGGTCGCGACGCCGGGAGACTTCCCGCCTCCACCGCAGCCGGCCGCGAGCAGCGCGAACGCGCATGTGGCCGCCGACGCCGATGCGATCCGAGGCATGGGCAAGAGATAGCTCGGCTCCGGTTACGGCGGAGCTACAGGACCTGTTACCCGTGCGTAACCGCGGCTCGGGCATCCTTCGCGGATGCGGGTCCTCGTCGTCGAAGACCACAAGGAGCTCGCCGCCACCATCGCGGTCGGCCTGCGCCGCGAAGGCATGGCCGTCGACATCGCCTTCGACGGCGAGGACGGGCTTCGTCACGCCGCGGGCGACAGCTACGACGTCATCCTGCTCGACCGCGACCTGCCGAAGATCCACGGCGACACCGTCTGTCGCGCGCTCGTCGCGCGGCGTTCGCGGTCGCGGGTGCTCATGCTCACCGCCTCCGACGCGGTCGAGGACCGAGTGGACGGCCTCGGCCTCGGCGCGGACGACTATCTCCCGAAGCCGTTCGCCTTCGCGGAGCTCGTCGCGCGCATTCGCGCGCTGGCGCGGCGCGATCAGGCGGAACGCTCCCCGCTCCTCACCCGCGGCAACCTCCGCCTCGACACCGTGCAGCGCGTCGCGACCCGCGGCGGCCGCCGTCTCGACCTGAGCGCCAAGGAGATCGCCGTCCTCGAGCTCCTGCTCGCCGCCGCCGGCGCCCCGGTGCCGACGCGCGAGCTGCTCGCGCGCGGCTGGGACGAATACGTCGACCCGGACGGCAGCGTCGTCAAGGTGACGATCAGCCGGCTGCGGCGCAAGCTCGGCGACCCGCCGCTGATCGAGACAGTCGCCCATGCCGGCTACCGCATCGGCGAATGACGATCAGGCTTCGGCTCACGCTCATCTACGGCGGCCTCTTCCTCGTCTCGGCGGCGGCGCTCCTCGCGATCACCTACGTGCTCGTGAACCGTCAGTACACGAGCACGTTCTTCGTCAGGTCCGGTCGAAACGCCGTCGTCATGGCCCAGAACGCGAAGGGGCTGCGCGAGGTCGGCCCCGTGCCCAAGGGGTTCCCCGTGCCGGTCGGGCCGAAGATGCTCGTCACGAACGAGAAGCTCGCGATCGCCGCCGCGCAGGGGCAGTCGGACGCCGCGACGCACAAGCTCTTCGTCGACTCCGCCTTCGCCCTGGGCGTGATGTCGCTGCTCTCGCTCTGGCTCGGCTGGGTGATCGCCGGACGGGCCCTGCGGCCCCTGCGAACGATCACGGAGACGACGCGGGAGATCTCGGCGAGCAACCTGCATCGCAGGCTCGACCTCGAAGGACCGGACGACGAGCTGAAGCGGCTCGGCAACACGGTCGACGGGCTGCTCGGCCGGCTCGAGACCTCGTTCGAGGCGCAACGGCAATTCGTCGCCAACGCGTCGCACGAGCTGCGCACGCCGCTCACGCTCGAGCGCACGCTGCTCGAGCTCGCGCTCAGCGATCCGAACGCGAGCATCGAGTCGTACCGTCACACGTGCGAGCAGCTGCTCGCCGTCGGCGAGCAGCAGGAGCGGCTGATCGAGGCGCTGCTGACGCTCTCCCGCAGCCAGCGCGGGCTCGACAGCCATCAGCCGGTCGATCTCGCCGCGATCGCCGCCGCCGCCGTTGCCGCAGTCGACCGCGACGGGCTCGCCTTCGGCACCGCCATCGGGCCGGCGAACACGACCGGCAATCCACGCCTCGTCGAGCGGCTCGTCGCGAACCTCGTCGGGAACGCGGTCGACCACAACGTCGACGGCGGCACTGTCAGCCTTTCCACCGAGACCCGCGGCGGTCGTGCGGTCCTCACGGTCGCGAACTCCGGGCCGGCGATTCCGCCGGCGGAGCTCGACCGGCTCTTCCAGCCGTTCCAGCGGCTCGAGGGCAGCCGGACGCACAGCCACGGCCTCGGGCTCGGGCTCTCGATCGTCAAGGCGATCGCCGACGCTCACGACGCCACGATCACGACGCGTGCGCTCGCCGACGGCGGCCTTCAGGTGCAGGTCGGCTTCCCCGCCTCATGACCCGCCGGGATGGGTCCTCGCCCACGCGTCGTAGGCGGCGTTCGACGGCATGTACGGCGGCCGGTCCTTCGCGCATGCCCGGTTTCCGGCCTGGAACTTGGGCGAGCCCTGGTCGATCCCGACCGAGGCGGGATCGGGGATGCGCCCCGTGCCGTCCGGATCGGGGAAGCCCGGGACGCCGTGCGCGCGCATGCAGCGCGAGAACGCGAGCGACAGCGCCGCGACCCGCTGCTGCGCGGCCCGGCTCGGCGGCCGGCCGCCGTTCGGCAGCAGGTGCCGGCACGCGCTCTGCGCGGCGTGGAACCCCGCGGTGCCGACGCCGAGCTGCTGCAAGGTCTCCTTCGGGATCGCGCCGCTCCCGTTCGGGTCCGGGAACGCAGTCACCCCGTGCGAGCGCATGCACAGCGAGAAGGCGAGCGCCGGGCTCGGCTGCGACGGCCCCGCCGTGTGACGCGCCCGCGAGGCGCCGCACGCGGAGGCGAGCAGCATGAGGGCGACCGTCCCGGCCAACGCACGGATCACTCCGTCGATGATCACGCCGCCCCGAAGACAGCCGCAGGAACCGGGGATGAAAATTCGTTGAAAGGCGAAGCGCGCCTCGCAACGGCGCCGCGGGATCCGTGACACTGCGTCACGTGACCGGAAACGAGATCCTGCTCGTCGAGGACGACGAGCAGATCGCGGAGCTGATGCGCGACTTTCTCGAGGCGGAGGGTTTCGCCGTGCGCACCGCCGGGAGCGGCCGCGAGGCGACGAGGGAGCTCGAGCGAGGAAGCCCCGACCTCGTTCTCCTCGACGTGATGCTCCCCGACGAGTCGGGCTTCGAGATCTGCCGGCGGTTGCGTTGCGACTCGAGCGTTCCGGCGTTGTTCCTGAGCGCCCGGGATAGCGACGCGGACAAGATCCGGGGCCTCGGCCTCGGCGGCGACGACTACATCGTCAAGTCCGCGACGCCGGGCGAGGTCGTCGCTCGGGTGAAGGCCGTGCTGCGCCGGGCGGCACCGGCGCCTCAGCGGATTCGCTTCGGCGATCTCGAGGTCGATCTCGCGGCGCACGAGGTCAACTGCGAAGGACGGCGCGTCGATCTGACCGCACGCGAGTTCGCGCTGCTCCGCGTCCTCGTCGAGCATCCTCGTCAGGTCTTCAGCCGCGACGAGTTGTTCGAGCTCGTCTGGGGGTCGTTCGGAGACCGGAGCGCCGTCGCGGTGTACGTCGCCCGTCTGCGTCAGAAGATCGAGCCCGACCCGGGCAGGCCGCGGCGCATCGTCACCGTCTGGGGATCCGGCTACCGGCTCGATCCGGCATGAGACGGTCGCCGGTCCGCATTCGCGCGTTCATCCTCGGCGCCCTGATCGTCCTCGTGCTGCTCCCGCCCCTCGCAGGCGCCTCCGCCTGGCTCGTCGAACGCGACCGCGAACGCGCAGGCATTCACGCGCGACTGAACACCGTCGTGGGCTACATCACCTCCCATCGCCGGGACATTCAGGCGTCCCCCGTCCTGCGCGGGCTGGGCGTCCTCACCGACAGGCTCGACGTGCTCGCACGACTCGTCATCGCCGGCCCCTCCGAGAAGCGGCTGCTCTTCGTCAGCCCCTCGCTCGAGCAGCCGGCTCAGGCGAAGCTCCTGGGAAAGCTCCCCGCCGGGCGCGACGTCGACCACCGGGTCGTTCCGGTCGGGACGGCCGACGCGCCGGCGCTCGTCGTCGCGGATCTCTACTACCGGCCGCTCGCCGGATCGGCCGCTGCGCTCACAGCGCTCCTCAGCGGTGTCGTCGTCTTCATCGTGCTCCTCGCGCTCGCGGTCTGGCTCGCGGGCCGCTGGATGGTCACGCCTCTCGCCCGGCTGAGCGCGCAGGTCGACAGGGTCGCCGGCGGCGATCTGACGATCGACGTTCCGCGCAGCCGCATCGGCGAGGTCGCGAACGTCGCCCAGGCGGTCGAGGGCATGACCGCCGCGCTCGGGGAGTCCGCGGAGAGGCGCGCCGAAGCCGACGAGGCGCGACGGTTCCTCGTCACGAGCATCGCGCACGATCTGCGCACGCCGCTCTTCGCGCTGCGCGGGCACCTCCAGGCGATTCGCACCGGGCTCGGCGATCCCGCCGTCCACCTCGACCGGGCGGAAGCGCGGGCGGACGCACTCGAGCGGCTGATCGGAAACCTGTTCGCGTACACCCGTGACGACTTCGCGCAGCCGGCGCTCACGGTCGAACGCGCTCCGGTCGCCGCCCTCGTGCACGAGGCGACGGCCGGGCTCGAGCACGCCGCGCGTCTCGGCGAGAACACATTCGTCCTCGAGGGCCCGGAGTCGGTCGCGGTCAGCGTCGATCGCGACCGGGTGAAGCGCGCGCTCACCAACATCCTCGACAACGCGCTCCGCCACAGCCCGTCCGGCGCGCCCGTCGAGGTGCGCTGGGTCGCCGTCGACGCGTCGACCGTGCAGGTCTCCGTCCGCGACCACGGGCCGGGGATCGACCCCGAGCTCCTGCCCCACGTCTTCGATCCCGGCATTCGCGGGACGCCGGTGAACGGCGACGACGGCGCGGGGCTCGGCCTCGCGATCGCCAGGCGCCTCGTCGAGCAGCAGGACGCCACGCTCACGGCGGGCAACCGCGCGGACGGAGGCGCCGAGCTCCGCCTCGTCCTCCGGCGGGTGGAGTGAGCGGGCGAGTCCTTCCGGGCCGTTCGTCCGTTCACTCACGACGTGAAGAGGTGGAGGACATGGACGGGCCCGCTGGCCGGCTGGCCCCGCTGGCGCAAGCGCGTCGTCTCGGTCGTCGTGCTCGTGTGCGCGCTCGCCGGGGGGGTCGCGCTCGAGATCCACCGTGACGGCGCGTACTTCTTCGTCTCGTGCAACATCGACCGTCTCACGCCGCACGGGCCCGGCCACTCGTCGTACCTGTACTCCGCCGACGGCGTGCGCTTCGCCACCCTCGGCGCCCCGGTCGTCCACACCGCGGTGCCGCTCGACCGGATCGACCCGAAGCTCCAGCAGGCGACCGTCGCCGTCGAGGACCGGCGCTTCTACCACGAGGGGGGAACCGACTGGATCGCGGTGCTCCGCGCAGCGGTCGCGGACGTCACCTCGGGGAGCCTCGCCCAGGGCGGCTCGACCCTCACCCAGCAGCTCGTGCGGAACCTGTACCTCGGCGACCAGCGCACGCTCGGCCGCAAGCTGCAGGAAGGCTGCCTCGCCGACCAGCTCGCGCGGCGCTGGTCGAAGGGCCGCGTGCTCGACGCCTACCTCAACACGGTGTTCTACGGTCAGCAGGCATACGGGGTGCAGGCCGCGGCGGAGACGTACTTCTCCAGGCCGGCGCGACGGCTGACGCTCCCTCAGGCGGCGCTTCTCGCCGGGCTCCCGCAGGCGCCGACGCTGTACGACCCGCTGCGCGATCCGAGGGACGCGCTCGCGCGGCGCTCCGAGGTCCTGAAGGCGATGGTGGCCAACGGGAACATCAGCCAGGCGGCGTATCGACGCGCCCTCCACGCTCCTCTCGGGCTCCGGCCGGGGCCGATCGCGAAGCAGCAGCCGGAGTCCTTCTTCGTCAACTACGTCTACGAGCAGCTCGTCGGGCGCTACGGCGCGGCGACGGTGCGGCAAGGGGGGCTCGCCGTGCACACGACGCTCGACTGGCGCTGGCAGCAAGAGGCGGAGCGAGCGATCCGCACGACGCTCGACCGCCCCACCGATCCCGCCTCTGCGCTCGTCGCGATCGATCCCGCCACCGGTGCCGTGAAGGCGATGGCGTCCATCGTGCCCGGAAAGCCGAACTATCAGTTCAACCTGGCCGTCCAGGGACTGCGCCAGGCGGGCTCGAGCTTCAAGCTCTTCGTCCTGACGGACGCGATCGAGCGCGGAATCGACCCCTTCACGACGACATACCTGTCGGCCCCGTTCCGCGGCCCGTCCACGAACCCGTACCTGATCCAGACGGACACGCACACCTACACGGGCAAGACACCGATCGACCAGGCGACGGCGCAGTCGGACAACACCGTCTTCGTGCGCCTCACGCTCGACCTCGGCGACGCGAGCGTCGCCGCGACTGCGCATCGCATGGGCGTCGTGTCGCCGCTCGCGGCCGTCGACACGATCGGGCTCGGCGTCAACCCCGTCTCGCCGATCGAGATGGCCTCCGCGTACGCGACCGTCGCCGCGCGCGGCGTCTACCGCAAGCCCTACGCCGTCTCCTCGGTGACCTTCCCCGACGGCAGGACCGACCGGTCGTGGCGGACCCACGGAGGAAAACAGGTCATCCCCGCCGCCGTCGCGGACGAAGTGACACGCGTGCTGCAGGAGGTGATCGCGCACGGGACCGGCACGGCGGCCGATCCCGGGCGCCCCGCCGCGGGGAAGACCGGGACGACGGAGTCGCTCGCCGACGCCTGGTTCGACGGGTACACGCCGAACATCGCAGCCGCGGTCTGGGTCGGATACCCGCAGGCGCGCGTCTCGATGAAGAACGTCCACGGCATTCAGGTCTTCGGCGGGACCTTTCCCGCCAGGATCTGGCGCACGTTCGTCACCGAAGCGCTGCGCGGGTTGCCTCCCACGCGGTTCCTCCAGGACGTCTCGACGCTCCACTGGCGCAGGTGGTGCGGCCGCTTCCAGTACGCCCGTAGCTATGCGGACGCCGGCGCCTCCGCCCGCTGCACGCAGACGACCACACGGACGCGCAGCGTGAAGACGACCGCGCCGGGGACGACGACGAGCGGGACGACCGTTCGCGCGACGACGACCGGGACGCCGCCGCCCGCGCCCACGACACAGCAGGCGACGACCGAACAGGCCCCGCCGCCTGCGCCCCCGCCGACGACGACCGCCGCCGCGACGACCGAGACGACGACGACTGCGCCGACGACGACGACGCCGGCCACGACGACCACCGGGGGCTAGCCCGGCGGAGCCCGGTCCGCTATACTGAACCCAATGGTTCAGTATTCTGTCACGGACCGGGCCTTCGCCGCCCTCGCCGACCCGACGCGGCGGGCCGTCCTCGAGCGGCTCATCGCGGGCAGCGCGACGGTCAGCGAGCTCGCCGAGCCCTTCGGCATGTCGCTGACCGGGATGAGGAAGCACATCCGGCTGCTCGAGGAGGCGGAGCTCGTCACGACGGAGAAGATCGGCCGCGTCCGCCGGTGCATGCTCGCCCCGTATGCCTTCGAGGGCATCGGCACGTGGCTGTCGCGGCTCGACCGCTTCGCCCAGGTCGTCGAACGCACGAAAGGAGCACGATGAGCCCGAACGCGCAGAAGGCCGGACTCACGGCCGAGGAGAAGGCCGCGTTGAAGGCCACTCTCAAAGAGCGGAAGTCGAACGAGGACGGCGAGAAGGCGGTCGCCGAGGCGCTGAAGAAGATGGCGCCCGCGGACCGCGCGATCGGCAAGCGCGTGCACGCGCTCGTCAGGAATGCCGCGCCGAGTCTCGTGCCGAGGACGTGGTACGGGATGCCGGCGTACGCGAACGCGGACGGCAAGGTCGTCGTCTTCTTCCGCGATGCGGGCAAGTTCAAGGAGCGCTACTCCACGCTCGGCTTCAACGACTCCGCGAAGCTCGACAAGGGCAACATGTGGCCGATCGTGTTCGCCCTCACGAAGCTGACGCCGGCCGACGAGAAGACGATCACGGCGCTCGTGAAGAAGGCGATGAGCCGATGAACGAGACGGCCGTCACCAAGCCGAGCGAGCGCGAGATCCGCGTCGAGCGCGTCTTCGACGCGCCGCGCGAGCACGTCTTCTCCGTCTGGACGAATCCCGAGCTCATCCCCCAGTGGTGGGGAGACGGAACGGTCGTCGAGGAGATGGACGTCCGCGCCGGCGGCACGTATCGCTTCCGCACGGCGATGGGCGTCGTCGAGGGCGAGTTCCGCGAGGTCGATCCGCCCGAGCGACTCGTGCAGACGTTCATGAACCACCTCCAGACGCTCGAGTTCGAGGATCTCGGCGCGCGGACGAAGCTGATTCAGACGATGCTCTTCGCCACGCCCGAGGAGCGCGACACGACCATGGCGTACGGCGTCGAGGAAGGGGCTAAGGGTGGCTTCGCGCGCGTCGACGCGGTGCTTGCGCGCATGACGCGTTGATGTGCGGGCGTCAGCCGAGCGCCAGCAGCGCACCCTCGTGCTCGAGCAGGAAGCGCTTCACGTGCAGTCCGCCGCCGAAGCCGGTGAGCGATCCGTCCGCGCCGAGGACGCGATGGCATGGGAGGACGATCGGGACCGGGTTGCTCCCGTTCGCAGCGCCGACCGCGCGCGCCGCATCCGGCCCGAGCCCGAGCCGCCGCGCCTGCTCGCCGTAGCTCACCGTCCGGCCGTACGGGATCGTCGCGAGCGCGAGCCAGCAGCGGCACTGGAACTCGGTGCCGTGCAGCTCGAGCGGCAGGTCGAACGCCTCGAGCCCGCCGTCGAAGTACGCGGAGAGCTGGCGCGCGGCCTTCTCGAGGACGGGCGAGCTGCCTTCGGGCCGAAGCGTGCGGGCGT
>JAGWRZ010000080.1 GCA_028876365.1 Acidobacteriota bacterium | reverse complement strand
TTGATGATCGCCTCGTCCATCTCGTCGCCGCCGACGCGCAGCGACTGCGAGACGACGATGCCGCCGAGCGAGATGACGGCGACCTCGGTCGTGCCGCCGCCGATGTCGACGATCATGTTCCCCGTCGGCTCGGCGACGGGAAGGCCTGCGCCGATCGCAGCGGCCATCGGCTCTTCGATCAGGTACGCCTGGCGCGCGCCGGCGGAGAGCGTCGCTTCCTCGACGGCGCGCTTCTCGACGCCGGTGACGCCCGACGGAACGCACACGACGACGCGCGGATGCGCGAACCGATGCTGGTGCACCTTCTGGATGAAGTGGCGCAGCATCTGCTCGGTGACGTCGAAGTCGGCGATGACGCCGTCCTTCAGCGGGCGGATGGCCTGGATCGTCCCCGGCGTGCGCCCGAGCATGCGCTTCGCCTCGACGCCGACGGCGTGCACCTCGCCCGAGCGCTGGTCGATCGCGACCACGGACGGCTCCGAAAGGACGATCCCGCGCCCCCGCACGTACACGAGCGTGTTGGCGGTGCCGAGGTCGACCGCCATGTCGCGGCCGCCGAACCCGGTCATCGAGGTGAAAAGTCCCATGGGCGCCCCGAGTGTATAGGTGAAAAGTCGGAAAGCCGCGCTCCTCTCGTGACGGATGCCCGTTTACCTTCACGCCATGAACAGGGTGAGCTTGATCGGGAACCTCGCGTCGGACGTCGAGCTCCGCGATGTCGGCGAGGAGAAGAAGGTGGCGAGCTTCCTGCTCGCCGTCGGCCGCGGCGGAAGGGACGCCGGGGCCGACTTCGTCGGCGTATCCGTGTGGGACCGGCAGGCCGAGGTCTGCGCGGAGCACCTGAGCAAGGGACGGCGGATCGGCGTCGACGGCTACCTGCGGAGCCGCAACTGGGAGGAGGACGGCCGCCGGCGCCGCGTCGTCGAGGTCGTCGGCCAGCGCATCGACTTCCTCGGGGGGCCGAGACGCGAGAGCGTGGACGGCGAGGGAGCGGAGGTGATCCCCTTCGAGGCGGCGACGGCCTAGATGTCTGCGAGGAACGCGTTGACGGCCGCGACGACCGCGTCCGGCCGCTCGCCGATCAACAGGTGACCGCAGTCGGCGATCGTGCGGAGCGGCGCGCGGAGCCTCCGCGCGTACTCCATCCCGTCGGAGAGCGGCACCCAGTTGTCGTTCGTGCCCCACAGGCAGAGGCACGGGCAGGTGACGCGGTGCAGATCGCGGCGCGGATCGGAGGCCACGAGCGCCCTGCCGGCGGTGAGCGTGTCGGCGTGGCGCGTCGGGCCGGCGAGGAACGACTCCGCCATCGCGGGGTCGAGCGCGGCGGGGTCGGCGACGCCCCACCAGCCGAACGCGAGCGTGCGGCCGAGCCGCGAGGGCGCGACGCGGCCGCGCCGGCGGCCGACGATGCGTCCCGGCCTCGCGACGCCGAGGAGCGTGACCGTCACCCGGCCGGCGCGGCTCGCCGACGTGATGCCGGCCGCGGCCGCGAGGACGAGCCCGGTGACCGCATCGGGGCGGAGCGCGGCGGCCCGGAGCGCGACGAGGCCGCCGAGCGAGTGGCCGATCCACGGAGCCGGACGTGCGCCCTGCGCCTCCGCGACCGCGAGGACGGCCTCGGCGAAGGGGTCGAGCGAGTCGACCCCGTCGAGCGCCTCCGAGTCGCCGTGGCCGGGAAGGTCGGGAACGATCACCCGGCGGCCCGCGGCGAGCGCGGGCGCCACCAGGCGCCAGTTGGCGGCCATCCCGCCGAGCCCGTGGACGAGCACGACGGGTGGCCCGGACCCGCCCACGAGGTACCGGATCCGCGTCCCCGCGCGGGTGAGCGATTCCTCCGCGAATCCCTCGATGTCCGGTTTTGCGTCCGTCCCCACGGGGGCATATTCTTGACCTATGGACTTCCTGGTGGGACGGGCAGAGTGAAGCCCGTCGTGTCGACAAGAAAGGGTCACGGCCAACCCGTCTGAGCGCTCGGCGCCGGCGGGTTTTTTCGTGCCCGGGGAAGGAGCAGGCCGGATGGCGAATCACCTCACGCCCGAGGAGCTGTCGAAAGAGCTGAACATCGATCGCCAGGAGGTGATCAGGCTCTGCATGGAGGAGGGCGTGCCGATCTATCACGGCAAGATCGACAAGTACCTCTTCCAGGTGCAGCTCGAGGCGATGGGAGCTTTGCCGAAGGCGAGCTAGGCGCTCTTCGCGCCGCCGCAGTCTTCCGACGAGAGCCGCCCGACGAGGCGGCTCTCGTCTTTCGAGCGGATCGGGACGTGCGCCTGCGACTCGGAGCTCGTCCCCGCTTCGCGGGTGCGCGGGAGCCCGACGAGCTAGGTGCTAGGACGCTTTGCGCGCGGCGGCGGTCTTGCGCTTCGCGCCGCTCGTCTTCTTCGTGCCGCCGGCGGCGCGCCGGCCCTGCACGTCCTCGACGCTGCGGCGGAGCGCCTCCATCAGGTCGACGACGGGCGTCTCCGGCGTCGGCTCCGGCCGGGTGATCTCCTGGCCCGCGAGCTTCGCGTCGAGCATCGCCTTCAGGTCGCGCCGGTACTCGTTCTCGAAGTCCTCGGGCACCCAGTCGCCGGCGAGGCTGTCGATCACCTGCGCCGCGAGCGCGAGCTCCGCCTTCTTCACCTCGGTCGCCTCGACCTGCTCCCGGATCTCCGAGGTCGAACGCACGTCGTCGAAGTAGAAGAGCGTCTCCATCGCGAGCGTGTCGCCCTGCGGGCGGATGAGGCAGAGGTTCTCCTTGCCCCAGAGGACGAACTTCCCGACCGCCGCCATCCCCGACTCCTGCATCGCGCGCAGGAGCAGCACGTACGGGCGGCGCTGCGCGTCGGCGGCGGCGGGCGCGAGGTAGTAGGTGCGGTCGAAATAGACCGGGTCGACGTCCTCGAGCTTGACGAAGCGGAGGATGTCGATCGACTGCGAGCGGCGGAGCGCGACCGACTCGAGATCGGACTCCTCGACCATGACGAACTCGCCCTTCGCCACCTCCCAGCCCTTCACGAGCTCGTCCGCCTCGACCTCGCGCTCGTGGAACGGGCACCACCGCTTCTGCTTGATCGGCGTCCCGCACTCGCGGTGCAGCGTGCGGAAGGACACGTCGTCCCGCTGGGTCGCGAGCGCGAGCCCGATGGGGATGTTGACGAGGCCGAAGCTGATGGAGCCGTTCCAGATCGTCCGCATGGGATGAACCGAATTCTAGTCGGGTCGCCCGTCTCCTCTGGCCTACGATTGCCGAAATGACGCTCGCGACGCTCACGGCGCCCGGCCTCTGGCGCCACGTCCTGGACGAGGAGCTCCCGAGCCCCGCCTATCTGGAGGAGGAGGCGGACGGCTGGCACGAGGTCTCGTGGCACGAGGCGGCCGGCCGCGTCGAGGCGCTGGCGCGCGCCCTCCTCGGCCGCGGGGTCGGAAAGGGCGACGCGGTCGCCGTCCTCGCGCGCACGCGACTCGAGTGGATCCTCCTCGACTGGGCGATCATGTCGATCGGGGCCGTCGTCGTCGGCCTCTACCCGACTTCGAGCGCCGCCGAGTGCGCGTACATCCTCGGCCACTCCGAGGCGGTGCTCGCCTTCGTCGAGGACGACGAGCAGGAGGCGAAGCTCGCGCCCGTCTTCGACGGGCCGGTCATCCGCTTCGACGAGATCCCGGAGCTCGAGGCGAGCGCCGGCGACGCGCAGCCGGAGCCGGTCGCGGAGGACGACCTCGCGACCCTCATCTACACGTCGGGGACGACCGGGCCGCCGAAGGGCTGCATGTTGAGCCACCGCAACCTCGCCAACGCCGCGCTGCGCGTACGCAACGAGCTCCAGGACGAGACCGACGTCGTCCTCCTCTTCCTGCCGATGGCCCACAGCTTCGCGCGCATCGTCCACCAGAGCGCGGCGTATCACGGGTCGACGCTCGCGCTCGTCTCCGACGTCGCGCGCGTGCCGGAGGCGCTGCAGCGCACGCGGCCGACCATCCTGCCGGCGGTGCCGCGCGTGTACGAGAAGATCCATGCGACGGTCCTCGGCGAGATCGAGCGCTCGCGCGGCCCCAAGCGCGCGATCGGCCGCTGGGCGCTGAAGGTGGGGTCGACGAAGAGCCCGACGAGCGTTCGGGGCCGGATCGCCGACGCGCTCGTGTTCGAGAAGGTGCGCGCGCGGCTCGGTGGACGGCTTCGCCTCGGCATCTCCGGCGCGGCGCCGCTCGGCGTCGACGTGCTCGAGTTCTTCAAGTCGCTGAACCTGCTCGTCATCGAGGGGTACGGGCTGACCGAGACGTCGAGCTCGCTCAGCGTGAACGATCCCGAGGACTACAGGTTCGGCACCGTGGGCCGCGCGGTCGACGGCGCCGAGGTGAAGCTCGACGCCGACGGCGAGATCCTCGTGCGCAGCGACAGCGTCTTCATGGGCTACTTCAAGGACCCGGAGGCGACGGCTGCCGCATTCACGGACGACGGCTACTTCCGCACCGGAGACGTCGGGGAGATCGACGGCGACGGATTCGTGAGGATCACCGACCGCAAGAAGGACATCATCATCACCGCCGGAGGCAAGAACATCGCGCCGCAGAACCTCGAGAACGCGCTCAAGGCGTCGCGGTTCGTCTCGCAGGCGCTGATCGTCGGCGACCGGCGCCCGTACGTGACCGCGCTCCTCACGCTCGACTGGGACGAGGTGAACGCGAGCGGCCGCGACCCGCAGGAGGTCGCGCACGAGGTCGTGGACGCGGTCAACCGCGATCGCGTCCGCGTCGAGCAGATCAAGCGCTTCTCGATCCTTCCCCGTGACTTCTCCCAGGAGGAGGGGGAGCTGACGCCGACGCTCAAGCTCCGTCGGCGCGTCGTGCAGGAGCACTTCGCCGCCGAGATAGACGCGCTCTACGCCTAGCTGCCGAGGATGCGGCGGGCGCCGTCGTAGGTCGCCGCGTACCAGCCCTCGGACAGGCTGTCGATGCGGACGACGTCGCCCGCGTGCGGCGCGTGGATGAACTCGCCGCCGCCGATGTAGATCCCGACGTGACCGAGCCCGTCGAAGAAGACGAGGTCGCCGGGCTGGAGGTCGCTCTCCGCCACGGGCACGCCCATCTGCCACTGCGCTCCCGTGTAGTGCGGGAGCGAGACGCCGACCTGCGAGTACACGTACATGACGAGCCCGGAGCAGTCGAAGCCGCTCGGGCTCGCACCGCCCCAGACGTACGGCACGCCGAGGTACTGCATCGCGATGCCGACGACGCCGGTGTACGGCGAAGCCGCCGGCGCGGTGTACCCGGTGCTCAGGTCGAGCGTGGGAGGATTGGTGTCCTGGTAGGCGGCGTATCGCGCCTGCGCCTGCGCTGCGAGGGCGAGCTGGCGCGCGTGCTCCATCGCGACGAGATGGGCGATCTCGCCCTTGACCGAGTTGTACAGCCGCTGCTGGTAGCCGAGCTGCGAGGCGATCCGCGCCTTCGCCGCCGCCCGCTGGCGCACGAGCTCCGCCTGCGAACGCCGGTCGCGCACGAGTGTGTGCTGCCGCACGGTCACCTCGTGCTTGAACGCGATGACCTGCCGCACGACGGCGACGTCCTGCGACGACACCGACTGCACCGACTCGATGCGGTTGACGAGATCGTCGATGCTCGTGGCGCCGAGCATCACCGCGATCGTCGACTGGCTGTCGCGCGAGGTGTAGATGTCGACGAGCCGGGCCGAGAGGTTCCTCTGCGCGACGACGAGGTTCTTCCGCGCGACACCCAGGCCGATGCGGTTGATCTTCAGGCTGTGCTCGATCGAGGACAGCCGGGCGCTCGCGGAGTCGTATCGATTGCGCGCGCGCTCGAGGCTCGAGTCGAGCACCTGGATCTTCGCCATCACCTGCTGCGCCTCCGCCTGCTTCGCGCTGATGGAGGGGTCGGCGGTCGCCGCACCGGCTCCGACGGAAGCCGCAGCGAGGGCGATGGCGATGACCGGAGCCTGTCGCTTCAGTATCTGGATGACGTCTCCCGACGCTTTCCCGGCAGCGTCGCACCGGGTCTCCCGCACGTCACAAGGTCGGGACGCTACCAGGGCTTTCGGATGCTGGCAACCGCCTTACCTCGTGAAAGTTGCCGCAAATTGGCGCATATGGATGGGGAGAAACGGTGAAAAGCGGGCGCACAAACTCGCCGAAAGCCTCGTGAAACCTATGGTACGGTCCTCCCTCCGTGAGCGCCCGAAGGACACGATCCGCGGCGCTGCTCGCAGGCGCCTCTGCGGTGCTCGTCCTCGCCGCTTCGCCGGCGGCCGCCGGGCCCGGCGCACGGGAGAGCACGCTGCGCGCCGAGGAGAACGCGCTCGCTGCGCGCCTGCACGGCGCGACGCTCGATCTGTACGCGCTCGACGCGCGACTCGGCGCCGCCCAGACGACGCTCGGGGGCCTGCAGCGCGACGCCGCCGGCCTGCGCGCCCAGCAGCTCGAGCTCACGCGGCAGATCGCGGCGACCAAGCGCACGCTCGCCGTCTCGCAGCGCCATCTCGGAGCCAATCTGCGGATGCTGTACGAGCAAGGGCCGACCGATCCGCTCGCGGTCATCCTCGGAGCGGAGTCGCTCGATCAGGCCGTCACGACGCTCGACGGCATGAAACGCGTCACCGACCAGAGCAGCAGATACGTCGCCGCGGCACTCGTCGCCGCACGCCGGCTCGACCGGCTGCGCGCCTCGCTCGCGGCGCGTCGCGCACGCGTCGCCGTCGCGGTCCGCGCCGCCGCCCTGACGACGCGCACGCTCGCATCCACACGGGCGGAGCGGCTTTCGTTCATCTCCGGAGTGCGCGACCAGCAGCAGTTGAGGGCCTCGCAGATCCAGGAGCTCGAGGCCGCCGTCCGGCGCGCCGAGACGAAGTCGCAGCAGCTGACCGCCGCGGTCGCCGCGAGCGGCCCCGTCCCGTCGGTCGTCGGCGACCCGAGCCCGGCGACCCCGGCGGCGCCCGCCGCGCCCGCCGCACCGTCACAGGGAGGGCGGATGCTCACGGTCTCCGCGACGGGGTACTCCCTGCCGGGCAGGACCGCCACCGGCCTTCCCGTCGGTCCGGGCATCGTCGCCGTCGACCCGACCGTCATCCCACTCGGGACGCGCATGACGATCCCGGGCTACGGCGAGGGGGTCGCTGCCGACGTCGGCAGCGGCATCCGCGGAGCGATGATCGACCTCTGGTTCCCGAGCGTCGCACAGGCCTACGCCTGGGGGCGCCGGACGGTCACCATCACCCTTCACTAGACTTGGCCGCACGCGCGGAGGGGGTGTGAGCACTGACTGAGCCGCTTCAGGCACATGAAGAGCGGAGTCTCGAGACGCTCCGCGTCCTGATCGTCGACGACCACGACCTGTTCCGCACGGGCCTGCGCAACCTGCTCGAGGAGCAGGGCGTCCAGATCTCGGGCGAGGCGCCGACCGGCACAGATGCGGTTCGTTGCGTCCGCGAGGACGCCCCCGACGTCGTCGTCATGGACCTGAACATGCCCGGCATGGGCGGCGTCGAGGCGACACGCCACATCGCGGCGATCGCGCCGCTCACGCGCGTCGTCGTGCTGACGATCTCGGACGAGGACGCCGACGTGATGGACGCGATCCTCGCCGGCGCGTGCGGCTATCTGCTGAAGGACTCGTCGATCGACGAGCTGATGGCGGGCATCCGCGCGGCCTGGCGCGGCGAGTCGCTCATCTCGCCCGGCATCGCGGCGAAGGTGCTGCAGCGCGTGCGCGCGACGAGCGCGTCGCCGGAGATCGCGGACACGATCCGGTCCGAGCTCTCCGACCGGGAGATCGAGGTCCTGAAGCTGATCGCGAACGGCAAGGACAACGCCGTCATCGCGGCGGACCTGCACATCAGCCCGAAGACGGTGAAGAACCACATCTCGAACATCCTGATGAAGCTCCAGATCGACAATCGCATCCAGGCGGCGGTGTACGCCGTGCGGAGCGGGATCGTCTAGACGGTCGTCGCGTGGCGGAGCGCGCGCCTGCGCGCGTTCAGGCGACGCAGCATCGCCCGCAGGCTCCCGAGCTCGCGCTCGGCATGGGTCAGCATCCGCGCGAGCGACACGATCTCGTCGGTGACCCCGGTCGCGGACGGCTCGTCGACGCGGCCCGCGGCCTCGCCGATCAGCCGCTCGATGCGCGAGCGCTCGGCCTCGAGCGCGAGCGCCCGGGCATAGCCGTCGGTCAGCGTCGCCTCGAGGCGCGCGAGGCTCGGCGCGGCGTCGCCGCTCGCCGGAGCGTCGAGCAGCTCCTCGATGCGCCGATGCAGCACGATTCGATCGTCCCCGCCCACGGAGATCGATTATCGGGCCGCCCGCAGGGGATCCGGAAGGGCCGCCCGACCCATCTTCGCGGCGCGTCCGGCCCATTTCCCTTGACGATCTCCGTACGCGCCCAAAGAATGAAACGGCACGTGCCGTCTCGGGTCGCCGCCGCTCTCGGGGTCGCCGCCGCCGCGCTCGCCGTCGCCGCACCGGGCGGTGCTGCGGACCGATCGCTGCACGCCCGGCTCGCCGCGGCGCTGCACGGTCCGTTCGTCGACTTCGCCGACTCCGGGGCGCTCGTCCTCGACCTGGCGAGCGGACGCGTCGTGTACGCGCACAACGCGGCGCTCCCGCTCAGGCCCGCCTCGAACGAGAAGCTCGCGGTCACCTACGCGGCGCTGACGGCGCTCGGCCCGGCCTTCCGGATCGAGACCGACGTCCTCGGCCAGGGCGCGCACGACGGGCCGACATGGGACGGCGACCTCGTCCTCAAAGGCTACGGCGACCCGACGCTCTCGTCCGCGGGGCTCGCGGCGCTGGCGCGCCAGGTGCGGGAGGACGGCATCTCCAGGGTGACCGGACGCGTCCTCGGCGACGAGACGTGGTTCGACGCGCGCCGGACGGCGCCGGGGTGGAAGGCGGAGTTCTACGTCAACGAGTCGCCGCCGCTCTCCGCTCTCATCGTCGACCGCGGGCTCGTGGGCGGGTACACGTCGCGCGATCCCGCGCTCTCGGCCGCGCAGCTCTTCACGAAGGCGCTCGCGCGCGCCGGCGTGCGGGTCGACGGGGGCGCCTCTCTCGGCGCGGCCGGCGCCGAGGACGTCGCCCTCGGGTCCGTGGACTCGCCGCCGCTCGCCGCGATCGTGCGCTTCATGGATCAGAGAAGCGACAACTTCACGGCCGAGATGCTGACGAAGGAGCTCGGAGCCGTCCAGCTCGGGCAGGGCACGACGGCGGCCGGGCTGCGCGTGGTGATCGGGCAGCTCGCGGCGGCCGGCGTCCGGCTCGCGGGCGTGCACATGGCCGACGGCTCGGGGCTCTCGCTCCTCGACCGTCAGACGCCGGCGGCGCTCGTCTCGCTTCTCCGGGTGATGTGGAGCGACCCGACGGTGGAGCCGTACCTGCACGCCTCGCTCCCGCTCGCAGGACGGACGGGGACGCTGCACGACCGGATGCGCGGCACCGCCGCGGCGGGCGTCGTTCGCGCGAAGACCGGCACGACCGACAACGCGACCTCTCTCTCCGGGTTCGTCGGCGGCCGGTACGTCTTCTCGGTCATCGTCAACGGCGACCCCGTCTCGTGGACGTGGTCGCGCGAGGCCGAGGACCGATTCGCCGCCGCGCTAGCGGCGTCCAAGTAGCGCGACCAGGTCCGCCTCCGTCAGGAGCGGCACGCCCGCCTTCTCCGCCTTCGCGAGCTTCGACCTGCCCGGCTCCTCGCCGACGACGATTCCGGTCGTCTTCGAGGACACCGAGTCCGAGACCTTCGCGCCGAGCGCCTCGAGCGCCGCTTCGGCCTGCTCGCGCGTCATGCTCTCGAGCGTCCCCGTGACGACGTAGCGGCTCCCGGTCAGCGGCCCCTCCGCCGGCCGCTCCTCCTCCCCGGCCTCGAAGCGCAGCCCGAGAGAGCGGAGCTCGTCGACGAGCCTGCGGTTGTCCTCGTCGCGGAACCACTCGGCGATCGCCTCCGCGCGCTCGGGCCCGATGCCCTCCGCCTCGACGAGCTCCTCCTGGGTCGCGTGCACGAGCGCGTCGACGGTGCCGAAGTGGCGGGCGAGCGTCTGGGCCGTCACCCAGCCGACGTCGGGGATGTTGAGGCCGAAGAGCACGCGCGAGAACGGGATCGCCTTCGACGCCTCGATCGCGGCGACGGCGTTGCCGGCGCTCGTCTCGGCGAAGCCGTCCAGCTCGGTCAGCTTCTCGCGCGTCAACCTGTACAGCTCCGGAATCGAGCGGACGATTCCCTCGTCCCACAGCGTTCTCACGGTCTGCTCGCCCACTCCCTCGATGTCCGCGGCGGCCATGACCCAGTTGATCAGGGTCTCGAGCCCGCGCGAGGGGCACGCGCGGTTCGGGCAGCGGTGCATCGCCTCCCCCTCCGGCTTCACCACCGCGGTGCCGCAGAGGGGGCAGCGCTCGGGCATGCGGAACCGCCTCGTCCCCTTCCGGTGCGGGCCGGCCGGCCCGACGATCTGCGGGATGACGTCGCCGGCGCGCTGCACGATGACGTCGTCTCCCTCGCGGATCTCCTTCCGGTTGATGTCCTCCTCGTTGTGGAGCGTCGCGCGCGAGATGGTGACGCCGCCGACCTCGACCGGAGCGAGGATCGCCCACGGGTTGAGCGCGCCGGTGCGCCCGACCCGGATCGCGATCTTCTCCAGGCGCGTGACCGCCGTCATCGGGGCCCACTTGAACGCGCGCGCGAAGCGCGGCCGCTCGTGCAGCGAGCCGAGGCGCGCCTGCTGGTCGAACGCGTCGACCTTGATGACGATCCCGTCGATCTCGTAGTCGAGCTCGGCGCGGCGCACCTCCCACGCGTGCGCGCGGGCGGCCACCTCCTCCACCGTCTCCACGCGCTCGGCGAACGGGTTGATCGGGAAGCCGTGCCCCTTCAGCCACTGGAGCGCCTCCCAGTGCGTGACGAGCTCGACGCCGGCGTGCGCACCGACGCCGTACGCCCAGAACGAGAGCGGCCGGGAGGCGGTGACGGACGGGTCCTTCTGGCGCAGCGAGCCCGCCGCCGCGTTCCGCGGGTTCGGCGTCGGCTTCTTCCCCTCCGCGACGAGCCGCTCGTTCAGGGCCCGGAACCCCGAGAGGGGCATGTACACCTCGCCGCGCACCTCGATCGTGCCCGGCACGCCGCCGCCGACCATCGCCAGCGGGATCGTCCTGATCGTGCGCAGGTTCGGCGAGACGTCCTCGCCCTCGACGCCGTCGCCCCGCGTCGCGCCCTGCGCGAGCACGTTGTCGGTGTACGTCAGGTTGATGGCGAGGCCGTCGATCTTCGGCTCGAGGACGAAGGCGACGGGCTCGCCCGTCCCCAGGCGCCGGCCCACGTCCTCGGCCCACTTCGCGATCGCCTCGTCGGTCGTCACCTTGTCGAGCGAGCCCATCGGCGTGCGGTGACGCACCTTCCGGAAGCGGTCGGAGACGGGCGCGCCGACGCGCTGCGTCGGCGAGTCGGGCGTGACGAGATCGGGACTCTCCGCCTCGATCCCGGCGAGCTCGTCGTAGAGGACGTCGTAGGCGGCGTCCTCCATGATCGGGTCGTCGTCCACGTGGTAGGCGATGAGCGCGCGATTGAGGAGCTCGCGCAGCTCGGCGGCGCGCGCCCGGGCGTCAGACGGCGCCAAGCAGCTCCTCCGCGGTGTCGACGATCGCGTCCGGCTCCTCCCGCTCGAGCCTCGCCCGATCGTGGATCCGGCCCCAGGTGACCGCGACCGAGCCCATTCCGGCGGCCTTCGCCGCGCGGACGTCGAAGGGCGAGTCGCCGACGTAGACGACGTCGGACGGGCTCACGCCGAGCCGCTCCGCGCCGAGGAGGAGCGGCTGCGGGTCGGGCTTGTGCCGCTCGGTCTCGTCGCCGCCCACGATCGCTTCGAAGAGGTGCCCGAGCGGGACGTGTGCGAAGGCGAGCTCGACCGTCGCCCGGCGCTTGGCGCTGACGACGCCGAGGCGGCGGCCGTCGGCGCGGAGCCGCTCCAGGGCGTCCTCGATGCCGGCGCAGGAGACGAGCGCCTCGTGCAGCGGCTCGTTGTGAGCGCGGTAGACGGTGACGAGCTCGTCCACCCGCTCCGGGTCGAGGGCGGCCATCTGGGCCTCGAGACCCGGTCCCCCGACGGCGTGCAGGAGGACGTCGTCCGGGTACTCCCGCCCGAGCACCTCGCGCGCCGCATGACGCATCGAAGCGAGGATGATCCCCCCGGAGTCGACGACCGTCCCGTCGAGGTCGAAGAGGACGACGGGATACGGCCGGGCCACCGCTCGATCGTACCGGCCTCATACCTGAATCCCCTATTCGGGGGACGCTTCGCGATCGCCGGCCACGAGAGGATGGGCCATGCAGGACTGCGGCTACCCACATCGGAGGTGACCCTGCAATGGTTCGTTGGCACTCTGCGGTACTGAAGGCCGCGATCTCCCTCGGCGCTCTCACCGCGCTCCTCGTCGGGTCCGGGGCGGGCGTCCGCTGGGGCGATCTCCAGTCGATTCTGGCCGGCCTGTTCTAAGGGACGATCGCGGCGAGGGAGCCGGGGCGGCCCGGCTCCCCGCGGATCGACGGCGGCGGATGGGCACGACCGAAAAGACGATCATCGGGCTTCCTCCACGGCTCGTCGGGTACGTCGCGACGGTCGTGGCGGCGGCCTCGGCGGCGCTCGGCCTCTCGGCCGGGCACCTCGCATTCGATCCCCCGCGGCTCTCGACGGGGGCCGGCATGGCCCTCTTCCTCGCGTTCGGGATCATCGCGGAGCTCCATCCCGTGCCGCTCGACGAGAAGGGGAGCTCGGTCTCGCTCGGGTTCGTCTTCAACATCGCCGCGCTGCTCATCTTCGGGTGGGCGGCGGCGATCCCGATCGCGGCGCTGAGCATCTGCCTGCCGATGCTCATCCAGCGCCTGCCGACGATCCGGGCGGTCTTCAACGGCGGCGCGTACGCGATCGCCGCCGCGGCCGCGTCGGTGCCGCGCCTCCTCGGAGTCGTGCCGGAGCACGACGTCTTCCGGCTGAGCGGCTACGCGTTCGTGGGCGGCATGATCTTCGTCCTCGTCAACGTCGGCCTCGTCTCCGGGGCGGTCGCCCTCGCCGAGCGCGTGGCCTATCGCGAGACGCTCACCTCCATCCTCCGCTACTCGGGGCCGGCGCTCGCGATCATGGCGTTCCTCGCGGCTCTCGCCGCGAACCTGTGGGCGATCAAGCCGGCCCTGCTCGTCCTGCTCGCCGGGCCTCTGTTCGCTCTCTCGCTCTACCAGCGCACGGCGCTCAAGTCGCGGCTCGCGCAACGTGACGCTCTGACCGACAACCTCACCGGCCTGGGCAACCATCGCGGCTACCAGGCGGCGCTGCGCGAACGCATCGCGCACGCGAAGCACGACCACAGCGAGTTCTCGCTCTGCATCGTCGACGTCGACGACTTCAAGCGGATCAACGACACCTACGGCCACCAGGTCGGCGACGACGTGCTCGTCGCGCTCGCGGAGATCTTCCGGAGCGCCCGCGGCGGCGAGGCCTTCCGCTGCGGCGGCGACGAGTTCGCCCTGCTCTTCGCGGGCGAC
>JAGWRZ010000079.1 GCA_028876365.1 Acidobacteriota bacterium | reverse complement strand
CGCCTGCAGGCCGACGTGCGAGTCGCCCATCTCGCCCTCGATCTCCGCCTTCGGCGTCAGCGCGGCGACCGAGTCGATCGCGACGACGTCGAGCGCGCCCGAGCGCACGAGGAGCTCGCAGATCTCGAGCGCCTGCTCGCCTGTGTCGGGCTGCGACACGAGGAGCTCGTCGATGTCGACCCCGATGCGCTTCGCGTAGGCGGGGTCCATCGCATGCTCGGCGTCGATGAACGCGCAGATGCCGCCCCGGCGCTGCGCCTCCGCGATGACGTGGTAGACGAGCGTCGTCTTGCCGGAGGACTCGGGCCCGAAGACCTCGACGATGCGGCCGCGCGGCAGGCCGCCGATGCCGAGCGCGAGGTCGAGCGCGAGCGAGCCGGTCGAGACCGCGCCGACCGCGACGGCGGCGCGGTCGTTCATCTTCATGACCGAGCCTTTGCCGAACTGGCGCTCGATCTGGCCGAGCGCGACATCGAGTGCTTCGTTCTTGTCCACCTACAGACCTCCTAGGGCAACTGACGCGAGAACCTCGTACTCCGCCCCGGAGGGACGCAGCCGGGACAGATAAGCAGAGGCGTCGGACGGAATGAGAACATATGTTCTCATGTTCCCGAGCGCCGGGCGGAGTCCTGCGCGCTCCCGGAAACGGCCGACCGTGAGGTGCGGAAGCCACGCCCGCGCCTCGGCGCGGAAGACCCCGAGCGCCTCCAGCCTGCGGTGGAGGTCGGCCGCGAGCGCGCCCGCCCGGCCGTCCTCGTCGGCGAGCACGAGCATGGCGACCCCCCGCGTCTCCCGGTAGCCGACCGGCACGAGCCTGATCTCCCCCACCGCCTCTCCGGCGGCGGCGCGGAGAGCCCCGAGGATGCCCTCGCGCTCGCCGGCGGGACGGTGGCCGAGGAACGCGAGCGTGACGTGCAGGTGCGCGCGCGGCACGACGCGCATGCGCTCGAGGTGCTCCCGCTGCCACGCCTCGACCGCGTCGAGGTCGGCGGCGCGCAGCCGGAGAGCGAGGAAGAGCCGCTGCCGTCCATCCCCGCCCACGCTAGTGGGCGCGGTCATGCGCCTTCGTCACGAATCCCCGTCAGCATGCGCCGAACGAGGTGAAGCGCCATCACCGCGCTCCGCGCGCGGATCGACTCGCGGTCGCCGGGGAACGTCAGCTCGCGCGAGACGCCGCCGTCCGGCCCCGCGGCGTGGAGGTGGACGAGCCCGACCGGCTTGCCCTCCGTCCCGCCTCCGGGGCCCGCGACGCCGGTCACGGCGACGGCGACGTCCGCGCCCAGACGGGCCCGGGCCCCGCGCGCCATCGCCTCCGCCGCCTCGGCCGACACGGCGCCGTGCACGGCCAGGAGCTCGGCGGGCACCCCGAGCGCCGCCTCCTTCACCGCGTTCGCATATGCGACGACGGACCCGACGAAGACCTCGCTCGCTCCCGGTATCGACGTCAGCCGGGCCGCGACGAGGCCCCCGGTCTCCGATTCCGCGGTCGCGAGCGTCAGCCCTCTCGCTCGACAGAGCGAAAGGACGTGCTCCTCGACCGGCCGATCGTCGCGCGAGAAGAGCCACTTCTCGATCGGAGGGAGAAGAGCCGCCTCGAGCGCGTCCGCCCGCGCCTCCGCCCCCGGCGCGACGACGAGGTCGACGTGGATCTCGAAGTCGCGCGCGCAGATCGTCACCTCCACCCCGTCACCGTCCCCGCCCGCGCCGGCGAGGGCACGGGCGACCGCCGACTCGCTCACGCCGAAGAAGCGGAGCACGCGGCGCCCCGGCGGCTGCGCACGCGCGAGGAGGGCGCGGAATGCGTCCGTCTCGAGGGCGTTCGGCCACAGGCGCTGCAGCTCGGGCGGCGGCCCGGGCAGGACGACGACCACCTTCCCGCCGTGCTCGACGAGGAGCCCGGGGGCGGTGCCCGCGAGGCCGAGCGAGACGGCGCCCTCGGGCTTCGTCGCCTGCTTTCTCACTCCGGGCCGGAAGTCGGCGTAGGGACGCTCGAGCCGTTCGGCCGCCGCCCGCGAGACGCGCTCGATCTCCCGCTCGAGATCGGCGTCGACCTGGAGGCCGCGGCCGAGCGCGCGCGCGACCATCTCCACCGTGCGGTCGTCGTGGGTCGGGCCGAGGCCGCCGGAGACGAGGCAGGCGTCCGCCTCGACGCCCTCGCGGAGCGCGGCCTCGAGCTCTCCCCGGTCGTCGCCGACGATGACGATGCGCGCCGGCTCGAGACCGAGGCGCAGCGCCTCCGCGGCGAGGAAAGGCCCGTTGCGGTCGGTGCGCTCGCCCCGCACGAGCTCGCTGCCCGTGACGACGACGATCGCGCGCGGACGCTGCGGCACTAGCCGGCGAGCGACGTGCTCGTCGGGGTGACGATCACGCGCAACGTCGCGCGGGCGGGCAGCGACACCGCCTTCCCGTCGAGCGTCATCCGCAGGGCGTGCGGATGCCGGACGAGGATCCAGAACCGCGAGCCGGCGACGGCGTTCAGCTCGCCGCCCTGCAACGTCCCCTCGTACAGCAGCTTCCCGCCCCGCGAGGCGCTTCGCACCTGGACGTAGGTGCCCGCGCCCGAGAAGACGAGCCCCTTCGGCGCGCTCGACGCGCCGGGCAGGACGGACGGCGCCGACGGCGGGGAGCCGCCGAACTTCCACGCGACGATGACGAGCGCGGCGAGCGCCGCCACGCCGACGAGAGCGAGGACGACCGCGCGCCGCTCGAAGCTCAGCTCGTGCTGCCGCTGCGCGGAGCGGCGCGGCGCGGGCTCGCCGTCGAACGCGTCGGGGATGAACCGCGAGTCGTACTCGTCCACGTACAGCTGGCCGTCGAGCCCGAGGAAGTCGGCGTACGCGCGCAGGAATCCCTTCACGTAGGTGTCCGCCGGAAGCGCGTCGAACTGCTCCGCCTCCAGGGCGCGCAGGTACTTCGCGCGGATCTTCGTCGCGAGCTCGGCCTGGGGGACGTCGAGGCCCTGGCGGACGCGCGCCTCGCGCAGGCTGGTTCCGAGCTCGAACACCTAGCTCACGATTGTAGGCGGACGGAGGACGGCGAACTGGTCCGTGATCTCGAGCTCGTCCGAGACGAAGCGGTAGAGCGTCGCCGGCCGGCCCCCGCCGCGTCCGTACCGGCGATGGGCGCCCGTGTCCTCGAGGAGCCGCCGGCGGAGCAGGACGCGCTGGAGGTTCGTCGCGGAGACGGCGTGGCCGAGCGCGGCCGTGTAGATGTCCCGCAGCTCGGCCATCGTGAACGCCGCCGGCGCGAGGGCGAAGCCGAGGTTCGTGTACGAGAGCTTGCCGCGCAGGCGCTCGCGGGCGGCGAGGAGGATCGGCTCGTGGTCGTAGGCGAGCGGCGGCAGCTCGTCGACGGGATGCCAGCGCGTGTCGTCCGGGACCGCCGGGTCGGCATCGCGCGGCACGAGCCCGAGGAACGCGGTCGCGAGCTCGCGCGGCCCCGGGCTGCGGGCCGGGTCGCTCCGCGTCTCGAGCTGCTCCAGGTGGCTCACCTCGCGGACGTCGACCTTCTCCGCCAGATGGCGGAGCATCGACTCCTCGAGCGTCTCGTCGGCCTCGAGGCGCCCCCCGGGGAGCGCCCAGGCGCCCGCGTACGGCTCCCGTCCGCGCTGCCAGAGAAGCGCCTGCAGACGCCCGTCGCGCACGCGGAGGACCGCGGCGAGCACCGCGTGCGCCGCTGTTTTCGCTCCGGAGTCGGGAACCGTGTACACTCGCGAACAGGTTATCGACTTTGAGGAAGAAACTCGATAGCGACGTCGCGATCGTCGGCGCGGGAGTTGCCGGCCTCACCGCCGCCCTGACCGCCGCCGACGCAGGCGCCTCCGTCCTGCTCGTCGCGAAGGGCGCCGTCGACTCGTCCAACAGCTGGGCGGCCCAAGGCGGCGTCGCCGCCGCCGTCGGCCCCGACGACGACCCGTCGCTCCACGCGGCCGACACGCTCGCCGCCGGGCGCGGTCTCTGCCGCGCGAGCGCGGTCCGGCTGCTCACGGACGAGGCGCCGGCGCGGATCGCGGCGCTCGTCG
>JAGWRZ010000078.1 GCA_028876365.1 Acidobacteriota bacterium | reverse complement strand
GTCTGGATCTGGACGCGGATGCTCGTCGCGTAGAAGTCGACGTACGAGCGCGCCGCGCTCTCGGTCACGACGCGAACACCTGCTCGATGACGTCCTCGATCGGCGGGTCCTCGACGGTGAGGTCGTGCACCTCGTGCTCGGCGAGGAGCTTCGCAGTCGCCCGCGAGGTCTCGGCTCTCGGCACCTGCATCGTGATCCGCTCGCCGTCCCCGACCACGGCCTCGATCGTCTTGTACGCCGCGAACTGGTCGGCGAGCGCGGACAGCCGCCCGTCGAACAGGATCCGCCCGTGGTGGATGACGATGACGCGTTCGCACAGCGCCTCCACGTCGGCCATGTAATGGCTCGTCAGGAGAACGGTCGCGCCGTATCGCGCGTTGTACTCGGCGACGAAGGAGCGGATCCGCTTCTGCATCGTCACGTCCAGGCCGATCGTCGGCTCGTCCAGGAAGAGCACCTGCGGCAGGTGGAGGAGCGAGCCGACGACCTCGACCTTCATGCGCTCGCCGAGCGAGAGCTGGCGCACGGGCTTGCGCACGAGTTCGCCGATGTCGAGCAGCTCGATCAGCTCGTCCCGCGTGCGCGTGTATTCGTCGCGCGGCAACCGGTAGATGGCCCGGTTCAGCTCGAACGAGTCGAGCGCGGGCAGATCCCACTGGAGCTGGTTGCGGTTCCCCATGACGAGCGTCATGCGGCGCAGGTAGTCGCGCTGTCGCAGCGACGGGACGTGCCCGAGCACGCGCGCCTCGCCCCCGCTCGGATGGAGCAGACCGGAGAGCATCTTCAGCGTCGTCGTCTTTCCGGCGCCGTTCGGTCCGAGGAAGCCGACGATCTCGCCGGCGCCGATCGCGAAGGAGATCTCGTCGACGGCGCGGACCTCGCGCCATTTCCGCGCGACGAGGCTGCGCAGGGACGCGCGGAGGCCCGCCTCGCGCTCGGCGACGCGGAAGACCTTCGTCAGGCCGTCCACCTGCACCACCCCTGCCACGGTGCCGGAGCATACGCTCCGCCGGTGCGGATCCTCCTCGTCTCGCAGATGTATCCCGGCCCGGGAGCGCCCGACCTGGGGACGTTCGTCGCGCAGCTCGAGCGCGAGCTCGTCGAGCGCGGGAACGAGGTCGACCTCGCCGTCCTCGACACCCGCGCGGGCGGCAAGCTCCGCTATCTGACGCTCGCGCGCCGCACGCTCGCGGCGCGGCGCCCCGATGTCGTCTACGCGCACTTCCTCGTGCCGAGCGGGCTCGTCGCGCTCGCCGGCCGCGCGCCGCTCGTCGTCACCGCGCACGGACGCGACGTGCGCAACGTCGGCGCGATTCCCGGCATCGCCGCCGCGACACGTCTCGTCGTCGGTCGCGCGTCTGCGGTCGTCTGCGTGTCCGAGTACCTGCGCGGCGAGCTCGAGGCGAAGGTCCCCGAGGCGCGGGGCAAGACCGAGGTCGTCTCGAGCGGCGTCGATCTCGATGCGTTCGCGGTGACACAGCCGCCCGGCGGCCCGGCGCGCTTCCTGTGCGTCGGCGCGCTGGAGGAGCGAAAGAACGTCGTCCGCCTCGCGGATGCGTTCGCGCGGCTCGGCGCGGGGACGCTGACCTTCGCCGGCGACGGCGCGCTGCGGACTCGGCTCGAAGGGCGCGAGCGCGTGCGCGTTCTCGGCCGCGTCCCTCACGACGAGGTCCCGCGCCTGCTCGCCGACAGTCACGTCCTCTGCCAGCCGAGCCTCGTCGAGCCGCTCGGCCAGGCCCTGCTCGAGGCGATGGCCTGTGGCCGCTCGGTCGTCGCCACGCGCATCGGCGGCCCTCCCGAGTTCGTGCCGCCCGGGGCCGGCGTCCTCGTCGACCCGCTCGACGTCGAGGAGATCGCGCGCGCGATGCGCCTGGCGGAGGCGTTCCCGCGCCCGAACGAGGCGGCGCGCGCGGCCGCGGCCGGGCACGACGTCCGCCGGCAGGCGGAGCGGATCGAGGCGATCCTCAGCCGGGCGGCAGGTCGGCGAGCCTGACCTCGACGAGCGGCCGGACGGCGTCCTCGAGCCCCGCCTCCCGGGCGAGCGCGAGCGCCTGCTCCCAGCTCTCGCGCGCCTTCTCCGGGCCGACGCCCTGCTTCAGGCGGTTGTCGCCGGTGACGAGCAGCTTTCGGATCCGCTCGTGCGCGTCGGTGCTCTTCACAAGCGGACCGTAACAACGCAGAGTGTCGGGGATGAGCGTCCGCGTCCTCATCGCCGACGACCACCGCCTCTTCGCCGAGGCGCTCGAGGCGATCCTCGCCGCCGACGACCGCATCGAGCTCGTCGGCCTCGCGGGCGACGGGGAGGAGGCGGTCCGGCTCGCCGAGGCGGAACGGCCCGACGTCGTCCTGATGGACATCAGCATGCCGCTCATGGACGGGATCGACGCGGCGAAGGCGATCAAGGCGGCCGACGGCGAGGTGAGCATCCTCATGCTCACCGGCTCGAACGCGCGCAGCGATGTCGACCGTGCGCGGAAGGCCGGCGCGGCAGGCTACGTGACGAAGGACCGGATCGCCGCCGAGCTCGTCCAGGCGATCCTCGAGGTGGCGGGCAGGTAGCTACCCTGTCCGCGTGACCAGCTTCCTCGCCGTCACCCAGGTGCTGCTCGTCTTCATCCTCGTCTCGCTCGTGCTCATGCACAGCGGTCGCGACGCCGGGATGGGGGGCATGGGCTTCACGCCTGCCTCCCAGGGCGGAACCCACATCGTCGAGCGGAACCTCACCCGGCTGACGCTCGTCGTCGCCGTGCTCTTCTTCGCGAACAGCGTCGCGCTCTTCCACTACCTCAAGTAGGCCCGGCTACACTACGGGCCGCCCTCGCGCTGGTGGCGGAATCGGTAGACGCGCTAGGTTGAGGGCCTAGTGGCCATTGCGGCCGTGGAGGTTCAAGTCCTCTCCAGCGCATGCGTTTCGGGGCCGCCCTCCGGGGCGGCCTTGTCGTCTTCTTGACGCCGTCCGGAGGAGTCTCTACCCTCCTGTCGAACACACGTTCGACCCCGAACCCCGCGCCAGGAGGCCTCGCAGTGGAGCTCACCGGACGACAGCAGGAGATCTGGACGTTTCTCGTCGGCTACGTCGACCGGCACGGCTACCCGCCGACCGTGCGCGAGATCGGCGAGGCGGTCGGTCTCGCCTCGCCGTCGACGGTGCACGCGCACCTCGCGAACCTCGAGCGGGCGGGCCTCCTCCGGCGCGACCCGACGAAGCCGCGCGCGCTCGAGCTGACCGGCCGCGAGGAGGCGACCGCGACGGTGCCGAAGCTCCCGCTCCTCGGCCAGATCGCCGCGGGCGCGCCGCTCCTCGCGGAGGAGAACGTCGAGGACGCGATCGCCGTGCCCGAGACGCTGCGCGGCGACTTCCTCCTGCGCGTCAAGGGCGACTCGATGATCGAGGCCGGCATCCTCGACGGCGACATCGTCGTCGTCCGGCGCAGCCAGGACGCGCGAAACGGCGAGATCGTCGTCGCGCTCGTCGGCGACGACGAGTCGGCCGGCGAGGCGACGGTGAAGACGTTCTTCCGCGAGCGCGGACGGATTCGCCTCCAGCCGGAGAACAGCGCGCTCGAGCCGATCTACGCGGACTACGTGCAGGTGCTCGGCACGGTCGTGGGGGTCTTCCGCGAGTTGTGAGCGTGCAGCCTCTCCATCGGACGCTCGAGCAGGAGCTCTTCGCCCTCCTGCGCGGCGCCTCGCTCGAGTGCCCGGTGTGCGGGGAGTTCGTCCTGCACGACGGGGCGGCGATCCGCTGCCCCGAGTGCGAGACCGTCCTTGCGCGGCAGGTCGATTCGGCCGCCGTGCAGGTAGAGTTCGGGTCGCAGGCCGGGTGACCGCGGGCCCCTCGGGGCTCGAGGAAAGTCCGGACACCGCAGGGCAGGACGCTCCCGCGAGGGAGGCGGCGAAAGCCGACGGAAAGTGGCACAGAAAGGAGACCGCCGGCAGCGCATCTCCGGAGACGCTGACGGTAAGGGTGAAACGGTGGGGTAAGAGCCCACCAGCGGCCGCGGCGACGCGGCCGGCTCGCCAAACCCCGTCCGGTGCAAGG
>JAGWRZ010000077.1 GCA_028876365.1 Acidobacteriota bacterium | reverse complement strand
GCGGCGCCGGCCGCGGCGCCGGCGCCGGCGCTGGGGCATCGCGGGCGGCGTGATCGTCGCGCTCCTCGCGGTCCCCGGCTACGCGTACACGACGACGATGCTGAAGCCCTCGAGCCTGCCGCTCGGGATCCGCAGCATCGAATGGCTCCGCGCCAACCACATGGCCTGGTTCGTGGACGAGGTCGAGCACGTCTACTACACGTGGAACGCTCCCAAGAAGGGAGGGCCGCAGCTCGCGACGCTTCCGGCGGTCGGCGCCGCCGTCCCGCATCCGGCGCATCACGCCCGCCCGTGGCCGCCCCGCATCCCGACGGTGTTCCCGCACGCCCTTCCGGGCGAGGGCGTCTGGAAGGGAACCGGGGTGCCGCTCGTGCGCGGACGTCCGCCGATCCTCGTGACGACGTTCCGCACCGAGATCGACTACCCGCGCATCGTCGCCTACGTCGCCTGGTTCGATCACACGCGGACCTCGCTCGCGTGGTACCCCGGACGCTACGAGCCGCCGACCGCGCCGGCCCGCGGCCCGATGATGGTGCCGCACGACCAGCGCTGGCGCCTGCTGGCGACGTTCAACGGCGGGTTCACGCACATCGACGGCAACAACGGGTCGGCCGTGAACGGCACGACGAACGAGCCGCTGCAGGACGGCCTCGCGACGCTCCTCGAGTATCGAAACGGCCGCGTCGACGTGCGCACGTGGACCGGAGGCCCGAATGCGCCGGCCGACGTCGTCTTCGCACGGCAGAGCCTCCCGCTCATCCTCGTCGACGGCAAGCTGAGCCCGAAGCTGAATTACGGCACTGAATGGGGCTACACGCTCGGCAACGCCGTGCGGGTGTGGCGCACCGGTGTCGGGATCGACCGGCGTGGCAACGTCATCTACGCCGCCGCGAACAACCAGACCGTCTTCACGCTCGCACGCATCCTCCAGCGCGCCGGGGCGGTGCGCGCGATGGAGTTCGACATCAACCCGGAATGGCCGACGCTCATCACCTACACCCACCGCGACGGCCTCGTCCCGACGAAGGTCGTGCCGAACGTGATGCAACCGGCGACGCGGTACCTGGTACCGGACGACCGGGACTTCGTCGCCGTCTACCGGCGCATGCCCGGCCCGGTCACCGTGCCGTTCGGATGAGGATCGCGGCCGCGGGCCTCGCCGTCCTCGCGGTGCTCCTCGGCCCGCCGGGCGGGCTCGCGACGAGTGGGGCGTCGGCCCGCGGCCCGTGCGGGTCCGCGCCCGCGCCGGCGCACTGGAAGCACGTGATCTGGATCTGGATGGAGAACGAGTCCTACGACTCCGTCATCGGCAGCCGTTCGGCGCCGTACCTGACGCAGCTCGCCGACGCGTGCGGCCTCGCGACCGGCTACCGGGCGGTCGCGCATCCATCGCTTCCCAACTACATCGCAGCGACGTCCGGAGGCACCTGGGGCATCGGCGACGACGCGCCGCCGTCCGTCCACCCGCTCGCCCAGGCGAGCATCTTCAGCCAGCTCGCCGAGCGCGGCCTGACCTGGCGCGCCTACGAGGAGAGCATGCCCACGAACTGCGACCTCTCGAGCTCGGGCGCGTATGCCGTGAAGCACAATCCGGCCGCGTACTACGTCGGCATCCGAGCCGCCTGCCGGCGCTTCGACGTCTCCCTCGCGGCTCTCGAGCCGGACCTGCGGCGGAGCCGGCTGCCGAGCTTCGCCTTCGTGACGCCGAACCTGTGCGACGACATGCACGACTGCCCGGTCGCGGCCGGGGACGCGTGGCTCCGCCGCTTCGTCCCCGCGATCCTCGCGAGCCCGGGCTATCGCTCCGCGACCACCGTGCTCTTCATCACCTTCGACGAGGGCACGGACCCCGCGAACCATGTCGCGACCGTCGTCGTCAGCCCCTCGACTCCCGCGGGGACGCGGGCGCCCGGACGCTTCGACCACTACGCGCTCCTGAAGACGACCGAGGAGCTTCTCGGCCTCCCGGCGGACCTCGGGCTGGCCCGCCGGGCGCTCGGCATGCGCGCCGCCTTTCATCTCTAGCCCCCGGGCCGAGCGGCTCGGGCAGGGCTCTTTCACCGGCCGCGACGCGAAATCGCCTACGCTTGTCCGTCCGCGGGCTGCGCTTCAATGAGGCGCCCCACCACGATTTCGACCTGGAGGTTCGTAGTGCCCCTGACTCAGACCCAGTTCGCAGACGAGATCGCCGAGCGCGCAGGCGCGAGCCGCGCCGACGTCAAGCGGGTCCTCACCGCGCTCGAAGAGGTCGTGCTCGACCAGATCGCCGACGCGGAGAAGGTGAAGATCGGGACCGTCGTCCAGCTGGAGGTTCGCGTCCGCCCGGCGACGAAGGAGCGCCCCGGTCGCAATCCGGCGACGGGCGAGGAGATCATGATCGCCGCGAAGCCCGCGTCGGTCGCCGTCAAGGCGCGGCCGCTCGCGAAGGCGAAGGCCGCCGCCCCGTCGGTGGACAAGGCGAAGCGCAAGCTCGGCAAGTAGAGAAGGGTCGTCGGCGCGCCCCCGGTGACTAGGCTGGGGGCGTGGTCGACCTCCGCTCGGACACGCTGACGAAGCCGACCGCAGCGATGCTCGCGGCGATGGCCTCGGCAGAGGTGGGCGACGAGCAGTACCTCGAGGACCCGACGACGAACGAGCTCCAGCGGCGCACGGCCGAGCTGCTCGGCCATGAGGCCGCGCTCTTCCTCCCGACGGCGACGATGGCGAACCAGGCGGCGCTGCGCGCGCAGACGACGCCCGGCTCCGTGCTGCTCGCCGAGGAGCGGACGCACGTGCTCGTGTACGAGTGGGGAGGTCCCGCCGTGCACTCGGGATTGATCATGCGCGGGGTCCCCGCGCAGGCCGGACGCGTCCGCCCCGACGACGTCGCGGGCGTGCTCGATCCCGATCTCGGCCCCGGCGGCATCGTCGTGCTCGAGAACACGCACCGCTCGTCGGGCGGGCGCATCTGGCCGCTCGACGATCTGCGCGCGACCGCCGGCGCCGCGCGGGAGCGCGGGGCGGCCGTCCACCTCGACGGCGCGCGGCTCTTCAACGCGTCCGTCGCGGCGGGCATCGAGCCGTCGGCCTGGGCGACGCTCGCCGACTCGGTCACGATCTGCTTCTCGAAGGGCCTCGGCTGCCCGACCGGTGCGATCCTCGCCGGCTCCGCCGCGCTCATCGAGCGCGCGTGGGAGAGCAAGTACCTGTTCGGCGGCGCCATGCGCCAGTCCGGGGTGCTCGCGGCCGCCGCGCTGTACGCGCTCGACCATCACGTCGACCGGCTGGACGAGGATCATGCGCGCGCACGCCGCCTCGCGGAGGGCATCGGCCTCGACCCTGCCGGCGTCGAGACGAATTTCGTGGCGATCCCGGACCCGGACGGCGACGTCGAGGCGCGCGCTGCCGACGCCGGCGTTCTCCTCGGCCACTTGCGCCCGGGGTGGCTGCGCGCGGTGACGCACCTGGACGTCGGTGACGAGGACATCGACGTTGCGATCGCCGCGCTCGCGCCGCAGCTTGTCAACACCGTTTGAGGCACCCCGCCTCAGGGATCGGGGCATGGATGCCGGCGGCCGATGAAGTTGCCATCGACACCTCGCATGCGGCGCGGGGTCGATGGCGAATGGTGAGCTCTGCGGGTTATGACCGACATTCACGTTGGTGACGAAGTCACCTATAAAGGACGCGTGTATCGCGTCCGCGGCATATCGCCGATGAGCGCGAGCCCGCGCCGCGTCCTCCTGGAAGACGTCGAGTCGAGCGAGGCGGTCGAAGCCCCGCTCGACGATCTCGAGCCGCTCGACGGCGCCGGCTCAGCTGCCTAGCTTCGCAAGCTCGGTCTTCACGTCGGCGGCGGTGAACGGCCAGAGGAAGAGGGCGCGCTCGTAGCCGCCGGCGTCGATGACGTACGCCGCCTCGGTATGGACGATGTCGTGCACGACGACTCCCGCGACCTTCCTCTTCTGGTCGAGCACGCCGATCGCGTACTTCCGCCAGACCGCCGCGAGCGTCTTCGGCGTCCCGACCCCCCAGCGGAAGGTCGGGCCGGGGCGCCACTTGCCCATGTCCCGAACGAGATAGCGCCGCGCGTTGCCGAAGATGTTCACGCTCACCGACACGATCGCCGGGCGGGCGGCCGGCGGGAGGCTGCGGACCACCTCGCCGAGGCGCGCCGCCTCGATCGGGCAGAAGGTGCTGCAGAGCGGGTCGAGGAAGGTGAGGACGACGATGCGCCCGCGGTAGGAGGCGAGCGAGAACGCCCTCCCGTTCTGATCGGTGAGGTGGAAGCCCGGCGCCCTGCGCGCCCCCGCGGCCCAGCTCGATGCCGGGCCCCCGACGATCGGGTCGGCCGCCCTCTTCGGCGTGCCGCCTCCGCATCCGGCGAGGAGGGCCGCGATCGCCATCGCGAGGATCGCCCGGCGCATGCCGGCCAGCCTACCCCTTCGGGGCTCACAGCCGACCCACAGGCGGGTCTCAGGGGATCTCCACGCCCGCGGGCCACGATGCAGGCATGACACTCACACTCGCAATCGCGCTCAACGCACTCCTCATGGCGGGCATCGTCGCGGCGGTGGGGCACGTCATCCACCTCCCCCATCGGTTCGATCGACACCGCACGCTCGAGAACGCGATCTACGTTCCGGGCGACGACGAGCTCCGCCGGGCGGCGTAGCTCATTCCGCGTCCGTCATGAGACGAGGCCGGCCGGCACGGGCTCCTGTGCCGGCCGCGCCTCGAGCTCTCCGCCGACCGGCAGCACGAGTGCGAACACGGTGTGCCCGTCACGCCGCTCGACCGTGCAGTGGCCGCCGTGCGCGCGGGCGATCGCGCTGACGATCGCGAGGCCGAGCCCGACCCCGCCGCGGGCGCGCGTGCGCGCGTCATCCGCACGGGCGAACCGGTCGAAGACCGTCGCGATCGCCTCGTCGGGGATCCCGGAGCCGTCGTCCACGACCTCGAGGACGATCTCGCCGCCGACCGCGAGCGCGCGCATCGTGATCGCCCCGCGAAGCTCCGTGTACTTCACCGCGTTCTCGACGAGCGCATCGAGCGCCGAGCGCAGCGCCTCCGGGTCGACCCGCGCGACGCCCTGGACGTCCACCTCGAGTCGCCACGCGCGCGGCGCGACCTCCGACCAGCGCATGAAGACGTCCTCGAGGAACCTGTCGATCTGCACGTCGCGGAGGACGACGAAGTCCGGCTGCTCCGCCTTCGCGAGCAGGAGGAGCCGGTCGACGATGCGCTCCATGCGCTGCAGCTCGTCCAGCGCGACCGTCAACTCCGGCGCGTCCGGCAGGTCGCGGCTCAGCAGCTCGAGGTGGCCGCGCGCGATCGTCACCGGCGTCCGCAGCTCGTGTGAGGCGTCGTGCAGGAACCGCTCCTGCTGCTCGAGCAGCGAGGCGCGCGTGTCCGCGACCGCCTCGACCTGCCGCATCGCCGCCTGTCGCCGGCGCGCGTGCCAGACCATCGCGAGGAACATCGCCGACATGAGCGGGACCTCGAACAGCTCGCCCCAGAGCTGGATGCCGCGGAACGCGTCCGACAGGATGCTCGCGCCGGTGGCGAGGATGACCGTCGAGAGGATGAGGCCCGTCACGCCCGGCCGCCAGACGCGGAAGCCGTAGACGATCGTCAGGCTGATCCAGACGAAGTGGAACGGGATCGTCTCCCACGCCGGCCACGCGATCATGGCGGCCCAGTTCGCGACGGCGAAGAGGCCCCACAGGACCTCGACGGCGTTACGCCGCAGCCAGCCGGTAGCCCGCATGCCGGACGGTCTCGATGTGCGCGTCGGGGCCGAGCTTCTGACGCAGGCGACGGACGCAGACGTCCACGACGTTCGAGCCCGGGTCGAAGTCGTAGCCCCACACGTCGGCGAGCAGCCGCTCGCGGCTGATCACCTCGCCGACGTGGACGAGCAGGTGGTGGAGCAGGCGGAACTCGCGGTCGGACAGGTCGGTGACGACGGCGCCGACGCGCGCCTGACGGCGCGCGAGGTCGAGGACGACGTGCCCGGCGTGAAGGACGTGGTCGTCCTCCTCCGGCGGCGCCGCGCGGCGCAGCTGGACACGGACCCGCGCGAGGAGCTCGTCGAGGGCGAACGGCTTCGCGATGTAGTCGCACGCCCCGAGCTCGAATCCCTTCAGCTTCGTCCGGAGATCCCCGCGCGCGGAGAGGATGACGACCGGCAGCTGCGGGTGCTCGCGATGGAGCTCCTGCAGGACGCGCAGCCCGTTCACCCCGGGGAGGAGCAGGTCGAGGACGACGAGGTCCCAGTCGCCCGAGCGTGCGAGCGAGAGCCCGTCATAGCCGTCGCCGGCAGTGACCACGCCGTACCCCTCGGCCTCCAGCCCCCGGCGAACGAAGGCCTGGATGCGCGACTCGTCCTCGATCACCAGGATCCGCATCTTCCCCCCCGCGACTCTAACCGGGTTCCAGATGACGTGTAAATGACGCCGGGGTGACAAATTCGTCATTTTCGCGCCGGGAGCATCGGGGTTCGATAAACACCGCCCGGATGCGCACCGCGACGGGCTCGAAGCTGCTCGGCGTCCTCATCGGCCTCGCTGTGGCCGGTGTGCTGATCGGCCTCTACGTGAACAAGCTCACGCTCGACGCGGGCTCGCCCGCCTACACGGTCCCGGTCACGACCCAGGGCGGTCACAAGGTGGTCGACCTGCAGATCGAGACCGTCGCGGCCGTGGGGCCGCAGTTCAGCCCGGCGCACCCCGATTACGTCTCCTACCTCGTCCGGGACGCGCAGGGCGCGTGGCTCCGCCGCACCGTGTGGCGCCTGCCCGCGAACGCGACGGTCCACGTGACGATCTACAACTTCGACAGCGCCAGCGGCCTGCGCAACCCGCTCTACGCGCGGCCGCAGGGCATCGACGGCAACTCGTTCACGCTCGACGGGAAGCCGACGGACGTGATCGACCCGAACGACACCTCGCATACCTTCGCCGTGCCCGCCTACGGTCTCGTCGTTCCGCTCTCCGGGATTCCCGACAGCGCGAAGCACCCGTGCGGCTACGCCCCCTGTGCGCTCTCGCTCGACCACCGCACGATCACGTTCACGTTCCACACGGGCAAGCAGGGCCACTTCCGCTGGCAGTGCTTCGTCCCGTGCGCCGCGGGCTGGATCGACGGCTTCGGCGGCCCGATGCAGACGATCGGCTACATGGACGGGTTCCTCGATGTGGTCTAGCCCCGGGCGCAAGGTCGTCACCGCCTGGATCGTGCTGAGCGTCATCGCGACGCCGCTCGTCGCAGCCTTCCTCGGGCCGGCGTTCCCGCCCGGCAACGGGAGCACGCAGGGGACGGAGCAGGTGTTCGACAACACCGTGCTGACGACGACGATCACCCCGGTCGTCTGCCTCCTTCTCGTCTTCTTCGCATACGTGCTCACGCAGCACCGGCACCGGGGCGGCGCCCTCGTCGACGGGCCGCCTCTCCGCGACGACCCGCAGGTCCGCGTGTGGTGGATCGTGCTCACCTCGGCCACCGTTCTCTTCCTCGCGGGATTCGGCACGTACGAGCTCCTGCAGAACGGGTCGGGCGGCGGGCAAGGGCCGAGCCCGATCGCGGTCCCCGGCGGCCACAAGATCCCCGTCCAGGTCATCGCTCAGCAGTGGCAGTTCACGTATCGCTACCCGACCTACGGCGGGCTCGAGACGCCGCAGCTCGTCCTGCCGGCCGACAGCTACATCGAGCTCCACGTGACCTCGCTCGACGCGATCCACTCGTTCTGGGCGTACGAGCTCGGGGTCAAGGCGGACGCGAACCCGGGCGTCGACAACGTCACCTTCGTCCAGACGAAGGGCCCGGAGACGTTCCACGTGCGCTGCGCCGAGCTGTGCGGCCTCTGGCACGGGTACATGTTCAACAACGGCCGCGTCGTCCCGATGGCGCAGTTCACCGCATGGGTCAAGGCGCAGCAGCGCAACTTCGCCCCGGTGGCGCAGTACCTGCCGAAGTACTCCACGACCTACTTCCCCGACCCGCAGAGGAGGGCCGGATGACGCTCGCTCGCCGCCTCGTCGGCTTCAATCTCCTGACCGCCTGCATTCTCGGTGTCGGCGGCTGGTACGTCGGCTGGTTCGGCGCGCACGCCGTCG
>JAGWRZ010000009.1 GCA_028876365.1 Acidobacteriota bacterium | reverse complement strand
GACCTCGCGGATCCGCTCGGCGCGCGCCTTGTCCACCGCCGCCAGCTCGTCGCTGCTTCCCCTCGCGCGCCCGCGGATGCCGAGCAGGAGCCGCTCGGCGTCCTCGCCGAAGAGGCCGAGCAGGAGCAGCTCCTCCTCGCTCGCCGCCATCCCCTCTGCGCTCTCGCGCACCTCGCTCAGGCGCGGGACGACGTCTTCCCCGCTCTCCGGGTCGCGCGTCAGCTCGACCGCGCGCTGCACCGCCTGGTCGATCGGCCCCGGCGGCGCGCCGAAGCGTCCGGCGACGAGCGAGCGGAGCTCGTCGACGATCGTCAGGTACCGGCTCGCAGCGAGGACGTTGAGCAGGGCCTGCGAGGCGAGGACCTGGCCGATCGGCGCGGCCAGCGGCGGCCAGCCGACCTCGGCGCGGATGCGGTCAAGCTCCTCCAGCACCTCTTCCAGGCGGTCGCCGGATCCCTGGGCGCGCAGCGTCGCGTCGACGCCGGCGACGAGGCCCGCCGGCACGTCGTGCTCGGCGGCACGGACGGCGACACGCGGAGCGAGCGGCGCGACGGGCTCGTCGCCGATGTGCTCGTCGACGAGGTCCGATGCCTCCCACAGGCGGTCGACGTCGACGCCGGGATCGAGGCCGATGCCGGCGAGCGCCTCCGCGAGCGCCTCCCCGGAGACGCGGTGGAGCGACAGCGCGAGCGGATAGATCGCGCAGGCGATGAGCTGCGCGCCCGCCTCCGCCGCGCGCAGCGAAGCGGCGAGCGCGCTGCCCCCGGCGCCCTGGAGGTAGATGCCGACCGGGAGCCCGCTCGCATCGGCGATCGCGCGCACGAGGCTCTGCGCCTTGTGCGGCTGGAGCGACCCGGTCGGATCGTGCAGCAGCACGCGGACCGCGCCGAGCTCGGGCAGAGCCTTCGCACGCTCGATGAGGACGTCGATCTCGCCGGTCGGGCCCGGGCTGTACACGAGGCCGGCCTCGAAGTCGCGATCGGCGGCGACGATCGCCTCCGCCGCCTCCCGCAGGTTCGAGACGTCGTTCAACGGGTCGTGCAGCCGGAACACGTCGATGCCGTTCTCGGCGGCCGAGGCGACGAAGCGGCGGGCGAAGTCCGCGTCGACGGGGCGGGAGCCGACGAGGAAGCGGCCGCGGAGCGCGAGTCCGAGAGGCGTCTTCACGCGCGACTTCAGCGCTCGGATCCGCTCCCACGGGCTCTCGATCCCCCGCTTGACGGCGGCGTCGAAGCACCCTCCGCCCGACACCTCGAGGTAGGCGAAGCCGGCGCCGTCGAGGACCTCGGCGAGCGCGAGCTGGTCCGCCGTCGGCATGCGGCCGGCGAGCGGCTCCTGCCCGAGCAGCCGAATGGTGGTGTCTGCGAGGGTCGGCACGGGAGTCAGGACCTTACCGCGGGTTCACACCGTGCTTCGACAATGCGGACGCGCTCGCGGTTGCACCGCCGCCCCGAGTCGCGCTCGTGCAGGACGGCCCGGTCTACGCCCGGCTGATGTAGCGCCGCTCGTGCGGATCGACCTTGAGACGGTCGCCGACGTTCACGAACAGCGGGACCTGCACGACCGCGCCGGTCTCGAGCGTCGCCGGCTTCGTCACGTTCGAGACGGTGTCGCCCTTCACCCCGGGCTCTGTCTCGACGACGGCGAGCTCGACCGAGGCGGGCAGCTGCACCGACGACGGCCTCCCGTCGACGGCGAGCACCTGGACGACCGAGTTCGGCTGCATGAACGGGAGCTCGTCCTCGAGCTCGGAGTGCGGAACGGCGAACTGCTCGTACGTGTCGCTGTCCATGAAGTGGACGTCGGAGCCGTCGTCGTACAGGTACTGGACGTTCTTCGTCTCCGTGTGGACGCGCGGGAACTTCTCCCCGGCGCGAAAGGTCCGGTCGACGACGGCGCCCGAGTCGAGCCCCTTCAGCTTCGTCCGGACGAATGCGCCGCCCTTGCCCGGCTTCACGTGCTGGAACTCGACGATGCGCCACACCTTGGCGTCCAGCTCGATGTGCATGCCGTTCTTGAAGCTGTTCGTGTCGACCATCTCGGCCACGGCGGGCCAATATAGCGGGGTGGGTCGCGTCTTCCGTGCGATTCGAATCGCCGCCCGCGACGAGCGGATCCCGAAGCCGCTGCGCGCACTCGCCGCATTCGGCCTGCTTCCGGTTCCGGGACCGTTCGACGAGATCGTGCTCCTCGTCGCTGCGATCCCGCTCGCGCTCTTCTACCGCCGCCACCTCGCAGAGGCGTGGCGGCAGGCGGCTAGCCCACCTCCACGAGGTCCTTGCGGAAGCCGGTGAGGTTCTCGATGCCGTCCGCGGTGACGACGACGTCGTCCTCGATGCGCACGCCGAACTCCCCGGCGAGGTAGACCCCCGGCTCGACGGTGACGACGTTGCCGGCGACGAGGATGTCCTTCGACTCCGTCGAGAGGCGCGGATCCTCGTGCACGTCGAGGCCCAGTCCGTGCCCGAGGCCGTGCCCCATCGCGCCCGGGAAGTCGCCCGCGTCGACGATCCCGCGTGCGAGCGCGTCCGCCTCGACGCCCGACACGCCGGCGCGGATGCCGCCGAGCGCGGCGTCCTGCGCGAGGGCGACGACCTCGTAGGCGTCGCGCATCCTGCCGTCGAGCGGGCCGGTTGCGAAGGTGCGCGTGTAGTCGGAGGTGTATCCGCCGACGGAGCAGCCCGCATCGACGACCACGAGCTCGCCCTTGCCGATCTTCCGGTCGCCGGCGCGGCCGTGCGGCTGCGAGCCGGTCGGCCCGGAGCCGACGATGAACTCGGGCCAGACCGCCTCCGCGCCCTCCTCGTGGAAGATCTGGACGAGGTCCCAGGCGACGTCGCGCTCGCGCCTGCCGACGAACGGGACGTCGAGCAGCCGCTCGAACGCGCGGTCTGTGACCGCGCACGCGCGCCGTAGCGCCTCGAGCTCCCCCGCGTCCTTCACCGCGCGCAGCTTCTCGACGATCCCGCTGCGCGCGACGAGATCGATGCCGCCCGACCGCAGCGTCTCGTACTGCGCGTACGGGAGCACGGTCTCGAAGCCGATGCGCCCGGTGAGCGTCTCCGCCAGCTCGGCCACGAGCGCGCGCCTCGTCTGCACGGCCTCGACGCCCGCGACCTCGCGCGCCGCGTCGATGTAGCGGAAGTCGGTGTAGAGCCGCACGCGGTCCTGCTCGACGAGGAGCGCGGCGTTCGAGCTGTCGAAGCCGCACAGGTAGCGGATGTTGACGAGGTTCGTGACGAGTAGCGGCTCCTCGAGCGTTTCCCGCAGTGCATCGATCCTGCTCACGCGTTCTCCTTCAGGTATTGGAGCGCCATCTTGTATCCATCCGGCCCGTGACCGATGAAGCGGGCGGCGACGAGGTCGGTGATGACCGACGTGCGCCTCCATTCGTCGCGCTCGTCGACGTTCGAGAGATGCACCTCGACGACGGGGATCGTCAGCGGCTCGAGCGCGTCGTGGATCGACCAGGCGTAGTGCGTCCACGCCGCCGGGTTGACGACCATCCCGTCGGTGTTGTCGTACGCATCGTGGCACCACTTGATGAACTCCGACTCCGAGTTCGTCTGGCGGCACTGCACCGTCAGCTCCATCTCCCGGGCCCAGTCGTAGATGCGGCTCTCGAGCTCGGCGATCGAGACGCCGCCGTAGACGGCGGGGTTGCGCCGCCCGAGCATGTTCAGGTTGACGCCGTTGACGACCATGATCCTCACGAGGCGATCAACCTACCGAGTTCGCGGCGGACATCCTCGGCGGGAACCTCGACATCCCACTCGGGGCCGTCGTCGCCGAGGAGGACGAGCCGCAGCGCGCCCTTCTTGTCGCGCAGCAGGGCCTCCCACGCCCGGTCCCGGTCGACTCTCACCGGGGCCGGCCGGAGGATCTCCTCCACCTCGCCGGTGTCTCGACCCGACAGGCGGAGGGCGGCGAGGAGACCGAGCGCGACCGCGCGGCCGTGGGTGAGGCCCGCGTACCCGGCAGCCGTCTCGAGCGCGTGCGCGAACGTGTGGCCGAGGTTGAGCATCTTCCGCTCGCCGTGGTCGTGCGGGTCGCGCAGGCAAACCCCCGCCTTGAACGCTGCGCAACGGCGGACGAGCTCGTCGTCGGGCAGCTCCCACAGCGGCTGCCCTGCGAGGAGGCCCGTCTTCACGACCTCGCTCAACCCCTCGCGGCGCTGCCCTTCCGGCAGCGTCTCGAGGAGCGCGGGATCGATCACCGTCCGCGCCGGCCAGTGGAAGGCGCCGACGAGGTTCTTCCCCTGCGGCAGGTCGATCGCGGTCTTCCCGCCGACCGCCGCGTCCACCTGGCCGACGAGGCTCGTCGGCACGGGGACCCAGTCGATCCCCCGCATATATGCGGACGCCGCATACCCGGCCGCGTCGGTCGTCGTCCCGCCGCCGAGCGCGACGATCGTCCCGCGGCGGTCGAGCCGCAGCTCCTGCCACAGCCGGTCGACGGTCGCGAGCGTCTTCGCCTCCTCCCCGGCCGGGAGCTCGTGCGTCTCCGCGAGCCGCCTGCCGAGCGCGAGCTGCGCATCCATGCCGTGGATGCCGGCGACGTGCGCATCCGAGACGAGGGCGACCGGTCCCTCGCCAGGGACGAGATCGCCGAGCCTCGCCAGCGAGCCGCGCTCGACGACGACGCCGGCGGCTGCGAGCACGACGTCGTCCACGTCGCGCGCGACGACGTCGGCGACCTCGGCGTAGAGCGTCCTCCGCTCGTCGTACAGGCGGCGGAACGCAGCCTCGTCCTGCGCGAGCGGGCGATCGCTGCCGCGCACGCGCTCCCAGCACGTGTCGACGTCGACGTCGAGCCAGACCGTCAGCGTGTTCGCGAGCGCCTCGCGGACGCCAGGCGTCGTCACGGCCCCTCCGCCGAGCGCGAGCACGATCGCACGCTCCTCGAGCGCGCGGAACGCCGCCTCGCCGTCGTCGCGGAAGATGTCCGAGATCGGTTTCCGCGCGGCCGCCTCGACGAGGTCGTCCGAGTCGACGCCGCCGACGGCGCGGGCCGCGGTCGTCTTGCCCGCTCCCATGAAACCGACGACCGCGACGCGGTGCTTCAGCTGATCCGCCCCGTGTACGCCTGCCAGGCGGCGACGAAGTCGCCGAGCGCGTCGCCGCCGAACTTCTCGCGGGCCGCGCGGGCGAGCTCCCACGCGACCGCGGCCTCCGCGACGACGGCGAGCGCCTCCACCGCCGAGACGTCGCTGCGCTCGACGAGCGCCGTCGCCGCCTCGCCCGTGCCGAGGTCGACGGAGGCGAGCGGCTTCATCAGCGTCGGCAGGGGCTTCATCCCGGCACGGACGACGATCTCCTCGCCGTTCGACATCCCGCCCTCGATGCCGCCGGCGCGATTCGACATGCGCCGCCGGTCCGTGCCGATCTCGTCGTGCGCCTCCGACCCGCGCATGCGTGCGAGCGCGAACCCGTCGCCGACTTCCACGCCCTTCACCGCCTGGATGCCCATGAGCGCGGCGGCGAGGCGCGCGTCGAGCCGGTCCTCCTTGCGCGCGTACGACCCGAGCCCCGGCGGGACGCCCGTCGCGCGCACCTCGGCGACGCCGCCGAGCGTGTCCTTGTCCTTGCGCGCCGCATCGATCGCCGCCTCGTCCACCTCGGCGGAGCCGCGCACCTCGACGCCGATGTGGGCGAGCAGCGCCTTCGCGACCGCTCCGGCCGCGACGTGGACCGCCGTGTGGCGGGCGGAGGCACGCTCGAGGGCGTCGCGCACGTCCGCGAAGCCGTACTTCTGCACGCCGGCGAGATCTGCGTGGCCGGGGCGCGGAAGCGTGACCGCCTTCGTCCCCTTCCCCTCCGGCTCGCCCGCGGGCGGCCACGGGCTCATCCCCCACGTCCAGTTCACGTGGTCGCGATTCCGGACGACGAGGGCGAGCGGCGTGCCGAGCGTGCGGCCGTGGCGCAGGCCGGCGAGGACCTCCACCTCGTCGGTCTCGATCCGCTGCCGCGGCGAGCGTCCGTAGCCCTGCTGGCGGCGGCGGAGATCGGCGTCGATCGCCGCCTTGTCGAGGACGAGGCCGGCGGGCAGGCCGGAGACGATCGCGACGAGCGCGGGGCCGTGGGACTCGCCTGCGGATGCAAGCTCGAGGTTCACTCGGGCAAGCCTAGGCGTTCGCTTGCGACGCCGACCCGCAGAGGAGGCGCCGATTCATTCGGCGGCTCCGGATCCCGTCGGGCGCCGTTCCGGGAGCCCGACGGCGCGGCGCATGACGGCAACGGGCGCGGCGAGCCCGGTCCAGAGCGCGAAGGACTTGGCGCCCTGCGCGACGAGCACCTCGAGCCCGTCGAGGACGCGCGCGCCGGCGGCCTCGGCGGCGTGCGCCGTCGCCGTCCGCGGGTACGGCAGGTCGATCAGGGTCTGCCCCCGCCCGAGCTCGCACAGCACCTCGTCGCGCACCGGCGTCGCGTTGACGACGAGGTCGGCGTCCGCGACGTCGGGCGGCCACGCGCCGCGGCGCGAGAAGACGCGCGCGTTCGGGAGGTCGTGCCTGAACGCCGCCGCCGCTCCCCCGTCCCCGAGGATCGCCGGCCGCTCGAACACGAGCCCGTCGAGGATGGCGGTGTCCGTCGAGTGCGCCTCCGAGCCGACGAGCGTGTTGACGGAGGGGAGTGCGGACCCGACGAGCCTCGCCACGGCGAGCTTGTGCGGAGCCGTCACGTTCGCCCCCGCGAACCCGAGCGCCGTCAGTCCGCGCAGCGCATCTGCGAGGTCCTCCGGCCCCACGTCGAGCGCGACGTAGGCCCAGTCGAGACCGCGAGCCGCGAACGCGGCGTTCTGCATCCGCGGCGACAGCGAGTGCTCGACCGGACGGCCGAGCAGCGCCACATATCTAGTAGCCGTAGAGATGCTCGTGGTCGAGGAAGTCCTGGTAGTTCGCCGTGAAGTAATGGTGGCGCTTGTCCGGCTTGCGCACGAAGTAGAGGTAGTCGACGTGCGCGGGGTGCGCGGCCGCCTCGATGGAGGCGAGCCCGGGGTTCGCGATCGGCGTCGGCGGCAGGCCCAGGAACTTGCGCGAGTTGTACGGGTTGTTGCTGTCGAGCTCGGACTGCAGGAGCGGCTGGGTCGCCGGCACGTGCAGGCCGTAGCGAATCGTCGAGTCCATCCCGAGCGGCATGTGGATGCGGAGCCGGTTGTAGATGACCGCCGCGACGAGCTTCCGCTCGCCCGGCACGACCGCTTCGCGCTCGATGATCGACGCGATCTTGAGGACGTCGTACGGGGTGAGGTTCTTCGATCTCGCGTAGGCGAGGTCGACGTTGCCGAAGTTCGCCTGGAAGGCGGCCAGCTGCTCGGCCACGAGCGCGGCCGAGGTCGACGTGCGGTCGAAGAAGTACGTCGACGGGAACAGGAACCCCTCGAGCGGCAGCTTCCTCGACCCGAACCCGGGAATGCGTCGCGGCCCGGACGCGGCGAGATACGTCTTCGCGGAGATCTTCGGATGGACGTGCCGCTCGTGGAACGCGATGCTCGCCACCGCCGTGACGCGCTGCGCCATCTGCGCGCGTGTGAAGCCCTCGGGGAAGACGACCCGGAACTGGTGCAGCTGCTGAACCGTCGTCGGCGCGGACCGATTCCCGCCGCCGCAGCCGGCCACGAGCACCGCGAGCGCTGCTAGCGGCGCGAGCTTGCGGACCATTCGAGGTAGCTGGAGAGGAGATGCGCCGCCGCCCGCGCGTCCTCGGGCGTCGGGGAGGGCGCCTGCTCGGCGAGATCGGTCGTGAAGCGCTCGTCGAAGAGGACGACGGGGACGTCGACGGCGGCGCGCAGCGCCTTCGCGAACCGCTCGGCCGCCCTCGCCTGCTCCCCGCGCTCGCCTCGGAGCGTCAGGGGATGACCGACGACGACCTCCTCGACGCCCTCGTCGCGGACGAGAACGGCGATCTCGTCGATGTCGGCGCGCGCCACGATGCCGACCGGGCGGGCGACGAGCCCCGTCGGATCGCTGACCGCGATCCCGGTCCTCGCGGACCCGTAGTCGAGCGCCATCACCTTCACGCGAGCGCCTTCTTCGCCGCCGCGAACGCGCCCGGGATCGCCTCCGGCGCGTTGCCGCCGGCCTGCGCCATCGTCCGCTTGCCGCCGCCGCGGCCGCCGACGATCTGCCCCATCTCGTTCGCGAGCTCGGCGGCGTGGAGGCCGACGCTCTCGGCGACGTTGACGACGATGTGCACGCGCCCGTCGGTGACCGAGGCGACGATCGCGCCGTCCGCCTTCTCCTGCCGGCGGATGCGGTCGGAGAGGTCGCGCAGGGGCCCCGGCTGAAGGTCCCTCGTCTCCGCGAGGACGACGCCGTCGACGCGTTCGCGCACCGTGTAGGCAGCCTCGGCCTGCGGCTTCGGCTTCTCCCTGCGCGCCCGCTCGATCTCGGCGCGCAGGTCGTCCGCCTCTCGTGCGCGTGCCTGCAGGAGCGCATACGCCTCCCCGGCGGTGACCGCCTCGATCCGGCGCGCGCCCGAGCCGACGGAGCTCTCGCCGAGGATGACGAGCGGCCCGATCTCGGCGGTCGAGCGCACATGCGTCCCGCCGCACAGCTCGATCGACCAGCCGCCGATGTCGACGACGCGGACGATCTCGCCGTACTTCTCCCCGAAGAGCATCATCGCCCCGAGCTTGCGCGCCTCGTCGATCGTCGTCTCGTACGTGCGCACCGTCAGGTTCGCGAAGATGCGCTCGTTCGCCCGCCGCTCGACCTCTTCGCGCTCCTCCGAGGTCAATGCCCGCGGATGCGTGAAGTCGAAGCGCAGCTTGTCCGGACGGACGGCCGAGCCGGCCTGCTTCACGTGGTCGCCGAGCACCTCGCGCAGGCACTCGTGCAGGACGTGCGTCGCGGTGTGGTTCGCCATCGTCGGGAAGCGCACGCTCCACGGCACGACCGCCGTCACGCGGTCACCCTGGGCGAAGCCCACGCCGCGGAAGACGATCTCCTGGTCCCCGTCCAGCCGGATGAGCTCCACGACCTCCGCCTCCGCCCCGTCGTCCTTGCAGATGACCCCGCCGTCGGCGATCTGGCCGCCGCCGGCGGGGTAGAACGGCGAGCGCTCGAGCTTCGCCTGGAAGAGTCCCTCGCCGAGATCGGCGTACGCGACGATCGCGGTCGGCACCTCGGTGCGCTCGTAGCCGACGAACTCCGTGCGCGACGCGCCGGGGAAGCGAACGTCGACGCCGAGGCCGCTCGAGCGGCGAGAGATCTCACGGTGCTCCTCGAACAGCCTCGTGTACTCCTCGTCGTTGACGCCGAGGCCGCGCTCGCGCGCGAGCTCCTGCGTCAGCTCGATCGGGAAACCGTAGGTCGCCTGCAGCGTGAACGCGTCGTCGCCGGTGATCGCTCCACGAGCGGCAGCCTCCTCGAACACCTTCATGCCGCGCTCGAGCGTCTCGGCGAAGCGCTCCTCTTCGGCGGTGATGACGCGTTCGATCTCGCGGCGGCGCTCGACGAGCTCCGGATACGCGCCTGCCATCTGCTCGGTGACCGCGCCGGCGAGGCCGGCGAGGAACGGCGGCTCCATGCCGATGCGCCGGCCGTGCTGCGCCGCGCGGCGGATGACGCGGCGCAGGACGTAGCCGCGACCCTCGTTCGACGGCGTGACGCCGTCCCCTACGAGAAACGTCATCCCGCGGCCGTGGTCGGCGAGCACGCGGTGCGCCTTCGTCGCGTCGACGGAATCGCCGTAGGCGACGCCCGACTGCGACGCGACCCAGCTCATGATCGTCTGGTAGCCGTCCGTGTCGTAGACCGAGGGCACCTGCTGGATGATGCGCGCGAGCCGCTCGAGCCCCATGCCGGTGTCGACGTTCTGCGCGGGCAGGTCCGTCAGCGTCCCGTCGGGATGCTGCTCGTACGCCATGAAGACGAGGTTCCAGAACTCGAGGAAGCGCTCGCAGCGCGTGCAGCCGGGCGCGCAGTCGGGCTCGCCGCAGCCGGCCTCCTCACCCCAGTCGTAGTAGATCTCCGAGTCGGGCCCGCACGGGCCGGGGCCGCCGACCGACCAGAAGTTCTCGGACGACGGCAGCGGCACGATGCGCTCGGGCGGGAGGCCGATCGCCTCCCACAGCCGGATCGCGTCCTCGTCCGGCCCGAGCCGAAGCTCGGGGTCGCCGGCGTGGACGCTCACCCAGACCCGATCCCAGTCGAGCTTCAGATGCTGCTGGATGAACTCGGTCGCGTACGCAATCGCGCCCTCCTTGAAGTACTGCCCGAACGAGAAGTTTCCGAGCATCTCGAAGAACGTCAGGTGATACGTGTCGAGCCCGACGACGTCGATGTCCGGCGTGCGGAAGACCTTCTGGCACGTCGTCGTCAGGAGCGCGGGCGGAGCCTCGCGCCCGAGGAAGAACGGCATCTGCGGCTGCATGCCGGCGGTGGTCAGGAGCGTCGAGCGGTCGTCCGCGCGCGGGATGAGCGACGCCGACGGGCAGCGCAGGTGGCCGTTCTCCTCGAAGAACGAGAGGAATCCTTCTCGAAGCTCGGCGGTGGTGCGCATCGGCGGCCATTGTAGGAGGGCGTCCGCCGGGCGCCGACGTATGCTCGTTTCCGTGCGACGCCGGACGCGCTACCGCCTGCGGCGGGCCAGTCCCGTCGCCGTGCTCCTTGTCGCCGCGCTCGGCGCAGGCGCATGGGCGGGCGCCCGCCGTCCCGCCGCGATGGTGGACGCGGCCGCCGCCGGACGGATTCTCGCCGGCGCGCAGCCCGAAGCCCACGTCCGCAGCCCTGTGCCGATGGCGCCGGAGCATCTGTTGAGCGGAAGCGACCTCGTTCCGCATTCGTTCTCACCGCGGCTGCGTGCGGCGTCGGCGATCGTCGTCGAAGCGACGACCGGGCGGGTCATCTGGGGGTCGCACATGCACGAGCGCCGCCGAGTCGCATCGCTGACGAAGATCATGACCGCGCTGCTCGCGTTCGAGAAGCTCGCCCCGGACGCCGTCGTCACGGTCGCCAAGTCGGTGCCGCGCGTCCCGCTCGTCCGCGAGGGCCTCCGAGCCGGCGAGAAGGTCGAGGCGTGGAAGCTCTTCTACTCGATGCTCCTGTACTCCGGCAACGACGACGCCCTGGCGCTCGCGATCGCGGCCGGGGGCGACAAGCGGGCGTTCGTGCGCGAGATGAACGACGAGGCGCACAGGCTCGGCCTCCACGACACGCACTTCGTCTCGCCGAGCGGAGTCGTCGACCGCGACAACTATTCGAGCGCGTGGGACGTCGCTGCCCTGTCGCGCGTTGCGCTCCGCAACGAGCGCTTCGACGAGGTCGTCCGCACGAAGATCATCCACGTCGCGTGGACCGCCCCCATCTACGCCAAGACCTACGTCAACAACAACCTCATGCTCAGCACGTATCCCGGCGCCGACGGGATCAAGACGGGCTACACGCACGAAGCGGGCGACTGCCTGGCCGTCTCCGCGACGCGGCACGGGCGAACGCTCATCGCGGTGCTCCTCGACGACCCCGACATGTACGTCGACGCCGCGCGGCTGCTCGATTTCGGCTTCAGCGCCGCTGCCTCGTAGCCTCCGGCTCGTCGGCGGCGATCTCGGCGCGGATCTTCTCGAGCGAGCGGCGAATGAGCCGCGAGACGTGCATCTGCGAGATCCCGACCTGCTGCGCGATCTGGGACTGCGTCAACCCGTCGAAGAAGCGCAGCTGGAGGATCTTCCGCTCGCGCTCGTCGAGGGCGCGGAACCCGGGCGCGAGCACGGCGCGGTCCTCCGAGACCTCGTACTGATGCTCGATCGTCCCGATGGACTCGAGCGGGTCCATGTCGTCGTCCCCGTCGCCGCCGCCGGTGGAGAGCGAGAGCGACGAGTAGGCGCGGCCGGACTCGAGCGCCTCGAGCACTTCCTCCTCCTGCGCGCCGGCGGCGGTCGCGAGCTCCGGAATGGTCGGCGAACGGCCGAGCTGCACGGTGAGCTGCTCGACGAGCCGCGACAGCTGCACGTTCAGCTCCTGCAGCCCTCGCGGGACGCGCACCGCCCATCCCTTGTCGCGGAAGTGGCGCTTGATCTCGCCGATGATGTTCGGGGTCGCGTACGTCGTCAGCTCGACGCCGCGCTCGAGGTCGAAGCGATCGATCGCCTTGATCAACCCGATGGCGCCGATCTGCACGAGATCCTCGAGCTGCTCGCCGCGATACGAGTAGCGGCGCGCGAGCGAGCGGACGAGCGACATGTACTGCTCGATCAGCTGCTCACGCGCTTGCAGATCACCCTGCTCGTGATACTTCCGCAGCAGGATCTTGTCGTCGATCCGCGGCACTCCTACCCCCCCGTCTTCTTCGAGAGCACGACCCAGGCGTCTCTCCCGCGCTCTTCGACCTCGACCGTCTCGCACACGGTCTTCAGCACCCGTCGCAGACCCAGCTCGTCGCCGTCGCGCTCGAAGTCCTCGAGGACGGCGGTCGGGAGCGGCCCCACCGTCGCGCTCATCGTCTCCTCGTCGAAGACGACCTGGACGTTGACGTCGCCCTCGTCGTCCCGTCGCGCCAGGAGCGCGTCGAGCGCGACCTGGAGGTCCTCGAGCGCGTCCATCGTCAGGTCGAGGCGCACCGCGAGCCCGCCGACGACGAGGTGGACGATCGGGCGGAAGTCCTCCTGGGCGGGGAGGACGAGCGTGATCTCGTCACTCACCGATGTCCTCCTCCAGCTCCTGCTCGCGTCGCGCCGCTGCGTCCTTGCCCGCCTGCACGGCGTGCTTCCAGTCGCGCTTCACCTTGAAGTCGGCGGCGCCGTAGCTGACTCCGGCGGCGAGGCCGGACACCTTCTGGACGGGACGGGTGACCGCGTGGCTGACGGTCCGGACCGCCGTGTCGACACCCTCGACCGCGTCGACGGCGCTGTCGGTCATGCGGTCGACCTTGTCGAGCTGCTTGTTGACTCGATCCACGCTGCCTCCGACCTTGTTGATGACGGGCAGGATCTCCTCCTCCGCTCCGGAGATGAACGCGGAAAGGCGTCCGGCGGTTCCGCCCAGGCGCAGCAGCAGATAGGCCAGGCCGAGCCCGGCCGAGAGGAGGAAGACAGCGAGCGCGAGTCGCCAAAGGTCCCCCCACGTGAATGCGGCGACGAGCATTCCCGGGTGATCCTAGCGTCACGCGGCGGAAGTCACGGTTCCGCAGCCGACGACGGCGTCGCCGTCGTAGAGGACGGCGGCCTGGCCGCGGGCGACGCCGTAGACCGGCTCCTCCAGCTCGAGCGCGAAGCCGTCCCCGGTCTCCGAGACGGTCGCGGGCACGGTGCGCGAGCGATACCGGAGCTTCGCCTCGACCCGTCCGGCGGGCGCGTACAGGCGGCCGCGCGCGGTGACGCGACGGCGCGCGAGGTCGTCCTTCGGCCCGACGACCACGGTGTTCGTCGCCGCGTCGGTGTCGAGCACGTACAGCGGCCGCTCCGCGGCGACGCCGATGCCACGGCGCTGCCCCGGCGTATAGCCCCAGACGCCGTCGTGGGAGGCGAGCTCGTTGCCGTCGGCGTCGACGATCGCGCCCTTGCGAGAGCCGACGCCGTGACGCGCGAGGAAGGCACGATAGTCGTCGCCCGCGAGGAAGCATGCCTCCTGGCTCTCGGCGCGCCTCGCCACCGCGAGGCCGGCGCGGCCGGCCTCGTCGCGCGTCGTCTCCTTGTCCTGGTCGCCGAGCGGGAACCAGACGCGGTCGAGGAGCTCGGGGTCGAGCTGCGCGAGCATGTACGACTGATCCTTCGCGCCCGCGCGTGCGAGGAGCCTGCGGCCGTGGCGCTCCACGATGCGCGCGTAGTGACCCGTCGCGAGGCGATCGCATCCGGCGCGCTCGGCGAACGCCAGCAGCTCGGCGAAGCGGAACCCGCCGTTGCAGCGGATGCACGGGTTCGGCGTCTCGCCCTTCGCATACCCGTCGAGGAACGGAGCGACGACCGCGTGCCGGAACTCGTCGCGCAGGTCGAGCGTCACGTGCGGGACGCCGAGCCGGTGGCACGTCTCGCGCGCGGCGATGACCGCCTCGGGCGAGCAGCACGCGCGCTCCGCGTCCGGGCCGGCGGGGTCGAGCCAGAGACGGAGTGTCACGCCCACGGCGTTCGGCAGCGCGCGCAGGAGCGCGACGGCGCTGTCGACGCCGCCGCTCATCGCAACCGCCGTGCGACCCGGGCTCGCCGCGGCGCGGAAGACGGGCGCGAGCGCGTTCGCGAGCGCGTCCACCGCGAGCGTCTCGCCGCCGACCGCGGCCGCGTCGATGAGCGTCAGCCCGGCGAGGTCGCGGTCGAGGCCGGGCGCGTCTGCCTCGACGATGCGGTCGCCGTCGACGACGAGCCGCGCCGCCGCCCAGTCTCCGTCGCGGGTCGAGTCTCCGAAGGTCTCGAGCATCGAGATAGGTGGGCCCGGACCTAGGGAACCTGTCGAAACAGGTGGGTACCCTGCCGCCGCGAAGACGGACGCGGGTTCCCTTCATGGTGCTGTTGGTTCACCATTCGGCCCGGACCCGCCTCCAGCTTACCGCGTGAAGCGCCACTCGACGGGCTGGGTCCCTTGCAGGCCGAGGAGCTCCGCGAGCCGCGGAGTCAGGTCGAGCTCGCGGCCGGGCGGGACGTCCCCGCGATCGATCACCGTCGTCAGAACGGTGCGGTCGCCGTAGCGGACGTAGATGCGCACACCGCAGGGAAGCACGGGATGACCGACACCGACGGTCGTCGCGCGCACGAGCACACCGCACGCGGTTCGACCGGGTTTCGCGAAGGCCGCTGCGAGCGCGGCGTTCCACGGACCGGCGCCCGGCGGCAGGGACGCGTGACCGCGGTCGCGCTTTCCGGCGTAGGCGACGATCGCGACCGCGAGGATCGCCACCGCACCCAGGGACACTGCCCGCCGCGCAGAGCTCACAGGTTGCCGACGAGCTCGCCGAAGCTCTGCCGGACGAGGTCGTCGAAGTCGACGGGCAGCAGCCCGTCCGGCCCCGCGAAGTCGCGGAGATAGAGAAGGAGGAACGTGCGCTCCTCGTCCACGAGCGGATCGCCGCCCGCGTGCTCCCGGGCCGTGCGCTCGAGGTCCCACACGTTCCACTGCCTCGGCCCGCCGATGTGCGCGACGACCGCCGGGCGGACCGGCTCGGGCGTGGGCGCCGTGACCGGCGGCGGCGGCGGAGCGGGGACGGCCGCGAGGACGGGCGGCGCCGGAGTCGGCTCGGGCTCGGGCGCGACCTCGGGCTCGGGCTCGGGCT
>JAGWRZ010000076.1 GCA_028876365.1 Acidobacteriota bacterium | reverse complement strand
CCGGCCTCTCGCCGCTCGAGGCGGAAGCGCTCAAGCTGTATCTCGAGGGATCGTCCTACGAGGACATGGCCGACCGCCTCGGCTGCGACACGAAGACGATCGACAACGCCCTGCAGCGGGTGAAGCGGAAGATCCTCGCGCACCAGAAGGGCCGCGAGGTCCTCCTCTAGAACCGCGCTAGGCTGCGGCCGTTCCGGCCGGAGTAGCTCAGTTGGTAGAGCAACGCCCTTGTAAGGCGTGGGCCGTCGGTTCGAGTCCGACCTCCGGCTCTCTCTCCCTCACTTCACGACGAGCGTGAGGATGTTGTCGTCCCGCGCCTGGCCGACCATGACGATCCGGTAGGTCCCGCGCTGGAGCACGACGTGCGTTCCGATCCGGGCGGCGCGCATCCCGGAGGGGCCGCCGACGATGTCGAGGGTCGCCTCGTCGAGATTGCTCAGGACCGCCGGGCCCTTGACCGCGAGCGTCCGCGTGAACTTCCCGTTGGCCGAGAACCAGTGGCAGCCGGGGTCGTGCATGACGACCCTCACCGGGGTCGGCGCCGCCTGACCCTTGGCCGCCGATGCCTGGCCCGCCCCGGCGAGCAGGGAGCCTGCTGCGAGTGCGACTGCGACTGTGAGTGTGAGCTTCATGTCCCGACTCCTTCGACGGTGGTTTTCCCCATCGTCGGCCGGGCGCGGCGGGCCGGCATCGGGGCCGGGCCGCAGAGCGGTGCGGGTTTCCCGCTAGGAGGGACGGCGCTCGAAGATCACGAGCAGCGCAAGCTGCTCGTAGCCGACGAAGCGATGGTCCGCGCCCGCCGCCACGAAGATCGCGTCGCCCTCGTGCAGCTCGACGGGAGCGCCCTCGATCTCGAGCGTGCCGCTGCCCTCGAGGACGACGTACACCTCGTCGTCCTCGTGCGGCTGCTGACGGTCGGGCTCCGGCGCGACGAGGACGTAGACGCCGATCTCGAGCCCGGGCGAGGCATGGACGACCTCGTAGCCGCCCGCTCCGGCCGCGAGCCTCGCCCGGACCGCCCCGATGTCGAACGGATGCGTCGAGCCCACCATGCCGCTCACCACCCTTTCACGGATCGGCTCACGGGTGGAACCTTCACCCGGACGCGCGCGTCGACGGCCAGGCAGCCGTCCTCGCGTGCGATCACGGGATTCAGGTCGAGCTCGACGACCTCAGGGAGATCCTCGGCGAGGCGTCCGAGACGGTGCACGAGATCGACGAGGGCGCTCGCGTCCGCGGGCGGCGCGCCGCGGAAGCCGGCGACGAGGATCCCGGCCTTGCCCTCCCGGACGAGCTCCTCCGCGTCGACATCGGTGAGCGGCGCGGTGCGTATCCCGGCGCCCCCGATCAGCTCGGTGAGGACGCCGCCGGGCCCGAAGGCGACGAGGGGGCCGAAGACGGGATCCTGCACGACGCCGGCGAGCAGCTCGGCTCCTCCCTCGATCTGCGGCTGGACGACCACCGGCGCGCCGATGCGCTCGACGGCGGCGCGCACCGCCTCGGCGTCGCCGAGGTCGAGGGCGACGCCTCCGCTCTCGGTCTTGTGCGCGCCGGCGGCCGACGACTTCACCACGACCGGGAAGCCGAGCTGCCGGGCCGCCTCGACGGCGCCCTCGGCGGTCGTCGCCACGCGCTCGGGCACGAGCGGAAGGCCGAACGCCTCGAGGACCGCCCGTGTCTCCTGCGGGCGCAGCCACGCCTCGCTCGCGCCGGCGAGCGCGGCCGTGACGACCCGCCGGGCCGCCTCGACGTCCACGTCCTCGAGCGCCGGGACGCTTCCGGCGGGACGCCGCAGCCAGTCGGCGCGCTCGGCCGCGAGGCCGAGCGCCCGTGCGGCCGACTCCGGGTAGGGGAAGGTGGCGACGGGGGAGCCGGGGCCGAGCAGCGCCGCGGGCGTCCCGTCGGCGCTCATCACGACCGCGAGCACGGGCTTCTCCGTCGCTGCGCTCGCGACCGCCCGGTGGATCGCCCCGGCGACGTCGTCGGCGCCGGCGACGGCCGGCGGCACGAAGAGGACGATGAGCGCGTCCACGTGCGGATCGGCGAGCAGCAGGGGAAGGACGGCCTCGTAGGTCGCCGCGGTCGCCGAGCCCAGGAGGTCGACCGGGTTGGCGACGCTCGCCTCGAGCGGGAGATGCCCCGCGAGCGCCTCCCGTGTCTGCTCGGAGAGGGCGGGCAGCTCGAGCCCCGACGATTCGCACGCATCGGCGCAGAGGATCCCGAGGCCGCCCGCGTTCGTGACGACGCCGACCCGGCGCCCGGAGGGGAGCGGCTGGCTCGAGAAGAGCGCGGCTGCGTCCACGAGCTCCTCGAGCGAGCGCGGACGGAGGACGCCTGCGTCGCGGAAGAGCGCGTCGATCGCGACGTCGGAGCCCGCGAGCGCTGCGGTGTGCGAGCCGGCCGCGCGCGCGCCCGCCCCGGTCGTCCCCGCCTTCAGTGCGAGGACCGGCTTGCGGCGCGCGACGCGACGCGCGAGCCGCCCGAACTTGCGCGGGTTCCCGAACGACTCCAGGTAGAGGAGGACGACGTCGGAGCCTTCGTCCTCCTCCCACCACTCGAGCAGGTCGTTCGAGGAGACGTCGGCCTTGTTCCCGATCGAGACGAACGACGAGAAGCCGAGGTTGCGCTCCGCCGCCTTCTCCAGGAGGGCGAGCCCGAGCGCGCCGGACTGCGACGACAGTGCGATGCGCCCCGGCGGCAGCGCGCGGGGTGCGAAGGTGGCGTTGAGCCCGATGACCGGGGCCGCGACGCCGAGGCAGTTCGGCCCGACGAGCCGCCCGCCGTGGGCGCGGACCGCTGCGAGCAGCTGCTCCTGCAGCGCCCGCCCGCCGGCGCCCATCTCGGCGAACCCGGACGAGATGACGCACAGAGCGCGGACTCCCGCGCGGAGAGCGGACTGGGCTGCGTCGACGACCTGGCCGCCCGGCACGCAGACGACTGCGAGGTCGACGGGCCGGCCGATCTCGCCGACCGAGTGGTACGCATGCACGCCGGCGACGGGCTCGGCCTTCCGGTTGACCGGATAGACGGAGCCTGCGAAGTCGGCGTCGAGCATGTTGCGGAAGAGCTCGCCGCCGATCGATCCGCGTCTCCGCGAGGCGCCGATGACCGCGACCGACTCCGGCTCGAAGAACGGGCGGAGGCTGGCGACGACACCGAGGTGGTCGCGCTCGTCGACGCGCGCCCGGAAGCCGTTCGTGGCCGCGATCGGGAATCGCACCTCGATCTCGCCGCTCTCGAGCTCGCGCGCCACTTCGAAGCCGGCGTTGGTGAAGACGGAGAGCATCTGCACGTTGGCCGCCATCACCTCGGCGACGAAGCGCTCGATGCCCTCCGCCGCCGCGCGCGCGGCGAGCTGCTCGAGCAGCCGCGTGCCGACGCCGTGACCTTGCAGCTCGTCGGCGACGACGAACGCGGCCTCGGCGCCGGTGCGGTCGCGAAGGCGCACGTAGTTCCCGAGAGCCACGATGCGGTCGTCGAGCATGCCGACGAGCGCGCCGCGCTCGAGCCAGTCCGGGTCGAGATAGGACTCGACGAGCGCGCGATCGAGCCGCGGAGAGCCGTGGAACCGCAGATAGCGGCTCCGTTCGGAGAGAGCCCCGAAGAATGCGAGGAGGGCGCCCGCGTCCTCGTGTGCGGGCGCCCTCAGTCGGAGCGTCGAGCCGTCGCGGAGGATGACGTCCGTCGCATCGGCCGCGCCTGCGGGTGCTTCAGGCGTGGACGAGAGCATGGACGGGCGGGACCGCGAGCACCGGGCAGGGCGCGCGATGGAGCAGTCCCTGCGCGACGCTTCCGAGCAGGGCGCCGGTAAGGGGCGAGTGCCCGTGCGTCCCGATGACGATGACGTCGGCGTCGACGCTATCCGCGAACTCCGCGAGGGCGTGAGCCGTTCGGCCGGCGGTGCAGTGCAGGATGTCGAACGAGGCGTCGAAGCCCTCGGTGCGGGCCGTCTCGATCTGCCCGCGGGCGCGCGAGCGCAGCTCGTCCTCGTCGGCGAGGACGGGGGCGCCGGTGCTCCTGCCGCCGGTGAAGCGCTCGTCGACGTGGACGCCGAAGAGCCTCGTCCCGCTGCTCGTCGCGAGCTCCTTCGCGTACTCGAGGGCGCGGTCCGCGGCCTCCGATCCGTCGGTGCCCCAGACGATGGTGGTGAACATGTCGAGCCTCCTTTGTCACCCGAACTCTTGCCGCCCCGGGGGGCGGCGGCATCCGCGTCGGAACGGTGCGCATTGCGGGTTTCCCCGGATGTGGGCCGCGCATCGGATGCCGATCATCGATGGATGTCCTATGCGATCGTGTGGAGCGAGAACGGCGAAGCCGTTCGCGCCGGGCGGCTCGAGCTCGCCGGCGGCTCGCTGCGCCTCTGCGGCAGCCCGGGGCGCGAGCTCGCCTACGCCGACGTCGCCGCCGCGCGCATCGACCGTCATCCGGCGCTCCGGCTCGCCGGGCGACCGACCCTCCTGATCGAGAGCCGCGCGGGGGACAGCTTCCGCGTCGCCTCTCTCGAGGGCGCGGGCACGCTGAACGAGCTCGCCGAGCGGTTGCAATCGGCGCTCGTCACCTGAGTACATTTAGAAGGATGGACGCAGTCCCGACCGGCGAGAGCCGCCTTCGGGCGTTGTTCGAGGCGGGTGTCGCAGTCAGCTCCGAGCTCTCGCTCGACGCCGTCCTCCAGCGGCTCGTCGAGGCCGCGGCGGAGCTGACGGGGGCGCGCTATGCGGCGCTCGGCGTCATCGACCCGAGCGGCGCCGGGCTCGAGCGCTTCCTCACGCACGGCATCGACGCGGAGACGCGCGAGGCGATCGGCGCGCCTCCGCGCGGACGCGGGGTTCTCGGAGCGCTCATCCAGGAGGCGAGGCCGCTTCGGCTGCACGACCTGTCCGACGACGCGCGGTCGGTCGGATTCCCGCCCAACCATCCGGCGATGAGGACGTTCCTCGGCGTGCCGGTCATGCTGCGAGGGGTCGCCTACGGCAACCTCTACCTGACGGAGAAGGAGCTCGGCGAGGACTTCACCGAGGCCGACGAGGAGCTCGTCTCGCTCCTCGCGAGCCAGGCGGCGGTCGCGATCGAGAACGCGCGCCTGTACGAGGCTGCGACGCGATGGTCGCGGCAGCTCCAGTCGCTGAACGAGATCGGCAACGCGCTCGTCACCGAGACCGACCTCGAGCCGCTGCTCGACCTCGTCGTCGGTCATCTGCGCGAGCTGCTCGACGCGCGCTTCGTGAGCGTCGCGCTCCCGAGCGGCGACGACGAGCTGCGCTTCGCAGCCGCTTCCGGCGACCTCGCCGGCGACGTCGTCGGGCGGACGATGCCGCGCGCCGGGTCGAAGAGCGGCGGCGTGCTCGAGCGGCGCCGCAGCGAGCGGGTCGACTCGGTCATCGACGACCCGGAGGTGAACCAGGAGGTGGCGAGGAGCCTCGCGGCGCGCACCGGGCTCTTCGTGCCGCTCGTCGCGCGCGACCGCGTCATCGGCGTCCTCGAGGTGCACGACAAGGCGGCGCCCGATGCGCGATTCACCGACGACGATCTCCGCACCGCCGAGGCGTTCGCGGCCCGCGCCGCCATCGCCGTCGACCTCTCGCAACGCGTCGCACGCGACGTGCTGCGCCGCGTCGTCGCGGCGCAGGAGCTCGAGCGGCAACGGCTCGCGCGCGAGCTGCACGACGAGACCGGGCAGGCGTTGACGTCGATCCTGCTCGGGCTCAAGCCGCTCGAGGACGGCCCCGCGAGCGCGGCCGTCGCCGAGCTGCACCAGCTCGTCGTCACCGCGCTGCAGGACGTCCGCCGGCTGGCGGTCGAGCTCCGGCCGAAGGTGCTCGACGACTTCGGCCTCGTTCCGGCGCTCGAGCGGCTGACCGCGTCGTTCGGCGAGCACACCGGCCTGAGCGTGTCCTTCCAGTCGACGATCGGCGAGGAGCGCCTGCCGGGCGAGGTCGAGACCGCGCTCTTCCGCGTCGTCCAGGAGTCGCTCACGAACGTCGTCAAGCATTCGCACGCGCGCACCGTCAGCGTCGTCCTCACCCGCAAGGGCAACGGCGTCGCGGTCGTGGTGGAGGACGACGGGGACGGCTTCGACCCCACCGGCACGGGGGACGGGATCGGGCTCCTCGGGATGCGCGAGCGCCTGGCGCTGCTCGACGGGACGCTCGACGTCGAGTCTTCCGCCGGAAGCGGGACGACCCTCGTCGCGGAGGTGCCCCGGCCGTGACGACGCGCGTCCTCATCGTCGACGACCACGCGGTCGTGCGGAAAGGGCTGCGGCTCGTGCTCGAGGCCGAGGACGACCTCGAGCCCGTCGGCGAGGCCGGGAACGGGCGTGACGCGGTCTTCCAGGCGCGCGCCCTGAAGCCGGATGTGATCCTCCTCGACGTCGTCATGCCGGAGCGGAGCGGCCTCGACGCCCTGCCGCAGCTCATCCACGAGCAGCCGGAGGTGAAGGTGCTCGTGCTCTCGATGCAGGACGATCCCCAGTACGTCCGCCAGGCGTTCGCCGCCGGGGCGAGCGGCTACGTCCTGAAGGAGGCCGCCGACACCGAGGTCGTGAACGCGATCCGCGAGGTCGCGGCCGGCGGCCGCTACGTCCATCCCGAGCTCGGCGCCCGCCTCATCGCCGCCGACGCGGAGGCGGCCCGGCGCGCCGCGGCGGATCCGCTCTCGGACCGCGAGCACGAGGTGCTGCGGCTCCTCGCTCTCGGGCACACGAATCAGGAGATCGCGAAGGCGCTGTACATCTCCGTCCGCACGACGGAGACCCACCGGGCGCACATCATGCAGAAGCTCCGCCTCCAGTCGCGCGCCGAGCTCGTGCAGTACGCGCTCGCGAACGGCTTGATCGACGAGAGATGACGAAGGGCCGCCTCGCGGCGGCCCTTCGCGTTCCTGTGGTGGAGTCGGGCTTTTAGGCCACAGGCACCGCAGGAGCCTTCGGAGTGCTCAGCGGCTTGCGGTGGAAGCCGAGAGCCGTCTCCGGGTTCCGGAGCGCCCCGCCGATGGCGAGAACTCCGAAGCCGATCCCGGCGAGGAGCAGCGCGACGCCGACGACGATGCCGAAGAGCGAGAGCTGGCTTGCCAGGTAGGACGTGTTGAGAGCGGTCGTGAGTGCCGTCTCGGTGACCCAGACGTTGCGGGCGCCGTTCGACACGGGCTGCTGCGTCTTCGGGTCGAGGGCCGCGAACTGCGCGTTGCTCGTTCCGCCGCCCGGCATGAGCTGCGCCTTCGGCGTGCCCGGCTTGGCGACGTACATGCCCATCTGCGAGTAGGTGTACCCGCCTGTGGCCTCGAGCGCGTGGATCCGCATGTACTCGGCGAAGCACCGCGCGCGGGCGCCGCTGTCGACGGACGTGTTCGCGACCGAGCACGTCGGGAGGCTGACGTTCTTCAGTCCGGCCTTCTGCACCTCGGCCTTGATGCCGGCAGGCGTCATGTCCGCCGTGCCGACGATCTGCTGCTGCTTGAGCTCGTTGCCGACCGTGTTGCGGCCGTCGATGCTCATCGCGATCGCGACTGCGCCGAATGTGACGAGCACGACGGCGGCGATCAACCCTCCGATCTCGAAATACCTGCGCATGACCCGACTCCTTTCGATGCAGTTGCTGTGTATGCGGAGATCGTGCGCCCGACCGGGCGCGCCGCAATCGGGGCGGGCGCTGAAGATCGCTGCGGGGAAACCCGTAGCGTGAGACGGCGCCCGCACCGTCATGCCGCGATCGGGTGTGCCTCCGTCGCCGGCTCGCCGGCGACGAGGAGGACGGGCATCTCCGCGTGGTGCAGGACGTAGTCGGAGACGCTTCCGTGGATGAGGCGGCCCATGCGGCCCCATCCGTGGGCGCCGACGACGATCATCCGGACCCGGCGCTCCCTCGCGGCCCTGCAGATCTCCTCGCCCGGCATGCCTTCGAGCGCGACGGTCTCGCCCGCCACGCCCGCGGCTGCAGCGCGCTCGCGAACGGATGCGAGCACCCGCTCGACGTGCTCTCGCTGCATCGTCCGCAGCTCGGCGACCACGTCGGCGTACGCGTATCCGTAGTACCCGAGGAGCGGGAACTCGGCGTGGGCGACGGACACCACGGTGAGGGGAAGGTGCAATGCGCGAGCGAGCTCGATCGCATCCTGAGTCGCTTGCTCCGCGGAGGGCGAACCATCGGTTGCCAACATGATCGACTTCATCGCGTCCTCCAATCACTCGTTGTGCCTCACTATTCGCGCGCCGCGGGGCGATCGAATCGGGCATCTCGCTGAACGCCGATCAGGGAAGACGCGGATGCCCGGCACATGCGCTCGCATCGGCAGTGGCTCGCACGGCGTCGCGGCTTTTCCGCAGCAGCGACTGGTGCGTCGCGGATGCCTGCCCGGCCGCCCGGGAGGACACTCGGATCGATGGTCACGACGTACTCCGTCAACTGGCGATCGGGCGAGGAGGCGCCGACCGCGGGGATGCTCGAGGTCACCCCCGACGCGGTCGTCTTCACTCCGGCCGACGGCGGCGCCGTCGAGGAGGTCCCGTTCGCGGACATCCCCGCGGTCCGCAGGCGATCGTCCACGGTCGAGCTGGAGCGCCTGCACGCGGAGCCGATCCGGATCGAGTCCGTCACCGCGGGGATGCTGGGCGAGTGCCTGGAGTCGGCGTTCGGGCTTGCGGAGACCATTCACGCGTTGCGCGCCGATCACGATCGAATCGGCGAAGCGCTGGGAGAGCTGAGAGTCGCCGTCGAGTCCATCGCGGAGCTCGACGACGCGCGTGCCCACGAGATCGGCCTGCTCGCGGCCGACCTGATGCGGCGCGTCGTCTCCCATGCGCACGTCGAGGAGCGCGAGCTCTACCCGGTGGTCGAGCGCCTTCTGGGATGCCGCCCGCTCGTCGAGACGATGCTCTTCGACCACCGAGCCATCGAGGGAGAGGCCTGCGGCCTCGTCCGCGTCGAGGCAGGCGATCGCGCGCGGTTCGCACGCGCGTTCCATCGGCTCGACGCGCTCGTGACGACGCACGTCGCAAAGGAAGAGGCGGTCGTGTTGCCGCTGCTCGACCGGCGATGAGGATTCCCCGACCGACAACCGCGAGTGGAAGGAGAGGGCGATGAACGTACGAGAGGTCATGACGACCGAGGTGATCTCGGTCCGGAGGGAGACGCCGCTGCGAGAGGTCGCGCGGACGCTGTCGGAGCGCGGGATCTCCGGTGTGCCCGTGGTCGGCGACGACGGCGCCGTCGTCGGCGTCGTATCCGAGACCGACATCCTGTTCAAGGAGCGGGGGCCGACCGCGCCCGTCGGCCTGCTCGCGCAGGTGCTCGACCCCCGCAGCGCGAAGGAGCGCGCGAAGATGGACGCCCTGACGGCGGGCGAGGCGATGAGCTCGCCGGCGAAGACGATCGCGCCGTGGCGGTCGGTGGCCGCAGCGGCCACCGAGATGCTCGACGAGGAGGTCAACCGCCTGCCGGTGATCGACGCGGACGGGAGACTCGTCGGCATCGTCTCGCGCGCCGACCTCGTTCGCGCCTTCGTCCGGCCAGACGAGGAGATCGAGCGCGAGATCCGCAACGACGTCCTCCGCACGTCGCTGTGGCTCTCCGCCCCCGACGAGGTGACGGTCGCCGTCCGGGAGGGCAAGGTCGCCCTCGGCGGGATCGTGGACTCGCGCACCGACTCCGAGCTCGTCCCCGCCTTCGCGGCGCGCGTGCCCGGGGTCGTCGCCGTCGAGTCCAGCATCGAATGGCGGACGGAGACGGGCGAGCGTCGCTGAGGCGAGGATACGGTGGCGTCATGCACCCGTCGGCCTCCTTCAGCGCGACCATCCGCGTTCGCATCGACAATCGGCCGGGCGCGTTCGCACGCCTCGCGTCCGCCGTCGGGGAGGCCGGCGGCCTGCTCGGCGCGATCGACCTCGTCCGCGTCGAGCGCCGGACGAAGATCCGCGACGTGGCGGTGCTCGCCGACGACGACGCCCATCTCGGGGCGATCGTCGACGCGGTCCGCGGCGTGGAGGGCGTGGAGGTGGTCCACGTCTCGGACCGCACCTTCCTGGCGCATCTCGGCGGGAAGCTCGAGATCGTCCCGCGCACGCCGATCAAGACCCGAGAGGACTTGTCCATGGCGTACACGCCGGGGGTCGCACGCGTGTCGAAGGCGATCGCGGACGATCCGGAGAAGGCGTGGAACCTCACGATCAAGCGGCACACCGTCGCCGTCGTCAGCGACGGGACCGCCGTGCTCGGGCTCGGCGACATCGGCCCCGAGGCAGCCCTGCCGGTGATGGAGGGCAAGGCGGTGCTCTTCAAGGAGTTCGGGGGAGTCGACGCCTTTCCCGTGTGTCTCGACACGACCGACACGGACGAGATCGTGCGCACGGTGCAGGCGATCGCTCCCGCCTTCGGAGGGATCAACCTCGAGGACATCTCGGCACCACGATGCTTCGAGATCGAGCGCCGCCTGCGCGAGACGCTCGACATCCCGGTGTTCCACGACGACCAGCACGGGACGGCGATCGTCGTCCTCGCGTCCTTGCTGAACGCCCTTCGCGTCGTGGGCAAGCGCATCGAGGAGGTGCGCATCGTCACCACCGGCTGCGGCGCCGCGGGGGCCGCCGTCACGCAGACCCTGCAGCGCGCCGGCGCGACGTGGATCGTCGGCTGCGACGAAGGCGGCGCGCTCTATCGCGGGCGGGCCGGTCTCGACGACGCCAAGCGCGCGTACGCGGAGTCGACGAACCCGGAGAACCTCAGAGGGTCCGCCGACGACCTGCTCGCGGGGGCCGACGTCTTCATCGGGCTCTCGGTCCCGGGGGCGATCTCCGTCGACGGCGTGCGCCGCATGGCCGACCGCGCGATCGTGTTCGCGATGGCGAATCCGGAGCCGGAGATCGACCCCGAGGCGATCGAGGGCCTGGCGGAGGTGATCGCGACGGGACGCTCCGACTATCCCAACCAGATCAACAACGTGCTCGCGTTCCCGGGCGTCTTCCGGGGCGCGCTCGAGGTTCGCGCGCGCACGATCAACGGCGAGATGGAGGTCGCGGCGGCGCGCGCGATCGCGGAGTCGATCGCCGCAGGCGAGCTGGCGGCCGACTACATCGTCCCGAGCGTGTTCAACCGCGCCGTCGTGCCTGCGGTCGCGGAAGCCGTCGCGGCGGCAGCCGAGGCGACGGGGGTCGCACGCCGGTCGGTCGCGGCGGCGGACGAGGCCCCGGCGTCCTAGGGTCGTCGCCACGGCCGCGCGCACCGAATAAAAACTGATAGAAAGTCTAAATCGTGGACCGTCTGTCCGCCGTCGGCGACCCGGCGCTTCGCTCGGCGCTCGCGTTCGTGCGCGGGCATGAGCGCTGCATCACGGCGGACGACCTCGCCGCGCGCGAGGGCATCCACCGGAACGTCGCCCGCAGCCGCCTCGAGCGGCTGGCGGCGGCCGGGCTCGTCGAGACGGGCACCGCGCGCGAGGGCGTGGGGCGGCCCGCGAAGACCTACGGCGCGGCACCCGAGCTCTCGGCGGTCGAGTTTCCCGACCACCGCATCGCCGACCTCGTCGGCCTTCTCGCGGAAGGGCGCGGCGACCTGCACGAGGTCGGCGCGGAGTTCGGGCGCAGGCTCGCGAAGGCTGCGGGGCTCCCGCGCGGCCGAAGCCTCGAGGAGGTCGCGGCCGGGCTGCGGCGTCTCGGCTTCCAGGTCGCCGAGGAGGGCGGCGCGCTGCTCACGCCGACGTGCCCGCTCCGCCCGCTCGTCGCCGCGAGGCCGGGTCTCGCCGCGCTCGACGAGGGCATGTGGAGCGGGCTCGCCGGCGGCCGTGCGCGCTGCACCGCCGAGGGCTGCCTCGACCCGTCTGCGTCGTGCCGCATCGCGGTCCTGATCCAATCCAGGAGGTGACGATGCGCTCGTTCCGCTATCTCGTGATCGGCGCCGGCATGACCGGCGACGCCGTCTGCAACGGCATCCGCGACTACGACTCCGACGGCTCCATCGGCCTCGTCGGCGAGGAGGAGTTCCCGCCGTACAAGCGTCCGCCGCTGACGAAGGGCCTGTGGAGCGGAGCGGCCGAGTCGTCGATCTGGCGCGACGTCGCACGGCACGGCGCCGAGCTCGTCCTCGGCCGCCGCATCGTGTCGCTCGACCTCGGGGCGCACACCGCCCTCGACGACGCGGGCGAGGAGTATCGCTACGAGCGCCTCGTGCTCGCGACCGGAGGCACGCCCCGCCGCCTTCCCGGCGACGACGACCGCTTCACGTACTTCCGCACGCTCGCCGACTATCGCCGCGTGCGCGGGGAGAGCGACGAGGGCAAGCGCTTCCTCGTCGTCGGCGGCGGCTTCATCGGCTCGGAGATCGCGGCGGCGCTGCGCTCGCAGGGCCGAGACGTGACGATGGTCTTCCCGGAGCCCGGCATCGGGTGGCGCACGTTCCCGCCGGACCTCGCCCGGTTCGTCGCCGACACCTACCGCGCGCGCGGCGTCGTCGTGCACGCGGACACGCTGTTCGAGTCGGCGGAGGGATACGACGCCGTCGTCGCCGGCCTCGGCATCGTCCCGCGCACGGATCTCGCCGAGGCGGCCGGCCTCACCGTCGAGGACGGGATCGTCGTCGACGAGCTCGGGCGCGTCGACGGGCGCGACGACGTCTTCGCAGCCGGCGACGTCGCACGCTTCCCCTACGCCGCTCTCGGCAAGACGGCGCGCGTCGAGCACGAGGATCACGCGAACACGCACGGCCGCGTCGTCGGCGGCAACGCCGCGGGCGCAGGCGTCGCGTACACGCATCTCCCGTTCTTCTACTCCGACCTCTTCGACCTCGGCTACGAGGCGGTCGGCGACCTCGACTCCCGCCAGGACCATGTCGACCTCTGGCTCGAGCCGAACACGAAGGGCATCGTCGCGTACGTCGACGACGCGAAGCGGCCGCGCGGCTTCCTGCTCTGGAACGTGTGGGACAGGCTCGACGCGGCGCGCGAGCTCATCCGCGCGGGTGAGGCGATCGACGAGGGGACGCTACGTGGGCTCGCAGGCTGACGTCCGCTCCGCCATCTCGCGGTCCAGGTCGGTGATCCCGCCGGCGGAATGGGTCGTCCAGCGGACGAGCACCTTGCGATACCGGATGTCGATGTCGGGATGGTGGTTCGCGCGCTCCGCGAGCTCCGCCAGGCAATCGACGAATGCGACGGCCGCGGGGAAGCTCTCGAGCTCGAACTCGCGCACGAGCGCGTCGTCCTCCTCCCGCCAACCCTCCGGCACGCTCATGCGCCTGACTATGCCGGACCGAAAGGAGCGAGCGGGATTCGACCTCGTCTGCGAGCTCCTGTTCCGGCCGCCCGCCCACCTCCTCGTCCGCGCCCTCGCGCCCCTGCGCGTTCCGCCTCCGGCGGTCGTGGTCGCCGGCGCAGCGACCGGCTTCGCGGCGGCTGCGGCCGTCGCCGGGCACGCGTTCGTCGTCGGCGCCGTGCTGCTGCAGGTGAAAACGCTCCTCGACAACGCGGACGGGCAGCTCGCGCGCGCAACGGGCCGCGTCACCGACTTCGGCCGGTATCTCGACTCGGAGTCGGATCTCGTCGTCGACGCCGCCGTCTTCGCCGGCCTCGGCGTCTCGATCGGCCCATGGCTCGCGCTCGCGGGCTTCGTCTCGCTGACCGTCGTGCTCTCGCTCAACTTCAACCTCGAGCGCATCCACCGCGGCGCGGCGGCGGCGTGGGACGACTCGGCGCTCGGCCGTGTCTACGCGGTCGTCTACGGCTGGCAGGACCGGCTCGCGGAGAGGGTCGTGCGCCGTCCGAGCCGCGCCACCGTTCTCGTCGCATCGAACTTCGGGCTCTCGCCGCAGCTGCTCGTGCTCGGCATCTGCCTCGTCGCCGGAGCCCCGCAGGCCTACGTCGGCGTCCTCGTCGCGTGCATCGTCGTGCTCGCGGCACTCGTGACCATCGACAGGAGGAAGCCTTGAGCGTCTTGCCGTTGCCCGTCCCCGATCCGTCGCCGCGCCGTCTCACGGACGCCGACTGGGAGCGCCTCGAACGCCACGCGGGCGAGATCCTCGCCGCCTTCGGAATGGATCTCGACACGCCCGGCACGCGCGACACGCCCACGCGCTTCCTGCGTGCGCTGTACGACGCCACCTCGGGCTACGACGGCGACCCGAAGCTCCTGACCTCGTTCCCGGCCGAGCACGAGGGCGAGGCCTCGGGGCTCATCGTCGAGGGGCCGATCGGGTTTCATGCGCTCTGCGAGCACCATGCGCTCCCGTTTCACGGGTCTGCGCACATCGCCTACGTGGCGGGGAGCGAGATCATCGGCATCTCGAAGCTGACGCGGATCGTCCGGCTGTATGCGCGGCGGTTCACGGTGCAGGAGCGCATGGGCGAGCAGATCGCCGACACGCTCGTCGAGCTCATCCGGCCACGCGGCGTCGCGGTTCATCTCGGAGCCGCGCACCTGTGCACCCAGATGCGCGGGGTCGAGGAGGACGGCTCGCGGACGGTGACGACGTTCTGGCGCGGCGCGTTCGCCGACGACGCCGACCTCCGCCACGAGTTCCTCCTTCACGTCACGTAGTGCTCGAGCTGCTCTACGAGCCGGACGGCCTGCCCTCGTTCGCGCTGCCGGCCGCGCTCGCGCGGATGTACACCGGCACGTTCGGCCTCGCCGACGACTGCCTGTACGTCAACTTCGTCGAGACGATCGACGGCGTCGTCGCTCTGCCGGGTGTCCCGCGCTCGAACCGCATCGTCTCGGACGAGAGCGAGGCCGATCTCTTCGTCATGGCGCTGCTGCGCGCATGCGCGGACGCGATCGTCGTCGGGTCGCACACGCTGCTCGCATCGCCGAGGAACCGCTGGACGGCGGAGGCCGCGTACGCGCGCCTCGCCGGCGACCTCGTCGCGCTCCGCCGCTCGCTCGGCCTCGAGCGCGATCCCGACGTCGTCGTCCTGACGCGCAGCCGCGAGATCGAGTCGGAGGCGCTCGGCGACCGCCTGCTCGTGCGCGACGACGCCGTCGCCGCCGTCGCAGAGCTGCGTGCGCGCGGGTGCCGCCGCATCCTGTGCGAGGGCGGCCCGACGGTGTTCGGGGCCCTCCTCGCCGAGACCCTCGTCGACGAGCTCTTCGTCACCGTCTCGCCTCTCCTCGCCGGCAGCGGCCTCACGCTCGTCGAAGGCGTCGCGCTGCTGCCGGAGCGGAGGGTCGCCGGCACGCTCGCCGGCGTTCGGCGGAGCGGCTCGCATCTCTTCCTGCGCTACGCCCTCGGGCGCCGGCCGGACGCGAGCGCCGCCGCGACCGCCGGCAGCTCGTCGGCGAGTCGCGCCTTGCGGACGTAGTCGGCCGCGCCCGCGTTGCGGATCTCGAGGGCGCGTTCCTCGTACTCGTGGCCGCTGATCGCGAGGACGGGGAGGTCGGGGAGCCGCGCCCGCAGGAGACGCGTCGCCTCGACGCCGTCCATGACCGGCATCTCGACGTCCATGACGACGAGATCGGGCAGGAGGTCCTCGGCGAGCGCGACCGCCTCGCGGCCGTTGCGCGCGCGCCCGACGAGCTCGAACGCGCCGTGCGCCTCGAGCACGGTCTCGAGCGTGTCGAGGAACGCCTCGTCGTCCTCGGCGACGAGGATGCGGTACGGCTGGTGTCTAGGCGAGGCTTCCCGCCGGCACGGGGGCCGGCACCCTCGGGATCTCGACGACGAACGTCGAGCCGCGGCCGGCATTCGTCTCCACCCAGATTCGCCCGTCGACGCGGCGGACGAGCTCGCGGCAGATGTAGAGCCCCAGGCCGGTTCCGCCGATGCCGCCGGTCATCTCCGGGTCGAGCCGGTAGAACTTCTCGAAGATCCGGCGCCGCTCGGACGGCGGGATGCCAATGCCCTGGTCGGAGACGGCGAGCCGGACGTTGCCGTTGCCGGTGCCGAGCGAGACGGTCACCGGGCCGCCGGCGGGCGAGTACTTGATCGCGTTGTCGATCAGGTTCGCGACCACCTGCCGCAGCTGGCTCGGGTCGGCGGAGACGGCGGGCAGCTCGTCCGGCGCGTCGAGCGCGAGCTCGACCGTCTCCGGGGCGTGGGCCCGGGCCGACTCGATCTCGGCGCGGACGATGTGAAGCGCGTCGCACGCCTCGATCTGGACGTTGAGGCTGCCGGCGTCGAGCTGGCCCGCGAGCAGCAGGTCGTTGACGATCTCGCCGAGCCGGGCGGCTTCCTCGGCGATGACGCGCAGCAGCGTGTTGCGCATCTCCTCCTCGAGGTCCACGTCCTCGCGGCGGAGCGTCAGGGCCGAGCCGTAGATGGCGGCGAGCGGCGTGCGCAACTCGTGCGAGACCGTCGCCACGAGATCCTGCCGCATCGTCTCGAGGCGGCGTTCCTCGGTGAGGTCGCGGAACGCGTAGACGATGCCGTCCTCGGATCCCACCGCCGACAGCGAGAGCCAGAGCTCGCGCCCGCCGACGTCGATCGGGACGCTCTCGACCACGGGGGCCTCGCCCGTCCCCGCGACCGGCACGCGCTTTCCGACCCGGGCCCAGCCGGGGAGCTCCGCCGTCAGGTGCTTACCGAGCATGGCCTCTTCGCTCAGGCCGGTGATGCGCGCGGCCGCCGCGTTCCACAGGCGCACGCGGCCCGTCCGGTCGACGAGGATGACGCCGTCGCCGATCGTCGCGAGAGCCCGCGCCGCTTCGGCGCGCCGCTCGGCTTCGCGATAGAGGCGCGCGTTCTCGATCGCCGCGGCGGCCCGCCGCGCGAGCTCCTCGGCGAGCCGCAGGTCGGAGACGCCGTACGCGCGGCCGGGCTCGCTCGAGATGAACGAGATCGCGCCGAGCGTGTGGTCGCGGCCTGCGAGCGGGACGCACATGTACGAGCGCAGCTCCAGCTGGCGGAGAAGGTCGCGCTGGAGGCTGTCGGAGACGAGCGTGTCGATCATCGCATCCGTGATCTCGGGAATGAGCTCGGCCTCGCCGGTGCGGATCACGGCCGCCGTGCCCGTCGGCGCGTCCGGGTCGGGCGGGTAGCGCTCCTGGAGCTCGCGCGCGAACGCGACCTGTGCGGGGTCTCGGTGCTCGACGGTCACCTCGGCGATCGACCCGTCCGGCTCGACGACGTGGACGGTGCACCAGTCGCTGACGCGGTCGACGGCGAGCCTCGCCACCTTCGAGAGGGTCTCGCGGTAGTCGAGGGAGGCGGCGAGCGCATCGCTCGCGTCGAGCAGGAACGCCCACTGCTCCTCGGCGCGCTTGCGATCGTCGATGTCGGTCGCCGTCCCGACCCATGACTCGACGCGGCCCGCCTCGTCGCGGATCGCGGCCGTCCGGACGAGATGCCACCGGTAGCTGCCGTCGGCGGCGAGGAACCGGAGCTCCTGCTCGAACTGGTCGCCGGAGGCGAGCTTCGCCGCCAGCTCCTCCCGGTCGTCGACGTGCACGACCGCGCTCCACGGCGCCGAGGTCGCCTCCGCAGGCGACATTCCGGTGAACTCGACCCAGCGCTCGTTGAAGTACGTCGCGTTGCCGTCGACGTCGGCGCGCCACACGATCTGCGGCATCGCGTCGGCAAGCTGGCCGTAGCGGGTCTCGCTCGCGCGCTCGAGCGCGAGCAGCTCCTGCTCGTGCAGGCGCCGGTTCTTGTCCCACAGGTCGACGAAGACCTCGACCTTCGACCGGAGGATGTCCGGGTCGATGGGCTTGAAGATGTAGTCGACGGCGCCCACCGAGTAGGCGTGAAAGACCTGCCGGTCGTCATGGGGCAGAGCGGTGACGAAGACGATCGGGACGTTCTGCGAGCGGCCGCGCTGCTTGATCAGCTGAGCCGTCTCGAAGCCGTCGATCCCCGGCATGTCGACGTCGAGGAGGATGCAGGCGAAGTCGTGGAGGAGAAGCGCGCGCAGCGCGTCGACGCCCGAGCCGGCGCGAACGAGGAGATGGCCGAGCGGCTCGAGGACCGCCTCGAGCGCGACGAGGTTCTCCTCGCGATCGTCGACGAGCAGGATGGCGGCCCGGTCGCTCACGCTGCTTTCCGGTAGATCCGGTCGCGCGGGGCGAGCGGGGCGAAGCGGCCGGCGACCGGCGAGTGCGCGATCGTCTCCCTCGAGCCGAGGCCGAGCACCCCGAACGGGCGCAGGCTGTCGCAGAAGAGCTCCGTCACCCGGTTCTGCAGCCCGGTTTCGAAGTAGATGAGCACGTTGCGGCAGAAGATGAGGTCGAACTCGGCGAAGGCTCGGTCGCTGGCGAGGTTGTGCTGGGCGAAGACGACGTTCCCGATGAGGTCGCGGTTGAACCTCGCCGCGTCGTAGGCGGCCACGTAGTACGCCGAGAACTCCCGCCTTCCACCGCTCCGGATGTAGTTGTCGGTGTACTCCTGCATCCGCCCGAGCGGCACGACCCCCGCCGCCGCCGCCTCGAGCGCGTACTCGTTCAGATCGGTGGCGTAGATCCGGACCCGGTCGTACAGCCCCTCCTCGCGAAGGACGATCGCGAGCGAGTAGACCTCTTCGCCCGTCGAGCAGCCCGCGCACCAGATCCGGGCGAAGCGCCGCATCCGGAGGATCGGGACGACGGTGCGCCGGAGCGCGGCGAAGAACGACGGGTCGCGGAACATCGCCGTGACGTTCACGGAGAGGTCGCCGAGCAGCCGCTCCATGCAGCCGGGGTCGCGCAGGAGCAGCCCCTGGAGCTCCGAGAGCGACTCGACGTGCTCGGCCCGCGCCCGGCGGTGAAGACGCCGTCGCAGCGGGTCGGCGCTGTAGTCGCGGAAATCGAAGCCGTACCGGCGGTGAATCGCCTCGAGCAGCAGCGCCAGCTCGATCGACTCGGACGTCTCTACCTGTACAGCCACACGCGCATCAGCGACAGGAGCTGATCCGTGTCGACGGGCTTCGTGATGTAGTCGGACGCGCCGGCCTCGATCGAGCGGTCGCGATCGCCCTTCATCGCCTTGGCGGTGAGCGAGATGATCGGCAGCTCGGCGAACTCGTCGATGTCCCGGATCTCGCGCATCGCCTCGTAGCCGTCGAGCTCCGGCATCATGATGTCCATCAGGACGAGATCGACGTCCGGGTTCTCGCGCAACGTGTCGATGCCCGCGCGGCCGTTCTCGGCGAAGACGACATCCATGCCGTTCGCCTCGAGCGCGGAGGTGAGCGCGAACACGTTGCGGACGTCGTCGTCGACGATGAGCACCTTCTTCCCGCGGAAAACGCTCTCGGCGGAGTGCCCCTGCTCGAGCAGCGGTCGCTTCGGCTGCGGCAGCTGCGTCTCGACCCGGTGGAGGAAGAGCGCCGTCTCGTCGAGCAGCCGCTCCGGCGAGCGCGCATCCTTGACGACGATCGCCTCCGCGTATCGGCGGAGCTCCGCGTCCTCCGACTCCGTGAGGTCGGCGCCGGTATAGACGATGACGGGCAGTGTCGCAAGACGGTCGTCGTTGTCGATCTGCTCGAGCAGCTCGAATCCGCTGCCGTCCGGAAGCCGGAGGTCGAGCACCATGCAGTCGAAGTCCCGGTCGGCGAGCAGCATGCGCGCCTCCTCGCAGGTCGACGCGGTCGTGATGACCACGTCGTCGTCGGCGACGAGATCGACGATCGCGTTCCGCTGCGCCTCGTCGTCCTCGACGACGAGCAGGCTCTTGACCTGGCGATCGATGAAGCGCGCCATCCGCTCGAATGTCTCCGCCAGGCGGTCCTCCACGAGCGGCTTCTCCAGCACCGTCAGCGCGCCGGCGCGGAGCGCAGTCGTCCTGCCGTCGTTCGCGGAGACGATGTGGACCGGAATGTGCCGCGTCGTCGGGCTGTGCTTCAGCTCGTCGAGCACCTCCCAGCCGTCCATCGCCGGAAGGCTCGTGTCGAGCACGATCGCCGACGGCCGGAGCTCGTGCGCGAGGGCGAGGCCCGCGTCCCCGCGCCGCGCCACGACCGCCTTGAAGCCGCGTTCGCGCGCGGCGTCGAGCATCGTGCGCGCAACGTCGGCGTCCTCCTCGACGACGAGCACGACACGGTCGCCCTCCTCGATGTGCTCGCGGTCGTCCTCGACGTCGCCGGAGAGGAGGAGCGCCGGGTCGAGCGTCGGGCCCGTCTCCGTGCTGAGCAGCCGGCGGCCCTCGCCGACGAGGCGCTCCAGATTGTCCTCGAGCGTCGACAGGTGGGCGGGAGCCGTGTACTCGGCCGGGAGGTAGAGCGTGAACGTGCTGCCGCGGCCGACCTGCGAGCGGACACGGATCTCGCCGCCGAGCAGGCTCGCGATCTCGCGGCTGATGTTCAACCCGAGCCCGGTGCCGCCGTAGCGGCGCGACGTCGTCCCGTCCGCCTGCTGGAAGGCCTCGAAGATGACGTTGAGCTTGTCGTCCGGGATGCCGATGCCGGTGTCCGTCACCGAGAAGGCGATCACCGTCTCGGCCGTGGCGAGGGCGGGGGACGCGAATTGGGCGTCCTCGGGGGCCGCGTCGATGCGCATGACGACGCCGCCGCTCTCGGTGAACTTGATCGCGTTCGAGAGGAGGTTCTTGAGGATCTGCTGGAGCCGGACCTCGTCGGAGGCGATCGCCGGCCCGACGCCGGCGCCGATCTCGATGTCGAGCCCGAGGCCCTTCTCCTCGGCGAGCGGCCCGAACGTGCGCTCGACGTAGTCGCGCACGTCGCCGAGCGGGACGTCCGAGACGTGCACCTCCATCTTCCCGGCCTCCACCTTCGAGAGATCGAGGATGTCGTTGATGAGCCCCAGCAGGTCGGAGCCCGCATGGTGGATCGTCTGCACGAACTCGAGCTGCTTCGGCGTCAGGTTCGCGTCCGCGTTGTCCGCGAGCAGGCGTGCGAGGATGAGCAATGAGTTGAGCGGCGTGCGCAGCTCGTGGCTCATGTTGGCGAGGAACTCGCTCTTGTAGCGGGAGGAGAGAGCGAGCTGCTCCGCGCGCTCCTGGAGCGCCATGCGCGCGAGCTCGATCTCGCGGTTCTTGATCTCGATCCGGCGGTTCTGCTCGGACAGCAGCTGGGCCTTGTCCTCGAGCTCCTCGTTCGTCTGCTGCAGCTCCTCCTGCTGCGACTGCAGCAGCTCCTCGGAGGCCTTCAGCGTCTGCGCCTGCTGCTCGAGCTCGGTGTTCGCGCGCTTGAGCTCCTCCTGCTGCGACTGGAGCTCCTCCGAGCGCTCCTGCAGCTCGATCGTCAGCGCCTGCGACTGGCGGAGCAGCTCCTCCGTCCGCATCGTCGCCTGGATCGTGTTCAGGACGATGCCGATTGTCTCGCCGAGCTGGTCGAGGAACGTGCGCTGCACCTCGGTGAACGGCTCGAAGGACGCGAGCTCGATCACCGCCATGACCTGATCCTCGAACAGGACCGGCATGACGATGACGGCGCGCGGCGCCGCCTCTCCGAGCCCGGAGGCGATCTTCACGAAGTCGTCCGGCGGGTCGAGGAGCACGATCGACTGCTTCTCGAGCGCCGCTTGGCCGATGAGCGACTCGCCGAGGGCGAAGCGGTTCGACGCCGTCTTGCGCTGCTTCAGCCCGTAGCTCGCGATGAGCCGCAGGTGCGGTATGTCCCCGTCCTCCATCAGGAAGAACGCGCCGTAGCCGGCGCCGACGAGCGGCGTCAGCTCGGACATGATCAGGCGCGAGACGGCCTGCAGGTCGCGCTGGCCCTGCATCATGCCGCTGAAGCGCGCGAGGTTCGAGTTGCGCCAGTCCTGGTCGGCGTTGCGCGCCGTCGTCTCGCGCAGGTTCGCGATCATCTGGTTGACGTTCTGCTTGAGCGCGTCGACCTCGCCCTTCGCCTCGACCGTGACCTGGCGCGTGAGGTCGCCCTCGGTGACGGCGGTGGAGACGTCCGCGATCGCACGCACCTGCGTCGTCAGCGATGCGGCCAGCTGGTTGAAGTTGTCCGTCAGGTCCTTCCACACGCCGCTGACGCCTTCGACATTCGCCTGGCCGCCCAGCATGCCCTCGGTGCCGACCTCGCGCGCGACGCGCGTCAGCTCGGCCGCGAACGACGAGAGCTGGTCGACCATCGTGTTGATCGTGTTCTTGAGGGCGAGGATCTCGCCGCGGACGTCGACCGTCACCTTCTTCGACAGGTCGCCCTTGGCGACCGCGGTCGTCACCTCGGCGATGTTGCGCACCTGGCTCGTGAGGTTGTCCGCGAGCGTGTTCACCGAGTCGGTGAGGTCCTTCCACGTGCCGCTGACGCCCTTCACGTTCGCCTGGCCGCCGAGCTGGCCCTCGGTGCCGACCTCGCGGGCGACGCGCGTGACCTCGTCGGCGAACGTCGCGAGCTGGTCGACCATCCGGTTGATCGTGTCGGCGAGCGCGGCGACCTCGCCACGGGCCTCGACGGTGATCT
>JAGWRZ010000075.1 GCA_028876365.1 Acidobacteriota bacterium | reverse complement strand
GCCGGGAATGAGGACGGCGCCGATCACGACGTCCGCGTCTGCGATCGACGACTCGATTTGCAGGGTCGACGACATGACGAGGCTCACGCGTCCGGAGAGGATCTCATCCAGATGGCGCATGCGGTCGATCGACTTGTCGAGAATCGTGACGTGCGCGCCGAGCCCGATCGCGATGACGGCGGCGTTGTAGCCGACGACGCCGCCTCCGAGAATGAGCACGCGCCCCGGCTGGACGCCGGGAACGCCGCCGAGCAGGACGCCGCGCCCGCCGAGCGGCTTCTCGAGGAAGTACGCCCCCGCCTGCGGGGCGAGCCGACCCGCGATCTCGCTCATGGGAGCGAGCAAGGGGAGCCGCCGGTCCGGCGTCTCGACGGTCTCGTAGGCAACCGCCTGGATGCCGCTCTCGACGAGCGCGTGCGTCAGCGGCTCGTCCGCGGCGATATGGAGGTACGTGAAGAGGACGAGCCCCTCCCGCAGCCGCGGGTACTCGGACGCGATCGGCTCCTTCACCTTCAGCAGCATCTCGGCGCGGCCCCACACCTCGTCGACCGAGACGATGTGCGCGCCGGCGCGCACGTAATCGTCGTCCGGCATCGCGCTGCCTTCCCCCGCGCCGGTCTCGACGAGGACCTCGTGCCCTTTCTGCACGAGCTCGCGCGCGCCCGCCGGCGTCAGCGCGACACGGTACTCGTCGGTCTTGATCTCCCTGGCGACTCCGATCCGCATGCCGCGCGGCACTCTACCTTCCGAAATACAAGGCGAGGCCCGCAATCGACTTCGTGTCTTCGAGGTCGGCCAGCCGGATCTCGTCGCGGTGGACGAGGACGAGCTCGAGCTCCTCGTCCGGCTCCGGAGCCGCAGCGCCCGCGTCGACGCCTTCGGCGAGGAAGACGTCCATGTACTCGCGCGTGAAGCCCGGCGTCGTCCAGAAGCCGCCGAGCCTGGTCCACTCCCCGCCCGTGAAGCCGCACTCCTCGTGCAGCTCCCGCTTCGCCGTCTCGAGCGGGCCCTCGCCGGGCTCGCGCGTTCCGGCCGGGAGCTCGAGCAGGCGGAGCCGCGTCGCTTCGCGCAGCTGGCGGATGAACGCGATGCGACCGTCGCGGTCGACGGCGACGATCGCGACCGCCCCCGGATGCTCGACGATCTCCCGCTCCCGGCCGTCCCACTGCTCGACGGTGACCGCGATGAGCTTCCCCCTCCAGGCGACTCGCGATGCGTCAGGCCGCACGCGCGACCTCGATCAACGCGAGCGTGACGTCGACCATCCCCGCGAGATCGTCGACGGCGATGCGCTCGTTCGGCGTGTGGATGTCCGTCATGCCGTTCGCGAGGTTGACGCAGCGCAGGCCCCGCTCGTTGAACGAGTTCGCGTCGGCGGCGCCGCCCGAGAGCGCATAGCCGACCGTTCGGCCGCAGCGCTCGAGCGCGGCAGCGGCGAGACGGACGACGTCGTCGCCCTTGGCGAAGCGGTAGCCCCGGTAGGTCTTCTTCAGCGTCGTCGATATCTCGCAGTCGCCGTTCGTCGCCGCGAAGGTGAACGCATCGAGCATCTCCTGGACGAGATCGTTGAGCTTGCGCTCGTCCTGGCAGCGCGCCTCGGCGAGGAAGCTGCACCACTCCGGGACGATGTTGCCGGCGGTGCCGCCCGAGATCACGCCGACGTTCGCGGTGGTCTCGTCGTCGACGCGGCCGAGACGCAGGTCGGCGATCGCCTTCGCCGCCGCCTGGATGGCGGAGCGTCCCTCCTCCGGATACATGCCCGAGTGCGCCGCGCGGCCGTGGAAGGTGACCTCCAGCCCCTGCGCCCACGGCGCGCCGAGGATGATCTCGCCGATCGGCGCCGCCTGGTCGTAGACGTAGCCGAGCTGCGCATGGAAGCGCCTGTGGTCGAACGCCGCAGCTCCGAGCAGGCCGACCTCCTCCTGCATCGTGAAGAGGAGCTCGATGCCCGCGTGCGGGCGGCTCTCGGCGAGGACGCGCCGTGCGCCTTCGAGCATGGCGGCGACCGCGGACTTGTTGTCGGCGCCGAGGATCGTCCCGCCGGCGTTGCGAATGACGCCGTCCTCGAGCACCGGCCGCAGCGGCCCGTCCGGCGGCACCGTGTCGAGGTGCGCGCAGAAGAAGAGCGGCGTTCCCTCCCCGGTCGCCTCGATGCGCGCGTAGACGTTGCCGAAGTCGTCCTCGTCGGAGTCGAGGCCGAGATCGCGCAGATAGCGCACGACGACGTCGGACACCGGGCGCTCTTCGCCCGGCGGGCTCGCGATCGCCGCGAGCTCGAGAAAGAGGTCGACGACTTCCACTAAGCCGCGATCGGCTGCGTCCGGCGCGCGCGCGCGCGGCTGAGCGCGGCGCCGACGAACCCGCGGAAGAGCGGGGCGGGCCGCGTCGGCCGCGACTTGAACTCGGGATGGAACTGGCTCGCGACGAACCACGGGTGGCCGGGGAGCTCGACGATCTCGACGAGGCGGTCCCCGTCGAACGTCCCGCTCACCACGAGGCCGCGCTCGACGAGCTGTTCGCGATAGTGGTTGTTCACCTCGTAGCGGTGTCGGTGGCGCTCGAAGATGACCGGCTCGCCGTACAGCTCGCGCGCCTGCGTCCCGTCGGCCACCTCCACCGCCTGCGCCCCCAGGCGCATCGTCCCGCCGAGATCCTCGACGCCCTTCTGCTCGGGCAGCAGGTCGATGACCGGGTGCGGCGTCTCCGGATCCATCTCCGTCGAGTTCGCGCCGTCGAGGCCGACGACGTGCCGTGCGAACTCGCTGACCGCGACGTGCATCCCCAGGCAGATCCCGAGGTACGGGATGCGGCGTTCGCGGGCGACCCGGCAGGCGAGGATCTTCCCCTCCCACCCGCGCGAGCCGAAGCCTCCGGGGACGAGGACGCCGTCCACGCCGTCGAGAACGTCCGCCGCCTCGGCGTACGACATGTTCTCGGCGTCGAGCCAGCGCACGTTCACCCGGCAGCCGTTGTGGAGGCCGGCGTGCTTCAGCGCCTCGTGGACAGACAAGTACGCGTCCTGGAGCTTCACGTACTTGCCGACGAGTGCGATGTCGACTTCCTCGTGCTGCTCGTCGATGCGGCGGATGAGTTCTCCCCACTCGCCGAGGTTCGCCTCCGGCGTGTCGATGCCGAGCTTGTCGCAGACGAGGCGATCGAGCCCTTCCTCCTTCAGCACGGACGGGACGAGATAGACGTCGCGCACGTCCGGGCTCGCGATCACCGCGCCGGGGTCGACGTCGGCGAAGAGCGCGATCTTGTCGCGGATGTCGCGCGACAACTCCTCGTGCGAGCGGCAGACGACGACGTCGGGATGGATGCCGATGCGGCGCAGCTCGTTCACCGAGTGCTGGGTCGGCTTCGTCTTCAGCTCGCCCGCGGCCTCGATGAACGGAACGAGGGTCACGTGGACGTAGACGACGTTCTCGTGGCCGGCCTCGCGGCGGAACTGGCGGATCGCCTCGAGGAACGGGAGCGATTCGATGTCGCCGACCGTGCCGCCGATCTCGACCATGCACACGTCCGCATCGCCCGCGCCCATCCGCACCCGGTACTTGATCTCGTCGGTGATGTGCGGGATCACCTGCACGGTCGCGCCGAGGTAGTCGCCGCGCCGCTCCTTCGCGATCACCTGCTCGTAGATGCGGCCGGTGGTGAAGTTGCTGTTGCGGCCCGTGATGGTGCGGACGAAGCGCTCGTAGTGGCCGAGGTCGAGATCGGTCTCGGTCCCGTCCGCGGTCACGAACACCTCGCCGTGCTGGAACGGGCTCATCGTGCCCGGATCGACGTTGATGTACGGGTCGAGCTTCACCATGCTCACCTTGAGGCCGCGTGCCTCGAGGATCGCGCCGAGCGAGGCCGCCGCGATGCCCTTGCCGAGCGATGAAACGACGCCGCCGGTGACGAACACGAATCTGGTCATTTTTGAGTCACCGCCGTCATGAGGCTTCCGGCTCCGCCGATCGCGACTGCAGGGCCGCTCGAGCCGGATCCTTCGAGTTGGGAACTAAAGGAAGTCGACGGGAATTCAGGTTACCAGAAGGGTCGCATCGCGACAATCGCGCGCGCTCAATCGAGCGCGGGCGCGCCCTCCCACGCGATCGCCGCGCCGGGCTCGCCGGACCGCGCGCACGCGCTCGCCTCGCGCCAGCGATCGCCGACCGCGATCAGCCGCCCGCCGGCGGACACGAACGGCAGCGCATCGCGCATCCACGGCAGCACCCCGTCGGTCTGGCACAGATGCTGCACGGTGCGCGTCGCCGCGCGCGGCGCGATCTTCAGCCGCTCGCCGCCGCGCCGCCGCGCGACCGTGAGCGTCGGCGGCAGCCGGTCGAGCGCGAGGCCGCCGGGCCGCCTCACGACCCGCAGCCGCCCGAGCCCCTCGCCGAGCTCGAGCGTCGGCTCGGCCGCGGGCGTCCACGCGAGCGGCTCGCCGAGCCGCGGCAGCCGCGCCGGGGTGAGGTAGAGCCGATCGCGATAGCGGCGCAGCGCGTGCTCGCCCCAGGCGATCGCCGGCTGGTGATCGCCGCGCGCCTCGAGGCACTGCCGCAACGCCTCGGTGAGGCGCGCGGTGCACGGCGGGATCGCCCGCTCGGCGATCCAGCGCCGCAGCGCATTCGCGCGCCGCGGCGCGCCGAGCGCGCGCAGCCGCGGGATCGACAGCGCCGCGCCGTCGCGCAAGCGCGCGAGGTCCGCGTCCGCATTGGCCTCGAGCAGCGCCTGCGCGTCGGCCGCGTGGCGTGCGACGCGCCCGAGCGCCGCAGCCGCGCCCGGCCAGCGCCGCTCGAGGAGCGGCCATACCTGCTGCCGCAGGTACGCCCGATCGTAGCGCTCGTCGCGATTCATCGGATCGGCGATCGTCTCTAACGCCAGCGCGTCCGCGCAGCGCTCGATCTCGTCGCGCGGGACCGCGAGGAACGGCCGCAGGTGCCGCCCGGCGCCGAGCACGCGGCACCGCGGCATCCCCGCGAGTCCCGCCGGCCCCGCACCGCGCAGCGCCTGCAGCAGCACGGTCTCCGCCTGATCCTCGGCCTGGTGCGCGGTCAGCAGGTACTCGCCGGTGCGCAGCGCGCGCGCGAGCGCCGCATAGCGTGCGGTGCGCGCGGCCGCCTCGACCGACACGCCGCGGCCGAGCGCGACCGGCACCGCGAGGACCTCGAGCGGCACGCGCGACCGCGCGCACAGCGCCGCGCACACGCGCCGGAACTCGGCCGCCGCGGGTTGCAAGCCGTGATCGACGTGGATCGCGCGCACCGGCGGCGCGCGGCGCGCATCGCGCAGGGATGCGACGAGCGCGAGCAGGCAGGCCGAGTCCTTCCCGCCGCTCAAGCCGACGACCAGCGCCGCCGCGGTTCGCGGCAGCTCGGCCTCGAGCCGCGCCTCGAGCGGCGCCGCGAGCCTCGCCGACGGCTGCATCGCTGGGCTCCCGCGGCGCGGTCAGGCCGCGCGGAACGCGCCGAAGGAACGCAGGCGCGCCTGGCGGGCGTCGAGCAACTGCGGCACCGGCACCGCCTTGAGCTCGGCGAGGTGGCGCACGATCGCCGCCTTCAGGGTCTCGGCCATCGCCTGCGGCCCGCGATGCGCGCCGCCGAACGGCTCCTTCAGCACCTCGTCGACGAGGCCGAGCTTCTTCAGGCGCTCCGCGGTCCCGCCCATCGCGTCCGCCGCGGTCTCGCGCTTCTCGGTGCTCTTCCACAGGATCGACGCGCAGCTCTCGGGCGAGATCACCGAGTACACCGAGTACTGCAGCATCAGCAGCCGGTCGCACACGCCGATCGCGAGCGCGCCGCCCGAGCCGCCCTCGCCGATCACGATCGACAGCACCGGCGTCGCGAGCGCGGACATCTCGAACAGGGTCCGCGCGATCGCCTCGCTCTGG
>JAGWRZ010000074.1 GCA_028876365.1 Acidobacteriota bacterium | reverse complement strand
ATCGGCCTCGCGCACGGACCGGGGTATGCGCATCAGGCGGCGACTGCAGCCGGCAGCGTCTGCGCGATCTTCGCGACGAGGTCGACGAGGCGGCAGCTGTAGCCCCACTCGTTGTCGTACCAGCCGAACACCTTGACGAGGCTCCCGTTCACCATGGTCAGCCCGCTGTCGAAGATCGACGAGTACTGCGAGTGGACGATGTCGGAGGAGACGAGTGGCTCGTCCGAGTACTCGAGGATCCCCTCGAGGTCGCCCGTGTCCGCCTTCGAGCGGAAGAGCTCGTTGACCTCGCCCGCGTTCGTCTCGCGCCCGACCTCGACGACGAGGTCGACGATCGACCCCACGGGGACGGGCGCGCGCATGGACATGCCGTCGACCTTCCCCTCGAGATCGGGCAGGACGAGGCCGATCGCCCGGGCGGCGCCGGTCGACGTCGGGATGAGGTTGATCGCGGCCGCGCGCGCGCGACGCAGGTCCGGGTGCGGCAGGTCGAGAGTGCGCTGGTCGTTCGTGTAGGCATGAATCGTCGTCATGAAGCCGCGCTCGATCGTGTATGCCTCGTGCAGGACCTTGGCGAGCGGAGCGACGCAGTTCGTCGTGCAGGACGCGTTCGAGACGATGTCGTGCTTGTCCGGGTCGTACTCGCGGTCGTTGACGCCGAGAACGACGGTGATGTCGGGGTCGGTCGCCGGCGCGGAGATGACGACCTTCTTCGCGCCTGCCTCGAGATGCTTGGCGGCGCCGTCGCGCTTCGTGAAGATGCCCGTCGACTCGACTGCGATGTCGACGCCCAGCTCCTCCCAGGGCAGCTGGGCCGGGTCCTTCTCGGTCGTGAAGATGATCTCGTTGCCGTCGACGCGGATGAAGCCCTCACCCGCCTCGACGGGAACCGCGAGCGACCCGAGGACGGAGTCGTGCCGGAGGAGGTGCGCCATCGTCTTCGTGTCGCCGATGTCGTTGGCGGCCACGATCTCGAACTCTCCGCCGCGCTCGAGCTGAGCGCGCAGGAAGTTGCGGCCGATCCTGCCGAATCCGTTGATCCCGACCCTGATCTTCGCCATGGGGTTCGCCGCCCTTTCTCTCTCTTTTGGTCTCGGCTGCGAGTGTAACGAGGGGAGTCGAGCGCCCCTTCAGTAGAACGCCGCAGTCGAGCATCCGCCAACGCACGACTCGCGAACACCGACACCCGCGGCGCTACCGGCGGGGGACCGCGCCGTCGCTCGCGACGGCGCCCAAGAGGCGGCCCGGCTCCGCCGGGACGCCGTCTCATGCCGGCTCCCCCGCCCATCGCGCGAACGACGAGATGCACCGACCCAACCCGACACCCGCGGCGAAGGGCGGGGGAGCCGGGAAGCTCCGAGGACGACCCTCCCGGCCCTGTAACCACACCCGAGACCGTGGTGACGGACGGGGTCTGTATCCATCACCGGACGAGCGCGGACCCGCCGTTGCCGAGTATGACGACTGATGCAACGCCTGTCACGCGAGAGGCGGGGCTCGGCGCGATCAGCCGGCGAGCTCCTGTATGCGGCGCAGGCGCCTGTATGCGGATGCCTTGGTCACGGGCGGACGGCAGCGCCGCGCGAGGTCGGCGATCGATGCGGTCGGGTGGCGAAGGCGGAGGACGGCGAGCTCTCGGAGGTCGTCCGGAAGCGCATCGACGTCGAGCCGGCGCACCGCGTCGAGCTGAGCGTGCGCCGCCCGGCTCGTCCGGACGAGGTTGGCGTGATCGGCGTTGGCGAGGCGGTTCGCGTCGGCTTTCGTCGCCGCGACGACGGAGCGCTCCTCCAGCACGAGCACGACGTCGCTCGCCCCCGCGGCGGCGAGGGCGTCTGCGATCGCCTCCGTCCCCTTCGCGTAGGCGATCGCGTGCCGCGCTCGCTCGAGGACGTGCAGCTCGGCGCCTTCCCGTGCGGCGACGCCGGCGAGGAACCGCGCGCCCTCGACCTCGGCGGTGCGGATCTCGAGATGCGGATCCCGGGGCCCGCTCAGCGAGCCGGCGCCGAGGAGCGCGCCGCGCAGGTAGGCGCGACGGCAGCAGCGGCGTGCGAGCACACGGCCGGGTGGATGGTCGATCGGCCGGTGCGCGGCATCGAGCACGCCGGCACGGTGGAGCGTCTCGTATGCGTGGGGCACGCCTTCGACGTGGAGCTGGTACCGCGTCGCCCGGTCGAACGCAGGCTGCTGATAGGTGCGGATTTCGGACTCGACCTCGAACGCACGGAGCAACGCGAATGCGCGGCGAGCGATCGCCGAGCCGGCGAGGTCGAGATGGAGGGCGATCTCGCCGCGGCCGCGGAGGTGGACGCTGCCGGCGACGTGGAAGAGCCCGGACAGCTCCGCGAGGCGGTCGCAGTCCGCCTCCGGTGCGATCGCGGCGAGCTCGTTGCGGAGATCCTCAGAGAGCACCCTCGTGCTCCAGAAGCCGTCGCTTGTACGCGATCCCGAGGGAGCCGTAGGAGCCCAGGTCCCCCGCCGCGACGACGCGGTGACAGGGAACGAAGAGACCGAGGCGGTTCCGCGCGCAGAACGTGCCCGCCGCCCGCGCCGCCCCGGGCGCGCCGGCGAGCGCGGCGAGCTCTCCGTAGGTCACGGTCTCGCCGCGCGGCACCGAGCGCAGCGCCTCCGCACAGCGGGTGAAGAACAGGCTGTCGTATTCGAGATCGACGGGAACGTCGTCGAGAGCGACATCCTCGCCGGCGAAGTACGCCCTGAGCAGCTCGACGACGGGGTGGTTCCCGTGCGCCTCGACCACGGTCGGCTTGGGCAGCTCGTGCCACACGACGCGATCGTCCTCGAGCACGAGCTCCCCCACGCCCCAGCCCTCCACCTCGTAGGCCAGCTGCGTCACCATCACCTCATCCTAGAATCGCCGCATGAGCACACACGCGATCTTCCGAGCCCCCGAGCCGTACAACGAGCCGGTTCGCAACTACGCGCCCGGGAGCCCCGAGCGCGAGGCGCTGCGCCTGCGCCTGCAGGAGATGGAGTCGCAGCAGCTCGACATCCCGCTTCTCATCGGCGGCGAGGAGATCCGCACGGGCGCCACGTTCGAAGCCGTCGAGCCGCACAAGCGCGCACACGTTCTCGCGACCGTGCACAAGGGCGGCGCGAAGGAGGTCGAGCGCGCGATCGGCGCCGCCGCGGATGCGTGGAACGACTGGTCACGCACGCCGTGGGAGGACCGGGCGGCGATCTTCCTTCGTGCGGCGGAGCTCCTCTCCGGCCCGTGGCGCTCGACGCTCAACGCGGCGACGATGCTCGGCCAGTCGAAGACCGCGCACCAGGCGGAGATCGATTCCGCGTGCGAGGTCATCGACTTCTGGCGCTTCAACGTCGGGTTCATGACGCGCATCTACGAGCAGCAGCCGGTGTCTTCGCCGGGCGTGTGGAACCGGCTCGAGTACCGTCCGCTCGAGGGTTTCGTCTTCGCGGTGACACCGTTCAACTTCACCGCCATCGGCGCGAACCTGCCGACGTCGGTCGCGCTGATGGGCAACACCGTCGTCTGGAAGCCCGCGTCGACGGCCGCATATTCGGCGTACTGGCTGATGAAGCTCTACGAGGAGGCCGGCCTGCCGCCGGGCGTCATCAACCTCGTCTACGGAAACGGCGCCGAGATCGGCGACCCCGCCCTCGCGAGCGAGCACCTCGCCGGCATCCACTTCACCGGCTCGACGGGCGTCTTCAACTCGATGTGGAAGAGCGTCGGCGGCAACATCGCGGGCGGGACCTATCGCAACTATCCGCGTATCGTCGGCGAGACCGGCGGCAAGGACTTCATCCTCGCGCATCCGTCTGCCGACGTCGACGCGCTGGCGGCTGCGATCGTGCGCGGGTCGTTCGAGTATCAGGGGCAGAAGTGCTCCGCCGCATCGCGCGTGTTCGCGCCGTCGAACCTCTGGCCCGACCTGCGCGAGCGGCTCGTCGAGGAGGTGCGGACGCTGCGCATGGGCGACGTCGGCGACTTCTCCAACTTCATGGGCGCCGTCATCGACAAGAGCTCCTTTGCGACGCAGAAGAAGGCGATCGAGGACGCGCGCTCCTCGGGCGGAACGGCGTCGGTCATCGTCGGCGGCGGCACCGACGACTCCGACGGCTGGTTCGTCGAGCCGACGGTGATCGAGACGTCCGACCCGAGCTTCCGGACGATGAGGGAGGAGCTCTTCGGCCCGGTCGTCACCGCGTTCGTCTACGACGAGAAGCGCTACGAGGACACGCTCGACCTGATCGACTCCGGTGCGCCCTACGGCCTCACCGGCGCCGTGTTCTCCCGCGACCGCGCCGCGGTCGAGACCGCGGCGGAGCGTCTCCGCTACGCGGCCGGGAACTTCTACGTCAACGACAAGCCGACCGGCGCGGTCGTCGGGCAGCAGCCGTTCGGCGGCGCGAGGGCATCGGGCACGAACGACAAGGCGGGCTCGATGTGGAACCTCATCCGCTGGGTCTCGCCGCGGACGATCAAGGAGACGTTCGTCCCGCCGACGGACTACCGCTACCCCTTCATGCAGGGGGACTAGGAGACGCGAAGCCCGAGGCCGCCTCGATGGCGGCGCCAGTGCCTGCGCGGCGCGAGCGGCTGCACGGGAGCCGGCTGGGTGAACGCAACCGCGAATGCGGTCCCGTCCGGCGAGAGCGCAGCGGGGACGGCCGACCCGGCGCCGCCGCCGAGCTCGATCGGGGTCGCGCTCCAGCTCGCGTCGGTGATGGTTCCGACGTGGCCGTTCGCCGTCGTCGACGAACCGCTGAACTGGACGGTGCCGAAGTTCGAGAGCGCGAGCTGGATGCAGCGGCTGCCCCCGAGACACTGCGACGGCGCCTCGGCGATCCACTCCGCCGACGAGTCGTCGAGGATCGACGGCGTCTGCTGCGTCGTGAACGTCTGGCCGTTCGTCAGGTCGGTCAGGGTCATCGTCGCCGTGCCGGCGGTCGTGTCGGCGGCGACCTCGGCGCTGATCGTGTCACCGGGAGCGACGACCACCGGCACCTGAATCGAGCCGTCCGGGAGCAGCTCGTACCAGGCGCTGTACGACGCGACGCCGTTGCGGCAGTCGGCCTCGGTGCCGGTCTGCTCGAGCCCGCCGTTCCCGCCGGACGCGCCTCCGAGCCCGACCCAGAACGCGGCATAGGTCGACCCCGAGGCCGGACACGTGACGGCCGGCTGCACCCAGGTGCCCTTCACGTCGGTGAAGGTCTGGCCGGTCACGGCGTAGCCCGCCCAGTTGCTGCTCGCGGCAGCGGCGTGCACGAGGACGAGGGCCAGCGCTCTCACGCCCCATATCGAAGCGCGAAATCGGGCGGGCTACCTAAGAATCGTGTACGGACTCGGTAAAGAGCTCGTCGCCGAGTGCGGCGACGACCTCCTCGAACGCGGCCCAGCGGGCGGCGAAGGCCTCGACGTCGGCGATCGTCTGAACGAACAGCCTCTCGTACCAGGAGTGGTCGCGAAGGTCGTCCTCGATGCGGTGGAGGGTCATGCCGGAGAGGCTAGACGCGCGCGGTAAGGGATCGGTCAAGCCCGGGTAAGAATCAGGCGCGCCCTGCCTTGTGGAGCTGCGCGTAGATCCGGCGCGCGGTCTTCGCCGGCACGCCGGGAACGCCCTCGAGCTCCTCCTGCGTCGCCGCGACCATCGCGTCGACCGAGCCGAAATGCTGGAGGAGCGCCCGGCGCCGGGCCGGTCCCACGCCCTCGAGCTCGTCGAAGAGCGACGCGAACCCGCGCGACTCGCGGCGCTGCCGGTGGAAGCCGAGCGCGAAGCGGTGCGCCTCGTCCCGGATCCGCTGGAGGAGCTGGAGGCCCGGGTTGTGCCGGGAGAGGACGATCGCGTCCCGGCTGCCGGGGACGAACACCTCCTCGATCCGCTTCGCGAGCGCGATGACGGCGACGCGGGGAAGGTCGTACTCCCGCATCGCCTCGAGGGCGGCGGAGAGCTGGCCCTTGCCGCCGTCGATGACGACGAGATTCGGCAAGGTCGTCCACGCAGGCTCGCCGGCCGGATCCTGAGCGCGCGCGAACCGGCGGGAGATGACTTCCGCCAGCGCCGCGAAGTCGTCGGGATCCTCGCCCGCCGTCCGGATCGCGAACTTGCGGTAGTCGCCCTTGCGCGGCAGGCCGTCCTGGAAGACGACCATCGACCCGACCGGGTCCTGCCCCATCGCGTGCGAGATGTCGAAGCACTCGATGCGGATCGGCAGCGACTCCAGGTTGAGCGCCTCGCGCAACTCTTCGAGCGACTCGACCCGGCGCGCGCGCCGCTGCTCCGACTGCGCCTGCTCGCTCGCGAGCGCGTGGCGCGCGTTCTCGTCGGCGAGCTGCTGCAGCCGTCGCTTCTCTCCGCGCTCGGCGCTCCGCACCTCCACCTTCGCCCCGCGCCGCTCGGACAGGAGCTCCGCGAGCGCCGACAGGTCGCCGGCGTCGCGCGGGACGATGATCTGCGGCGGGACGCTCGGCGCGTTCCCGTAGTACTCGAGGCCGAACGACTCGAGGATCGTCGTCACGTCCTGGCCGGCGACGTTCTCGAGGTGGAACGAATGCCTGTCGACCATCTTGCCGCCGCGCAGCGGGAAGATCTGCACGACTGCGCGGTCGTCCTCTGCGGCGAAGCCGATGATGTCGACCGTGCCGACCGACTGCCGCTCGACCGCCTGCCGCTCGACGAGGTGCTGCACGGCGTACAGCCGGTTGCGATAGCGCGCGGCGTCCTCGAAGCGCTCCTCGCGCGCGGCGGCGTGCATCTTCTCCTCGAGCTCCCGCTGAATCGGCTTGACGTCACCCGACAGGAACTCGATGACGCCGTCGACGATCTCCCGGTACGCCTCCTTGGAGACGTAGCCGACGCACGGCGCCAGGCAGCGGTCGATGTGGAAGTCGAGGCACGGGATGCCCGAGTGCCGCCCCGGCTTCGGCCCTTCGCACGGCCGGTACGGGAACACGCGGTTGAGCACGTCGAGCGTCTCGCGCACCTTCTTCGCGTTCGCGTACGGGCCGAAGTACCACACGCCGGCCCGGTGGCGCTCGCGCGTGAACATCACCCGCGGGTACTCGTCCTCGACGGTGACGGCGATGTACGGGAACGACTTGTCGTCGCGAAGCCGCACGTT
>JAGWRZ010000073.1 GCA_028876365.1 Acidobacteriota bacterium | reverse complement strand
GCGCGGTGCGGCGCGCCCGCCGCGCTGCCCGTCCGCCGCTGTCGCGAGTGCTCGGGCCGGCGGCTCGGCTTCGAGCAGGCGCGCGCCGCGGTCGCCTACGACGCGTCGGTGCGGCGCCTCGTCCTGGGTTGGAAGGAGCGTGGGCTCCGGCGCCTCGCCGACGACGCCGCGGCGCTCGTCGCCGAGTGCCTGCCGCGGCCCGACGTGCGGCTGGTCGCCTTCGTCCCGGCCGACCCGCGGCGCCTCGGCGAGAGGGGACACCACCCGGCGGAGCGGCTCGCGCGCGCCCTCGGCCGGCGCTGGGACATCCGCTGCGAGCCCGTCCTCGTCCGCGTCGGCCGCTCCGAGCGCCAGCGCGGCCTGTCGCTCCCGGAGCGGCGGCGAAACGTCGCGGGCGCGTTTGCGGCGGCGCGTCCGGTGTCAGACTCAGTGGTGCTGGTCGACGACGTCTACACGAGTGGAGCGACGGTCTCCGCCGCAGCTTCGGCGCTTCGCGCCGCCGGTGCCCCGCGGGTTGACGTGGTGACGTTTGCGCGCACGATAAGGTTGAACAGAGCGACCTGAGGAGGCGAGATGGAGCTTTCCGTCAAGGGAAGGAACCTCGAGGTGAGCGACGCCATCAGGAGGTACGCCGAGCGAAAGCTGAGCAAGCTCGAAAAGCAGGTGAGCAGGCTCGCGACGGTCGAGGTCGAGCTCGCGGTCGAGAAGAACCCGTCCATCGCCGAGAACCAGGTGGCGGAGGCGACCGTCCGCCTGAAGGGACACACACTGCGGGCACGCGAGGCGACCCGCGACATGAAGGCGTCGATCGACGAGCTGAGCGCGAAGCTCCTGCGCCAGGTGAAGGACGAGCGCAAGCGCAAGGCGACGAAGCGCAAGATCGACAAGCACGCCCTCGACGCGGACGGCGAAGCACCCGGCTTTTGAGCTGGTTCCGGAGAAACGAGCCGCTGCACGAGCGGCTCGCGCGTGAAGGCGGTCTCGTCGAGCCGGAGCCACGCGCGCCGTGGCGCGAGGTGGGCATCCACGGGATGCAGCGCGTGCGCGAGTGGGACGCGACCGAGACGGTCGAGGCGCCCGGCATCGAGGGCGATGCGGCGCGCTTCGTCGCTCTCCCCGACGGATCGCTTCTCGTCGAGGAAGGGCCGGACTCCTCCCTCCAGCCGCTCGCGGACGCGATCGAGCAGGACATCCAGCCGCCCTACCGCGCCCGCGCCGCGCGGCAGGACGGCGACTTATGGGCCGTGCAGGCGCGGCGGATCCGGGTGATGGCGATCCGCCGCGCGCCCGAGGGAAACACGATCGAGCTGACGCGCGACGGCCTCGTCGTCGACGGCGAGCGGGCGTTCGGCTCGGTACCGGAGCTGGAGGGCCTCGGCGATGTCGTGCGCGCGGAACGGCTCGACGGCGACCTCTGGGAGGTGCAGGCCTCGGCGCTCTGAGGCTCGGTACCCTGTCCTCGGATGGCGAACGACAACTTCGAGAAGCTCCTGCGGTATGGCGAAGGCCGGCGCCTCAAGCGGCTCGCCGAGCAGGCGGCGTACATCGGCACGCTCGAGCCCGAGTTCGAGAAGCTCTCGGATGCGGACCTCGCCGCCAAGACCGCCGAGTGGAAGCAGCGCGTCGAGAACGGCGAGAGCCTCGACGAGATCCTGTTCGGGGCGTTCGCGGCCGTTCGCGAGTCGTTCAAGCGCACGATGGGCGTGCGGCTCTTCGACGTCCAGCTGATGGGCGGCATCGTGCTGCACGAGGGCGACATCGCCGAGATGAAGACCGGCGAGGGCAAGACCTTCGTCGCGGTGCAGGCGCTGTATCTCAATGCGCTCGCCGGCGGAGGGACGCATCTCGTGACGGTGAACGACTACCTCGCCAAGCGCGACCGCGAGTGGACGCTCCCCGTCTACCAGGCGCTCGGCATGACCACCGGCTCGATCGAGAACATGATGCCGTTCGAGCCGCGGCGCGAGGCCTACCGCACCGATGTGACCTACGGGACGAACTCCGAGTTCGGCTTCGACTACCTGCGCGACAACATGTCGGTTTCGCTCGAGGGAGCCGTGCAGCGCGGTCATCCGTACGCGATCGTGGACGAGGTCGACTCGATCCTCATCGACGAGGCGCGCACGCCGCTCATCATCTCCGGCGAGCCGGAGACGGCGGCCCAGATCTACTACGACTTCGCGCGGGTCGCGGCGCAGCTCACCGGCCACCGCTCGACTCCGGGCGACCCCAAGGGATATGCCGAGCAGATCGGCGCCGACTTCGAGTACGACGAGAAGCACAAGACCGTCGCCGTCACGGAGCAAGGGGTGGCGAAGGTCGAGCGCGCGCTTCGCATCGACAACCTCTATGCGCCGCAGAACAACCAGCTCGTCAACCATCTCCAGCAGGCGCTGAAAGCGCAGTCGCTCTATCAGCGCGACGTCGACTACGTCATCCAGGACGGCGAGGTGAAGATCGTCGACGAGTTCACCGGCCGCATCATGGAGGGACGGCGCTGGAGCGAGGGCCTGCACCAGGCGGTCGAGGCGAAGGAGGGCGTGCGCATCCAGGAAGAGCACCTGACGATGGCGACGATCACCCTCCAGAACTACTTCCGCCTGTACGAGAAGCTCGCCGGGATGACAGGCACGGCGAAGACGGAGGAGAAGGAGTTCGTCGAGATCTACAACCTGAACGTGGTCGAGATCCCGACGAACGTCCCGGTGGCGCGCAAGGACGAGCAGGATCTCGTCTTCAAGACGAAGGAGGGGAAGTTCGCCGCCGTCGCGCGCGACATCAAGGAGCGCACCGAGAAGGGGCAGCCGGTCCTCGTGGGCACGATCGCGGTCGAGACCTCCGAGTACCTGTCGCAGCTCTTGACCCGCCAGGGAGTGCGGCACAACGTGCTGAACGCGAAGGAGCACGCCCGCGAGGCGGAGATCATCAAGGACGCGGGCCAGCGTGGCGCGGTGACGATCGCGACGAACATGGCGGGCCGCGGGGTCGACATCAAGCTCGGCGAGGGCGTGCTCGACCTCGGCGGGCTGTACGTCCTCGGCACCGAGCGCCACGAGTCGCGGCGGATCGACAATCAGCTGCGCGGCCGCTCCGGGCGCCAGGGCGATCCGGGCGAGACGCGCTTCTACCTCTCCGGCGAGGACGACCTCGTCCGGCTGTTCGCAGGCGACCGGATCAAGGGGATCATGGAGCGGTTCAAGATCCCGGAGGACCAGCCGATGGAGGCGAAGATCCTCAGCCGGCAGATCGAGGGCGCGCAGAAGAAGGTCGAGGAGCAGAACTTCGTCATGCGCAAGAACGTCCTCAAGTACGACGACGTCCTCAACCGGCATCGCGGCCGCATCTACGAGCAGCGGCGGCAGGTGCTCGAGGGCGACGACATGTCGGAGCAGGTGAGGCTGTGGATCGACGAGGTGGTCGAGGACACCGTCAACGCGTTCACGGAGGAGGCCTACACCGAGGAATGGGATCTCGAGGGGCTGACGAACGCGATGTCCGCGCTCTACCAGACGGAGATCACCGCGGCGGAGCTGCGAGAGGATCTGTCCGAGATCTCGCGCGAGTCGCTGATCGAGGAGTTCCAGACCGACGCGCGCGACGAGTACACGGCGAAGGAGGAGGAGTTCGGCTCAGAGCTCATGCGCGAGCTCGAGCGGTTCGTCATCCTCCAGGTCGTCGACGTCCGCTGGCGCGAGCACCTCGAGAACATGGACTACCTGCGCGAGGGCATCAGCCTGCGCGCGATGGCGCAGAAGGATCCGCTCGTCGAGTACACCGCGGAGGGCGAGCGCATGTTCACGGCGCTCGGGCACGCGATTCGCGGCGAGGTCGTGCTGCACCTCTTCCACGCGGAGCTCGCGCCCGAGCAGGCGCAGCAGGAGCTGGCCCAGCAGCATCAGCAGCCGGGCAACGGAGGCGTGCGCTACGAGCACGAGACCGCTGCCGGGGCGGAGGCGATCGCGGCCGCCGGCGGGGTCGCCCCGACGACGCTCGGACTCTCGCCCGTCGCCGTCCAGACGAGCGCGCCGCATGCGAAGGTCGGCCGCAACGACCCCTGCTGGTGCGGCTCGGGCAAGAAGTTCAAGAAGTGCCACGGCGCATAGGGACGCGTCCGTGCGAGAGACGCCGGGGGACAGTCCCCGATACGACACCTACGGGGAGTCGTGACACCGCGGTACCATCCGGGCCGCTATGGCGGACGAACGGGAGCTTTCGCTCGAAGAGCAGTTGAAGGAGATCGGGGCCCAGCTGGACTGGGTCCGTGGTTACCTTTGACGTCTCCACGCTGACGGCCCGCATCGGTGCGCTCGAGGAGGAGCTCGCGAAACCCGATTTCTGGAGCGACCAGCAGCGTGCCGCGAAGCTGTCGGCCGAGCACACGCGCGCGCAGCGCAAGCTCGAGCGCTACGACCGCCTCCAGTCGAACGTCGCCTTCCTCGAGGAGGGCCTCGGCACGTTCCCGGAGGAGGAGCTGCTCCCCGTCCTCCACGAGACCCGACTCGAGCTCGCGCAGCTTCAGGAGGACGCGCTCTTCTCCGGCGAGTATGACGCCGGCGACGCCGTCGTCACGATCCAGGCCGACGCCGGCGGCACCGATGCGCAGGACTGGGCGGAGATCCTCCTGCGCATGTACCTGCGCTGGGCCGAGCGCCGCGGCTTCCAGACCGACGTCCTCGAGACGAGCCCCGGGGAGGAGTACGGGATCAAGTCCGCGACGTTCACCGTCAAGGCCGAGAACGCATACGGGATCCTGAAGGCCGAACGGGGAAAGCACCGGCTCGTCCGGCTCAGCCCGTTCGACTCCGCGCACCGTCGTCACACGAGCTTCGCACAGGTCATCGTCGCGCCGTTGCTGGAGGACGCGAGCGCCGTCGACATCGACGACGACGACATCCGCATCGACACGTTCCGCTCCTCCGGCGCCGGCGGCCAGCACGTGAACAAGACCGACAGCGCCGTGCGCATCACCCACCTCCCGACGAACATCGTCGTCTCCGTCCAGAACGAGCGGAGCCAGTCGGCGAACAAGGAGACGGCGATGAAGATCCTCCGGTCGCGCCTCGCCGAGAAGGCGGAGGAGGAGCGGGAGGCCGAGCTCGCCCGCGAGCGCGGGGGCGTGTCCATGGGTTTCGGCGGGAACGCGATCCGCAGCTACGTTCTGCACCCCTACCAGCAGGTGAAGGACGCGCGCACCGGCTTCGAGGTCGGGAACGCCCAGGGGGTGCTCGACGGCGACCTCGACGGCTTCATCCGCGCATATCTCCTGCAATCGGCAGGAAACGGGAACTGACCCGCCGAACAGTTCGCTAGACTCGGCCGTCTGGTGCGGGGTCAACGCGACCGGTTGAGGACGTGACGGAGCTCGAGATAGAAGAACAGCCGGCGGGCGTCGGAATGGTGGAGCGGGCGCCGATCGGCGTCGGCTCGATGATCACGTTCGAGGACGTGACGAAGGTGTACGAGCCCGATGTCGCGGCGCTGAAGGGTGTGACATTCGTCATCGAGAAGGGCGAGTTCGTCTTCATCGTCGGCGCCTCCGGGTCGGGCAAATCCACGCTCATCAAGCTCCTGCTGAAGGAGATCGAGCCGACGAACGGCCGCATCATGGTCGGCGGCCGTGACCTGACGCGGCTCAAGCACAACAAGGTGCCGCTGCTGCGCCGCAACGTCGGCTGCGTCTTCCAGGACTTCAAGCTTCTTCCGAGCCGCACCGCTGCGGACAACGTCGCCTATGCACTGAAGGTACAGGGCGAGAACCGCGCGTCGATCCGGCGCAAGGTCCCAGAGGTGATGAACATGGTCGGTCTCGCGCACAAGATGAACTCGTTCCCGGACGAGCTCTCCGGCGGAGAGCAGCAGCGGGTCTCCATCGCGCGCGCCGTCGTCAATCACCCGCCGCTCCTCGTCTGCGACGAGCCGACCGGGAACCTCGACCCCGATACGTCGGTCGGGATCATGCAGCTGCTCTACCGCATCAACCGAGCAGGCACGACGATCCTGATGGTCACGCACGACCGCGAGATGGTCGACAAGATGCGCAAGCGCGTCATCGCGCTCGAGGACGGGAAGCTCGCGCGCGACGAGCGCCGCGGGGGTTACGCCTCGGAATGAGCAAGGTCCGCTTGATCTTCTCCGAAGCGTGGTCCTCGATCTCGGCGAACGTCTCGACGACCTTCGCCGCGACGATCACGGTGCTCATCTCGATGTTCCTGCTCGGCCTCTTCATCGCGCTCGGCACCTGGGTCCTGTCGTACTCGAACCACGTCAAGCGCGAGCTCGTCGTGCACGTCTACTTCGCGACGGGCCAGCACCAGCCCACGCAGGCCGAGGAGGCGCAGGTCGGCCAACAACTGCGCAGGGACCCGCGGGTAGCGACGGTGACGTACATCTCGAAGGAGGCCGCGTTCAAGGCGCAGGCGAAGAAGCTGCCGTCGCTGTACGCGAACGTCCCGACCAACCCGCTGCCCGACTCGTATCTCGTGAAGCCGAAGAACCCGAACGACGCGCCGAAGATCGGGCGCGACATCCAGCGGCAGGTGAACGGGGGGCCGGCGTTGGCGGCTCTCTGGCCCGGCGTGAACGACGTGAAGTGGGGGGACAAGACCACGCAGCGCGTGCTCACCGTCGCCGAGGTGATCTCGATCGTCTTTCTCGTCGCGATCGTCCTGCTCGTGACCGCGTCGACTCTCCTCATCGCGAACACGATCCGGCTCTCGATCTTCGCCCGCCGGCGCGAGATCGAGGTCATGAAGCTCGTCGGGGCGACCAACTGGTTCGTCCGCGGCCCCTTCATGCTCGAGGGGCTGCTCCAGGGCTTCGTCGGATCGCTCCTCGCGGTCGTCCTCCTCGTCGTCGGGAAGTCGGTGGCGCTGCCGTCGATCCTCGGGCACCTGCATTCCACGAGCGACGTCCACGCTCTCCCGTTCGCCCTGAACTCGCTTGCGCTCCTGGCGGCCGGGCTCCTCCTCGGAGCTGCCGGCTCCGGGCTGACGCTCCGCCGCTTCCTTCAGGTCTGACCCTGGCAAAGAGCCTTCGGGGGTTCTATGCTCCCGCGGACTCGATGCGGCGCACGCTGATCCTGCCGGCTGCTGTTGTCGTGCTCGCCAGCGCGCTCGCGGCCGGATACGTGGTGTCGCGCCACGACCGCGCCCCGAAGCCGACTGCGGTCGACGAAGTGCGCGCCGCGCTCGCTGCGCGCTACTACCGCTCGCTTCCGGCCGGCGTCCTCAGGCTCGGCTCGGTTCACGCGATGCTCTCGGCGCTGCGCGACCCGTACACAGCGTATCTCACACCGTTGAGCTACAGGCTGGTCGAGCACGAGACGGCTGCGAATTACTCCGGCATCGGCGTCGAGGTTCTGCCCACCGAGCGCGGCCTCGTCGTCGTCGGCGTCGAGCACGGGCCGGCTGCGCGCGCGGGCGTGCGCAGGGGGGACGTGATCGTCGACATCGGCGGCCGCTCGGTGGTCGGGCTCGACGCCGCGGCGGCGCTCGACAGGGTCGCGAATGCGCCCGGCGGCCGGATCTCGCTCGCCGTGCGCCGCCTGGGAGCGGTCGTCCATCTCGACGTCCGGCGCGGCCTCGTGAGCGCGCAGGCGGCGCGGGGGCGCCTCGTCCGCTACGGCGGCCGGCTCTGGGGCGTCATCCGTCTCACGAACTTCCGGACCGGCGTCGCGAAGCTCGTTCGGCACGAGGTGAGGGCGCTCACACGCGGGCACGCAGCGGGCCTTGTGCTCGATTTGCGCGGGGACCCCGGCGGGCTGCTGAGCGAGGCGGTGGCGGTTTCGTCGGTCTTTCTCGACGGCGGGCCCGTCGTCTCGCTCTCCGGTGCCCACTTCGTGCACGAGGAGTTCCATGCGACGCGGGGGCACGTGACGAAGCTGCCGCTCGTCGTTCTCGTCGACCGCTACACGGCGAGCGCCGCAGAGATCGTCGCAGCCGCCCTCGAGGAGCGCGGGCGCGCGCTCGTCGTCGGCGAGCGCACCTTCGGGAAGGGTGTCGTCCAGGCCGTCGACCCGCTCGCCAACGGCGCCGCGCTCGTCGTCACCGTCGCGAGCTACTACACGCCGGACGGCGAGAGCATCTCGCGGGTCGGCGTCATCCCGGAGCTGCACGCGGTGGACGATCCCGCGACCCCGCAGGACGAAGCGCTGCTCGCAGCTCTGCACGCCCTGGCGCGACCGGCCTCGTGACTATCGTGGCGCCGTGGCCTCCCGGCGTCAGAAACGGCCGTCGCCCAGCCAACGATACGCTCGGCGTGAGCCCGTCGCAGAGCTGACCGTCCGGCTCCCGCGCCGCAGGACCGACCCGGAGTCGGTCGTCGCGCACCTCGGTCCGACGAATTCGGGCAAGACACACGACGCGCTGCGCTTCCTCGTCGAGACCGGCCGCGGCGTGTATGCGGCGCCGCTTCGCATGCTCGCGCAGGAGGCGCATCGTCGCCTCTCGGCCGAACTCGGCGAGGATCGCATCGGCCTCGTCACCGGAGAGGAGCGTGTGAACGAGGGCGCGCCGATCATCTGCTGCACGGCCGAGATGGCCCCGATGCACGGCGCGACGCTCGTGCTCGACGAGGTGCAGTGGGCGGAGGACGACGAGCGCGGTTCCGCCTGGACGCGGCTCATGCTCGGCGGCGAGTATCGCCACATCCTCCTCCTCGGCGCCGTCGAGGCGCTGCCGCTCGTCCGGCACGCGTTTCCGCATGCCGAGATCAAGTTCTTCGAGCGGAAGGCGCCGCTCGACTGGGTCGGGCGGCGCGCGATCACCGGCCTCCGGACCGGCACGGTCGTCGTCGCCTTCAGCCGCCGCGCCGTGATCGGCATCGCGGGCGAGCTCAATCAGCTGCGCCCGGGCCGCGTCGCCGCGCTGTACGGGGCGATGCCTCTCGCCTCGCGCCGGGAGGAGATCGATCGCTTCCTCGCGGGCTCCGCGGAGGTGTGCGTCGCCACCGACGTGCTCGGCCACGGCGTCAACCTTCCGTGCGAGACGCTTCTCTTCGCAGAGACGGAGAAGTTCGACGGGAAGGAGCGGCGCGACCTCGAGCCGTGGGAGCTCGCGCAGATCGCCGGCCGCGCCGGCCGCTTCGGCTTCCACGAGCGCGGACACGTGGGCGTGCTCACCGGCCTCCCGTGGGCCGATCCCGAACCGGATCTCGTGCGCAACGCGCTCACGCCGCACGTGCAGCTCCCGGGGGGCCATCTCGGCTACCGGGTCGTCGAAACCGGACGGCTGCGCCCGCAGCTCGCCGATCTCGAGGTCGCGCGCGTCGACGAGCTCGAGCCGGCGCTGCACGCGTGGCGGCAGGCGGCGCTGCGCCACTGGAGCGAGGAGGGCTGGCTCCAGGTCGAGTCGATCCAGCCGCTGCTCGGTCGGCTCGACGCGATTCGCGAGGCGCTGCACCACTCCCGCCGGCGGCTCGAGCTCGCCGACGTGTGGAAGCTGATGCAGGCGCCGATCGACGAGGACGGGCTCGCGCTGCTGGGGGCTCTCGCGTGCGCGCTTGCCGGCGACAACCCGCAGAAGACGGTGATCGGCTGGCTCCTCGATCCGGCGCGGCTTGCTGCGGCGGGGCTCGAGGAGGCGGAGCAGGCGGCGCGGGAGGCGTCCATCCTCCGCTGGTTCGCCCTGCAGTATCCGGGCGTCGCAGGGGTGACGATCGAGAAGGCGGCCGCGCTCGAGGAGGCGGCCTCGGCGCGGGTGGTGGAGGAGCTGCGCGCCGAGATCGCGGACCCGACGATCGGCCGCTGCCGCGCGTGCGGGGCGCGCACCGCGCCGTGGGCGACGCTGTGCGACCGCTGTTTCATGGCGCGCGGCTACCGCTCGCGCAAGAGGAGCTGAGTGCAGCGGAAGAGCGCCATCCGCCGGCCGGCCGCGTCGGCGACGGTGGCATCCCAGATCTGCGTCGTACGGCCCCCGTGGACGAGCTGGGCCTCGCACTCGATCGTCCCGCTCTGGACGCTGCGGAGGAAGTTCGTCTTCAGCTCGATCGTCGTGAAGCCCGTCGCGCCGTCGGGAAGGTTGAGGATGCAGCCGTAGCCGCAGGCGGAATCGGCGAGCGACACGACCGTCCCCGCGTGCAGGTACCCGTTCGGCGCCCGGTGGCGGCCGCCGAGCTCGAGACGCGCGCGCGCGATGCTGTCGCCCACCTCGTAGACGTCGATGCCGAGCAGGCCCGGCAGCCCTGCCGATCCCGATTCCCGGAGGTGCGCGAGCGTGAGCTCCACCGGGCCGAGCCTACACTTGCCCTCGATGGGGAGGCAGCAGGGAGAGAAGCTGATCGCGGACAACCGGCGTGCGCGTCACGACTACCACCTCGGCGACCGGGTCGAGGCGGGCGTCGTATTGACGGGCACCGAGGTGAAGTCGCTCCGCGAGGGGAAGACCTCGCTCCAGCGGGCGTACGGCGAGGTGAGCGAGAACGAGGCGTGGCTCGTCGGCGTGCACATCGCCGAATACCTGCAAGGGAATCGTGCGAACCACGATCCCGATCGTCCGCGGAAGCTCCTCCTCCACCGGCGCGAGATCGACCGCCTGTACGGCCAGGTGCGCGAGAAGGGCGTGACGCTCGTTCCGACGCGGATGTACTTCAAGGACGGCCGGGTGAAGGTCGAGCTCGCGGTCGCGCGCGGGAAGGAGCTGCACGACAAGCGGCGCGGCATCGCCGAGCGCGATGCGAAGCGGCAGATCGAGCGCGAGCTCGGGCGGAGGCGCTAGTCGACCGCGAGCAGGTCGACGACGAAGACGAGCGGCTCGTGCGGCGCGATGACGCCGTTGCCCGCGCCGCGGGCGCCATAGGCGAGTGCGGATGGGATCGTGAGGATGCGGCGGCCGCCGACGCGCATGCCCGCGACGCCCTGATCCCAGCCGGGTATCACCTGGCCCTTGCCGAGCGCGAAGCGGAACGGCTCGCCGCGGTTCCACGATGCGTCGAACTCCTCGCCGGTGCGGAACGCGACGCCGACGTAGTGCACCGTGACCTTGCGTCCGGAGGTCGCTTCGTCGCCGTCGCCGACGACGACGTCTTCGGTGCCGAGCTCGAACGGGATGTCCCCCTCCGGCTTCTCGACGATCGGGCGCTCGAGTGGCATCGCGGCACCCTAGCTACAATGGGGGAGACGTGACATACGGGGGCGACCTGGTTTCGACGTGGTCGATCCATCCGGATGAGCTGCAAGCCGAGGTCGCCGGTTGGCCTCGTTAATCCACCGGCACCAATCAAATGCGAATCCTCGTGATCTCGCACTCGCTGCCTAGTTCGTAAGAGCTAGAAGGCGACGCCCTTCCGAGTTGGGCCCGTGACTCGGGACGGCGCCAACGAACGGGCTCGGCGCCGAGGGAGAGCCAATCGCCCGGAGCGCGACACGAAAGGATGGCTGGCCCGGCGGTAGGACGGCGCACTCCGGCCGTCGGGCGAGATCCAAGTGCCGCCTACGCTTGTAGATGCTCAGCCGGTGCGGCTGCGGACGCGGGTTCGATTCCCGCCGCCTCCATTCCTCGGTTTCGAGGGTACTTGAGGGTTGCCTCATCGAGCGTTGTCCACTCGGACGACGCTTGCAACTCTCGCAGACGAAGCGCCTCCGCCAATGAACGCGCGAGCTCGTCTAGCTCGATCTCATCCGTGTAGAGCTGCGTCGTATCGATCCGTGAGTGACCGAGAAGCGAGCGCAGCGCCGCGACGTCCCGGCCGCTCTCTCGGAGGAACCGATTCGCGAAGCCGTGGCGGAGCTGATGCGGATGGAGCTCGCGCACGCCGGCGCGCCGACAGACGCGCGCGACCATGCGCCAGAGCGCCTGCGAGCTCGCTGGCTCTTTCGGATTCTTCAGTCGGCGCACACGCTCGTACTGCGAGACCCACTGCTCGACCTCGACCGCGAACACGTGGTCGTCAAGCTCGGGCCGTAGTCGTTTGAAGGATTCCCGCAGTTCGGCGATGACGTCGGGCGCGAGCGGGAGGTAGAACCAATGCTGGCCTTTCCGAAACACGCGCAGCCGCCCGCGCACCATGTCGAAGTCAGCCCACCGACACGAGCGAACCTCGGCGCTTCGCAAACCGGCGCCCTCCATGAGAACGATTGCCGGACGTTCGTGAGGGAGAGCTGCCGCGCGAAGCAGTTCGAGCTCTGCGAGGCTCGGCCGGTACACGTCGGGCCGTCGCTTTCTCGGCCGACGGATCTTCGCGGACGGATCCGAATCGATCACGTCCTCGACGTTGGCCCAGTCGAAGAACGAATGCAGAACCGACACGACGTTCGCCCGGGTCGCCGAGCTCATGCTCTCCCAGCGCTTAAGGAACGACCGGAGGTCCGCCGTCGTCAGCCTGCCAAGCTCAGCCTCGGGGTAGTCCTCCGCGAGCTTCCAAAGAATCCGCCGATACGAGTCGATCGAACGCGGAGTAGCGTCCCGTTCAAGCCGCCGCCAATCAAGATACGCGTCGATCGCCCTCTCGATTCTCATGCTGAGAAAGCGTAGTACGATTGTCTGACAGCGTCAAGCGCTGCGCTGACGTCGCCCGCGAACCGGCCGGCCGACCTTGTCCCCGTAGGAGTAGATGTCGTCCAGCGGGATGTAGACCCAGTGCGGACCACCGCGCTCTTCTTCATCACTCCGAAAGGCTCGGAGCTCCCCTCGCTTACAGAGCGTATGGATTGTCTGGCGCGAAAGACCGAGAAGGCCAGCAGCCCCGCCGGGGGAAACGAGCCGACCTCCATACTTGTCGAACAAGGCGATCAGCTTTGGATCGCCGGCCTCGCGGTTCGCTTCAGGCATCGTCGGACGATTGTCCCACAGAATCGGGCGCTCGCGCTAGTTCTTCTTCAAACTCGGCGAGCGTTGGTGCGATGATCGCTCCGTACTCATCTACGACCCGTACACCCCTACGTCTGAGCTCCGTCTCAATCGTGAGCCGCGTCTCGCCACGACACGGGATGCGCACCCCGCCGGTCGTCCGCGTATGCAACCGGAGACCCCATACTGAGGGCAGCCGCTCGACGGTCAGGATCTCGCCATATGCGATCGTGAACCGATGCCCCAGACTCTTCTTCACCACCAAGCCAAGGCCCTCATAACTAACGATCCGCGCCCGCATGGATCCGCTAGCTCCGCCCGGCGGTGGCAGCCTGGTAATCCCCGCCCCAAAGGCAGGAAGGCGTGGTCGCACAGCCCAGGCGCCTCCTTGACTTCCGTTGACGAACCCCCGACATTCCGTCCATGACAGCAGAAGTCACCGTCATGAATCGCCAGGCGGTCGCGCTCGCCGCGGATTCCGCCGTCACTGTCACGACGGCGCGTGGGAGCCGGAAAGCGTGGCCCACGGTCACGAAGATCTTTGCCATGCCCGCCCCCCATTCGGTCGCACTGATGATGTACGGGTCGACGTCACTGCATCGCCTCCCCTGGGAGACGATCATCAAGGGATTCGCGCAGTCACTCCCAACGACACCACATTCGACGCTGGCTGACTACCGCACCACCTTCCTGCGTTATCTGAGAGCCCAGCGGACCCTCTATCCACCCCGGGAGCAGCACATCTATGTCTACGCCAAGCTCGTCCTCGAATACCTCGACTTACGCGGCGACATCGAGGGATCAGTAAAGGAGGCCCTCGCCAACTCCCCGAAGACACAACTGACGCCGGCTGAGCAGCGAAAGGTGATAACGGAAGTTCTCGACGCCTGGCAGAACGGCCTCAACCGCCAACCGCGCCTTAAGCGGCTACCTCGGGACTTCCGACGGAGGTTCAGCGCGGAATACCGCACTGAGATGCGTCAGGCGAAGCAGCGGGTCTTTCAGAAGATGCCCCTGACGCCCGCGCAATCCCGCCGCCTCACCACCATCGGTCATCTCCTATTCGAACGCGAGTGGCTGATGGATGGCCACTCGGGCATCGTCGTCACAGGGTTCGGGGAAGACGACATGTTCCCGACCCTGCACCAACTCCGGATTGAAGGATTCGCGCTCAACTACCTCGTTCTCCTGGAAGGCGACCCAACCCGCATCACACGCGACAACACAGCCTCGGTGCGTGCCTTTGCTCAAGGCGACGACGTGTACGCATTCATGGAAGGCGTCCAGCCAAGGTATCGCAACAAGATCGAGGAGATCCTCCACCATCGGGTAGTCGAACTGCCGCAGGAAGTGCTCGACAGCGTCGCCCCTTCCACGCTTTCCGCTGCGCGTCGCAAGAAGTTGAAGGACGACCTCTTCAACGCTACGCTCGAGCTTTACGAGCAGACGCTAGTCGAGCTCGGACAGTTTCGAACCGATCAGTTCGTCGCTCCCGTTGTAAACGTGGTGTCCGCGCTGCCCATCGAGGACCTCGCCGTGATGGCCGAAACGCTCGTGAACCTCACCTCGTTCCGACAGAAGGTCTCAATGAGTGTCGAGACCGTCGGCGGCCCCGTAGACGTCGCCGTCATCTCGAAGGGCGACGGATTCATCTGGATCAAGCGGAAGAATTACTATGCGCTCGATCAAAACCCACGCGTCCTGGCCAAGTATTTCGCCTAGACTATGAGGAGCACCAATGGCCACTAAAGCTCAAACAGTGCATTCCGTTGACGAGTTCCGGCGCCTCTATTACCCGGAGCCTGATCCCGTGCTCGACTACCTCGACGGCGGGATTCCCGACAACGGCGACGAGGGTGCTGGCGAAGGGCCGCCCGTAGCGAACGATCCGCTAGACCGCTTCGCGCGCCAAGTTGCCCCTCTCTCCGGCAAGTAGCTACCGACTCACTGGTGGGATCCACGCGATCCCGACGCTTAGCGAGTCCTAACGCCCGCCGTCAACTGTCGGCCTGCAAGGTCAAGCATCGGACCTGGGGTTTGTGAACGCTCTGCCTAAAAGGCTTTCAAGTCAGCCGAGCACGCCGCCGCATATGTCTGTGGTTGGTCCGTTTGAGATGTACGGGCGACCGGGACCGAACCAGAGCGTTCCGGACCAGCCGTGCAAGAGCACCTGCCTTTCCCACGTCGTGATCGACACTGAGTGCGCGATCCCCGACGCCGGCCCGTTGGGGTACGACTCAAGGTTGAAGCTCGCGCCACGAAGCGGAACCTTCCAGAGTCCGAGCCGGACGCGACGCTTGGGCTTGTAGTACCAGCCGCAGCCGACGCGGAACTCCGCCTCACCGCTCTTCGGATCTAGCGCAACGAGCGTCGCTAAGGCCGCCGCGCCGCGCAGTGTCGGAACGTTCGCTCCAATCGGACGAACCGCGACGTGAGGCCCATTGCCCGGTACCTCTGCCACGGCGAGCCCGACCCACGCGGCTCCGATAGCCAGCCCGAGCACCTGCAGCATGAGAAGGCGACGGATTCTCAAAGGCAGAACCTCAATCGGTGTAGCTCCGTGAGAGGTAGATCTCTTCCGCTCGTCCGTTCTTCGTGAAGATGAAGAACCACGGGTGCAGGAAGTTCCGCGGGGTGGGTGCCAGCCCGCCGAGAGCGCCGGCCTTGACCCAGCAGTTGCAGCGGGAGTCTTTCCAGCGCGGATAGAACACGAAGCCGCGCCATCGATGTTCGCACCCTCCGCCGGCCACCGGATAACACGGACCGAGCGGGATCGTGCTGCCGATGCCGAGGCCGCTGGACGTGCGGTAGTACGGCGTTACGAAGTCGATGTCGTTTACAACGCGGTTGGTGAACGTCACCAGGACCTCGCTGCCGTGGAGCTCGTACTGCCCCTGCACGCTTCCGGGCCACCGTTGAATCACTTTGAAGCCGTGTCCTATGCCCCCATACTCCGCTTCCACCTTCGCGCTCGCTTCTCCGAGCGAAATGTCCCCGACGCGGTACCACGGGACAAACACCGGAGGATCCGCGTGTCTCGCTACCGCGGGGCCGGATCCGCCCCCGGCCAGGCCGGCGACGATCCCGAGCGATAGCGCGATCCGGGTCCAAGAGACCACGAGCAAATGATGGACCACGACTGGGCGATGCATAGAGCCGCGGGAGTCGGCGCCTGAGCCTCCTCGGGGCCCCGGCGCCCTCTGCCTGCCGGCAGATGGGCGCCTGTGCCCCCCGACGCCGCCTCATGGAGCCGAGGGAGCCGCAACCAACGGCCCCACGAGCCGCTCCACCGTGGGCAATAGCCGCTCCGGGATCTTTGGGAAATCGCAGTAGCCGCGCCTTGCCGCCCACACCTGCCCACAGAGCCGCGCAATCGTCATCGTCACCCCGGAGAGCTTGCTGAGCCACGGTGCGACGTAGTAGACGCGTTCGCCGTGGTGCTTCTGCAAGAACTCGCCGGCCGACGATGACTTCGCGAGATACCGGGCGAGCTTTCCGAGGTAGCCGTGAAACTTCTGCGCCTCGTGTCGACCTTGCCGCCCGACGACGTGCTGGTAGCGGTCGACGTAGCCGAGTCCGTGATGGCGAGCGGCGCGGGGGAGAGCATCGAAGAACGCCCGCGTAAAGGCAATCTCAAGGGCCGTTGTGTGCGGGCAGACGACGTGCTCGTGCGGGACGCCGCGCTGTTGGTCCTCGATAACCGACATTAGGACGCCGAGCCGCTTCGCCTGTTCCTTGCTGACCTTGTAGCCGGCCTTTCGCATCTTCCGGAACGCCTCGGTGCGCGCCATCTTCTTCGCCGCCCGCGACCGTTCCGGGAAGAGCCGCCGTTCCCGCTCCTCGATCTCCGGCCGCACCCGACAGCCGGCCGGACCCGAACACCGCGACCCATCGGAGGGGTGACCGCACTGGTCCGTGTCCCACCATCCCCGCTCGTGGGTGCACGTCAGCACCGTCGCCAGCACCCGCCCGTTGCCGTCGTGGAGCCCGCAATACGCGTCCAACGCTGCCCGCACGATCTCGCCAACACGCCGACCCCACGTCGGCCTCACCGCATCACACCAACGCCGCCCGCACGTTCGCGCCTGCAGAGGGATCGACTTGAAGCAGCCGGGACACAGACGCCGATCCGGGTCAGGCCGAATCTGCTGCAGCACCGCCAGAGTTCGCTCGAACTGAGCGAGCTCCTCGGCGGAGTGCTGGTGCCGGTACTTCGGGCGCCCAACAGGTGGCTCCCGAGGATCCTCCCGCTGCTTGCGGTACGGATCAACCGCGAAGAGCACGCCCTGGTCGGGCGCAGTAAGCTCAGCCCGACGGATCATCGCCTGCACCGCCAGGCGGAGTCGCCGGTTCTTCCGACGGCCCGCGCTGCGAACGCGGGTCGTCGCTCATCGGAGCTACTTCGTGACTTCCATCCGACGCGTTTCGCCCCGCGTCAGGGCCGGCTAAGTCTGATTCCCCTTCTGAATCCTCACCCGACTCGCTGGACGCGGGTTCGATTCCTGCCGCCTCCACTGGAGTTGGATCAAGACGAACCGTCCGGCGGTTCCGCTATCCTTACTTATCCGGAAAGGTAAGGAGGCCGGAATGGACGTGTCCGCGCAGTTGTCGTCGAAGGGCCAGCTGACTATTCCGAAGGCCGTGCGCGACGCACTCGGCCTCGCGGAGGGCGACCAAGTGGTCTTCCGCATCGAAGGTCGGCGTGCACTGCTCGCTCGCACCCCGAAGCTACTCGACCTCGCCGGCACCGTTCCAGTGCCTGCGCAGAAGCGCGGAACCCCTTGGCCTGAGATCAGGCGTCGCACGCGCGAGGCCCGGACACAGACTCGCGCCTGAGCGCGTTCCTCGACACAAACGTCCTGATTCGGCACTTGACGGGCGACCCGCCGGCTCAGGCCCGCCGCGCGACCGCCTACCTCAGGAGAGCGAGCGAGCTCCTCCTGACCGACCTGATCGTCGCAGAGGTCGTCTACGTCCTCGAGTCCTTCTACGAGGTCGAGCGGCAACGAGTCGCGGAACTTGCGCGGGCGATCATCGGATTTCCTGCGGTTGCCGTCGTTGACGAACCTCTGCTCCTCCGCGCCCTCGAGGTCTATGAGGTCGAGCGCCTCGACTTCGCAGAGGCATACCTCGTCGCGAGCGCGGAGGCGAGTGGGGTAGGGACGATCGCGTCGTTCGATCGAGAGATCGACCGCCTCACGACCGTCCAACGGGTCGAGCCTTCCTGATTCGCGATCAATCGACGCTGAACGGCCCGACTCTCAGGTGACGGGGTTCACATCGAGGTTGTCGGACCGGGGGGCCTCGAGCTTGTTCGTGCCGACGACCTCGTCGAAGAGACGCTCGCCCGGCGCGCCGCCGCAGTCCGCGTGCGAACCGGACTGAAACTACCGGACGCGTACGCTCTCGCAACAGCGATCCACGCCGAGAGGCGCGGCCACACCGACGTGCGCCTCGAAACCTTGAGAGCGGCGCACCTCAGCCGACGGCGATCGGCAGCGGGCGCTCCGCCCCTGCGTCACGTAGGTCACGCACGATCTGAACGAAGTTCCTGACGAAAGGATTGTCTTCGTCGCGTCGCCAGGCGATGGCTGCGACGACGGGATCGATTCCCTCGGCGGGGATGTACCGGATCCCGGGCCACGGGTAGTACGTCTTCATCGATTCGGGCGTGGTGCTGATCGCCCGTCCGCGGACGAGGGAGTCGAGCCATTCATTCTCGTCTCGAACGTGGACGTGCGAAACGCGCCGCGTGCCATCGAGCTTCGGCTGGAGTTGGAAGAAGTCCCCCCACGACATCGTGGTCGCGCTCAGGCCCCAGCTTTCGGGCCAGGTGAAGAAAGGTTCATCCTCGACCTCCTCGCGGCGGATCGAGCTCTTGCCCGCGAGCCGATGATGGTCCGCGACGATGAAGTACCGCGGTTCGTCGAACAGACGCTCGGTCTCGATCTGCGGATGCTCGATCGGCAACCAGACGAATGCCACGTCCGTTCCACGCGCTTCGAGGCCGCACGACGGATCGACGAACGGGTAGCTCGTCAGCTTCAACTCCACATTCGGATAGCGCTCCTCGAACAGGTTGAGCGCGGCTGAGCGAAGCGGCTCGGCAGTCTGAACCATCATTCCGACCCGCAACATGCCGGTGCGACCCTCAGCGGCGTCGCGCACGGTGCTCACCGCGGATTCGGCCGCCTCGAGTACGTCGCGCGCCTTTTGCAGGAAGACCCGGCCGGCTTCCGTCAAGGCGACGTTACGCGTCGTCCTTTCGAACAGCTTCACTCCGAGCCCCTGCTCGAGACGCCGGACATGCCGGCTCAACGTCGGCTGGTCGAGGCGAAGCCGGGCTGCGGCCCGCGAGAAATGCAGCTCGTCGGCAACGGCGACGAAGTAGCGGAGCTGCCGCAGCTCGATGTCCACCACGACCCGATCTTCAATGCGTTCTCGCCATAAATCAAGTATCGAATCGCCCTTTGTGCCTCGCAGACGAGCCGTCTACGGTCTCTGCGGTGAGGGCCCACGTGAAGCTCCGTTTCACGCTCGGACTTCCCGGTCGCGATCGGTTCCCCGGGCGACCACGTACCGTCGGGCGCCACCGAGATGGACTCCACAACTCCGACCGTGGTCCCCTGATCGGCCGGCGTGATGGAGCAAAACTCGATCCGGAGCCGGCCGTGTCGGTCGCATTTCGTTCCGGGTCCGACGAAGGAGGTCTGGAAATGAGGAAGGCGCTGGTGCTCGCGGTGTCCGCGCTGACGGCCGCACTGCTTCTCGGCGCCGCAGCGCAGGCGGCCGACAATCCGCACGACCAGGGCTACACGAGGCCGGCACCAGGCGGCTCCTATGTGGCTGTTGTCGGGTGCTTCGCGAACGGGGGCTCCACCACGGTCCCCGCCGGTACGCCGTTCACGGCCTTTGCCGGTTGGGGGGCTGCGCACATCGGCCAGGTTGTCGCGTGGCTGAACGAGTCGACGAACACGCTCAGCGTCGACGGCGGAGCGCCGATCGACATGTCGCCCTACTTCGCAGGCCTGACGTCCCAGTTCATTCCCGGGAACTGGGCCGACATCTTCTTCTACACGCTTCCTGCCCTCGCTCCCGGCCAGTCGGAACAGCTCGCGTACTCCACCGCGACGAGCCATCCGACCGAGGACGGCGTGACCGGGTTCCCCGGCCCGCCTCAACCGGCCGGCAGCTCCACCTTCACCTGCACCGTCACCGGCGCATAGCTCGTCCACGGCACGCATGGCGAGGGGCCCCGGCAGGCGGGCCCCCGCCTCCTCGACCGGTCAGCGGGCGATGCGATAGCGGACGTGGGTCGCGAGCGGCGAGTGGATCACCTCCACCGGCTCGAGGCCGGGATCGGGGACGCCCTCGAAGAGACCCTCCCCGTCGCCGAGCAGGACGGGGACGAAATCGAGGACGAGCTCGTCGATCACGCCTGCGGCGAGCGCCTGGCGCACCGTGGACGCGCCGCCGGCGATGTCGACGCCTTTCTCGCCCGCCGCCTCCGACGCGCGCGCGAAGGCGGCGTCGAAGCCATCGGTGACGAAGTGGAACGTCGTCCCGCCCTCCATCGAGATCGGGTCGCGCGGATGGTGGGTGAGAACGAACACGGGGGCGTGGTACGGCGGCTCGGCGCCCCACCAGCCACGCCAGTCGTCCTTCCAGGGGCCGCGAATCGGCCCGAACATGTTGCGACCCATCACGTACGCGCCGCGTGGACGCAGGAGCAGATCGCGCACGCGAGCGTCGGCCTCGCTCAGCGGCTCGTCGAGGTGCCAGTGATGGAGCTCGAGCCCGCCCCGGCCGAGAGGCTGCTCGAGGCTCTGATCGGGGCCCGCGACATAGCCGTCGAGCGAGATCGACATGTGACATGTGGTTTCGCTCATGCCGGCTGACGGCGCCCCCGCCGCAGGGATCATTGCACGGGATGTCCGGCCGAGGCGAGCGCCGGGAGATCCCATCCTGCGCAGCCTGCGGCCGCCTCGTAGGCCGACTGCAGGAAGGCGAGGACGAGCGCCCGGGGATCGGGCGCCGCGCGCACCGTCTCCCACGGGAGGACGGTGAGCCCGATCTTCGTCCACTGCCCGCCGGCGATGGACGTCTCGCGCCACCCCACCGGCGAGGGCTGCATGAACGCGTAGAACGACGCGTCGGGGAACGTCTCGTCGCCGCCCATCCAGAAGCCGAAGAGGATCACCTCGTGCGTGTACGCCTCCCGGTTGACGACATCGTCCAGCGAGAGGCCGGGCCTGCCGGAGAACCGGGTCAGCGAGAGGTCGAAGCTCTGCCAGAAGAGCTGGACCGGGCTCTGCTTGCCGACGAACCGGCCGCTGAACTCCTCCATCACGGAGCTCGCCCAGTCGAGCGCACGATGGAACCGCACCACCGCCTCGCGATCCCATGACGCGTGCTCGGTGTCCTCGCGGAATGGCGTCGTGAACGCCGGCACGCCGAACGGCCTCTCGTCGATCTCGACGTCGACGCCGAGGTCGGCGAGCGCAGCGTGGAGGCGCCCGTCGAACTCCGCCACCGAGAGACCGTCCGCCAGCGCGAACGAACGCGACGCGCCGCCGATCGTGCGCACGACGAGCTCTTGGTCGACGAGATCGAAGGAGATCGCGAAGGAGGCGCCGCCGCGCCTCAGCGTTCCGGTCGTCAGGCCGCGGACGTCGACGTAGAGCGGAGCGTGCCACCAGTGGTTGCGGGGCGGCGTCGCCGCGAGCCGCATCTTCCCGACGATCTGCGCATACAGGTGCAGCGTGTCCTTCGTCGGACGCCAGCCGGCGATCCGAAGGTCGGGCAGCTGCATGTGGCGAGATTACGCCGCAGGTCTCTGATCGGCTGCCCGTTCCTGCGGCTCCGCGAGGCCCCAGTCGGGAAGGCGCTGAAGCGTCAGCAGGACGTCTCGGGTCGGCATCGGCCAGTCCTCGGCCGGGCGCTGGTGCTCATCGGTCTCGGGCGCCATCCACCGGATCAACGGCGGCACGCGCGTCCCGGTTACGGTCACGGCGTCGCGAGGAGCACGACGCCCTCGGTCTCGGCGTCCACCTCGACCTCGCTCGAGCCGGCCTTCGCCACCGGCAGCCCGATCGCGGCGAGGAAGGCGTCCGGCGGGTCGAGGAAGTTCACCCTCTCCGTCCGATAGTGCATCGGCACGACGACGCGCGGCCCGATCGCACGCACGACCGCCGCGGCCGGCTCTCCGCCGATCGTCGGGCCGCCGCCCGCGGGAACGAACAGCACGTCGACCGCGCCGATCGCCGCGCGCTGCTCCGGTCGCAGAGCCGCCTGGCCGAAGTCGCCCAGGTGGCAGAAGCGGAGCCCGTCGAGGGTGAAGCGGAAGATCGTGTTCGCCCCGCGCGCCGTGCCGGCGAGGTCGTCGTGCTCGGATGCGACGCCGACGATCTCGCCGATCGGCGACGCGAACCGCCCGGGCGTCGCGCGAAACACGGCCGGCTCGCCCGTGACGGCATCGACGGCGTTGTGGTCAGCGTGCTCGTGGGTGACGAGCAGGACATCCGCCTGGGCGTCGATCGGGGGATAGCCGAACTCCATCCCGCGCGCCCGGGCGGACTCGCCGAGATCGCCGAACGGGTCGATGAAGACGCGCTCGGTCCCCGAGAGCAGGAACGCGGATTGTCCGTACCAGCGAATGCGCACTAACGCCTCCTAGATCGTGTCGGGCTCGGAGCTGTCGGTGACGGCGGAGACGCTCCGCACGGGCGTGCGGGCGCCGCGCGACCACGACATGAGCGCCGCGAGCGCGCAGGCGATGATCGCGAATGCGAACGCCTTGTGCAGGCCGGAGCGGAACGGCTCCGCGATGAGGTTCGGGAAGAAGTCGTGGTTCGACACGGCCGCCGCGTTCACGGAGGAGAGGTGGCGGATGACGGACGAACCGACGAGCGTGCGCACCGGGTCGTAGCCGAGGAAGGCGGCGAAGAGCACCGAGACGGGCGGCAGGTGCGCCGCGTGCTGCGCGGTCGCCGCCGGCACGCCGTGCGCCTCCAGCCCCGCGGCGAGGGAGGCCGGAAGCGTCGCCGCGAGGCCGAGGATCATCAGCGTGAAGAAGATCCCGATCGACAGGACCTGCGCACCGTTCTGGAACGTCTGGTTCATCGCGCCGCCGGCGCCGCGGTCGCCGGCGGGAAGGCTGTTCATCACCCCGGCCCTGTTTGGCGAGGCGAACGCGCCCATCGACAGCCCCATCAAGAGCAGGGCTCCGGCGAACAGCGGGTAGGAGAAGTTCACGGGCAGCGTGTCGAGCAGCACGAAGCTGAACACGGAGCCGATCATTCCGGTCGTCGCGAAGGGCCGCGCGCCGAAGCGGTCGGAGAGGAAGCCCGACACCGGCCCGGCTGCGAGGAAGCCGATCGTCAACGGCAGCATGTAGATCCCGGCCCAGAGCGGCGTGCGCGCGAAGCTGTAGCCGTGCTGCGGAAGCCAGATCCCCTGCAGCCAGATGATGAGCATGAACATCAGGCCGCCGCGCGCGATCGCCGAAAGGAAGCTCGAGAGGACGCCGAACGTGAATGCGCGGATCCGGAAGAGCGGAAGCTTGAACATCGGGTGCGCGATGCGCGACTCGAGGAACGTGAACGCGGCGATGAGCACGACGCCGCTCGCAAGGCAGCTGTCGACGAAGGGGCTCGCCCAGCCCGTCGTGCTGTGCCCGTACGGCCGGATGCCGTACGTGATGCCGATCATGACGAGGACGAGGCCGAGCGCGAAGGTGAGGTTCCCGGCCCAGTCGATCGGCGCCGGGTTGCGCTCGCCGATCTCGCGCAGCCTCCGGTGCGACCACACCGTCCCGAGCAGGCCGAACGGGACGGAGACGAGGAAGATGAGCCGCCAGTCGACGGGAGCGAGGAGACCGCCGACGACCAGGCCGATGAACTGCCCGCTGATCCCGACGACGTTGTTGAGGCCGAGCGCGAGCCCGCGCTGGTTCGCGGGAAACGCGTCCGTGAGGATCGCCGCCGAATTCGCGATGAGGAACGCGGCCCCGACGCCCTGCACGAGCCGGAAGCCGATCAGCCAGTCCGCGCCGGCTTGGCCGTGCATCCAGTCGATCGTGAGGAGGAGCGACGCGACGGTGTAGATCGCGAACCCGAGCGTGTACATGCGCACGCGCCCGAACAGGTCGCCGAGCCGGCCCAGGCCGACGACGAGCACGCTCGTGACGACGAGATAGCCGAGGATCATCCACAGGAGGTAGAAGCTGTTTCCCGGCTCGAGCGGGGAGAGGTGGATGCCGCGGAAGATGTCCGGCATGGCGATGAGGACGATGGACGCGTCGAGCGTCGCGAGCAGCACGCCCAGGGTGACGTTCGAGAGCGCGATCCACTTGTACTCCCGCACGGGTCAATTATACAGGTAGCCTGAACAGGTATCCTGTACGAATGCGACAGAGCGTCGCGACCGAGCTTCGCGCCGTCCTCGGACAGCTCCTGCGGCGGCTGCGCACCGATGCGGTGCGGCCGACGTCGCAGCTCGCCGTCCTCAGCCGTCTCGACCGGAACGGGCCGCAGACGACGAGCGGCCTCGCCGCGGCCGAGCGCATGCGGCCCCAGTCGATGGCCGAGATCGTCGCGGAGCTGCAGGGAGACGGGCTCGTGGAACGGAGGCCGGACGCCGCGGATCGCCGCAGCCTCCTCGTCGAGCTGACGCAGGAGGGCCGCGACTTCATCCGCCGCGAACGGCGCCGCCGGGAGGACTGGCTCTCGCAGGCGATCGCCGAGGAGTTCACCCCGCACGAGCAGGCTGTCCTCGCCGAAGCGGTCGCCTTGCTGCGCCGCCTCGCCGAGCTCGACTGACTTTCCCGATCCAGGGCACACTTGATGCGTGCGCTTCGTCGTCGCCGCCGTTCTCGCCGCCCTCTCCGCGCAGGCGTTCCACGCCACCGCCCAGCCGCTCACGCCGCTCGCGAAGCACGAGCTCGTCGCGAGCGACCACTGGAGCTCGAAGTGCCCGGTCCCGTTCTCGGGCCTGCGGCTTCTCACCCTGAGCTACTGGGGCTGGGACGGCCGGGTGCACACGGGCCAGCTCGTCATGAATGCGAACGCGGTCGCCCCGCTCACCACCGTCTTCCGGAAGTTCTACGCCATGCACTACGAGATCCACCACATGCAGCTGAGCGATGCGTACGGCCCCGTGAGCGCGTGGCCGAAGGACCTCGACGTGACGTACGTCTTCTCCTGCCGGCAGGCCGCCGCCTCACCGTGCAACGGCAACAAGGCGACGACCGGCACCTGGTCGATGCACGCCTATGGGGACGCGATCGACGTCAACCCGATCGAGAATCCCTACGTCGGGTGCGGCCAGGCGCGGGACAAGGTCTCGGTCTCGTTCATGAAGCGCACGCCGCTGCGGAAGGGCATGGTCACGCCTGCCGTCGTCTCCGCGTTCGCCTCGGTCGGCTGGGGGTGGGGCGGATCCTGGTACGGCTCGACGAAGGACTACATGCACTTCTCGAGCAACGGCCACTGACCGCTGGTAGGAGGGCTTGGCGAAATAACGGCTGTGTCGCGGCTTGTTGGCGAGCGCCACTCCGCTAGGCAGGTGGTGCAGGGGGCTGCGGCCCGGTCGGCGCGTCCACGGCCAGGTCGCTCACGGCCTGCTGGTACTCCTCGCGACTGATCTGGCCGCTCGCGAACCGCATGCGCAGCACCTCGAACGGGTCGGGCCTGCCGCCGCGCATGCGGAAGCGGTGCCGCCGCGGCGGGCCGCCGGCGAGGCGGGCGACGACGAGCGCGCCGAGGGTGAGCGCGATCAGGAGGACGAGGGCGAACGTCGCCCACTGCAGCGGCGTGTCGCCGAGCCGGTCGTGGACGTGGACGAAGCCCTGGCCGAAGCCGAAGCCCCGGCCCTGAAATGGAGGATAGGGGTTCATGCGCCCACCGTAGGGCGGGCGCATGAGATCCCCTTAAGCACGTTCTGCGACTACGTCGCCGGCTGCGCGGCGCCGCCGGACTCGTAGCCGGCCTCGATCCGCTCGAGCTCCTCCTCCGTGCCCTCGACGACCGGGCCCTTGAACCACCGCCGCGCCGACACGAGCCACCACACGCCGACGAGGACGAGGACGCCGCCCACCGTGATCGGCGCGTAGTTGACGGCGTTCCAGTTGAAGCCGGAGCGCCACGGGATCCCGGTCGGCACCGTCGGCATGAGGAACAGGATGACGATGAGCACGATCCACGCCACCGCGATCGGGTTCACCCATCTGTAGTGCCGTCCGATCGACCAGGCGCCCGTCTGGAACGAGTCGCCCGCCCGCCAGCGCAGGTAGATCGGGACGCCGTAGGCGATGTAGAGGCCGATGACGGCGATCGAGGTGCCGACGAGGTAGCCGATCGCGCCGTTCGCGAGCGTCGGCAGCATGAGCGCCCACGACAGGACCGAGATGGCGAGGACGGCGTTCACCGGAACGCGATGGATGCGGCTCACCTTGCGGAACAGCTGCCTCCCGCCGGGGACGGCGCCGTCGCGGGAGAACGCGAACATCATCCGCGACGCGGCGGTGACCGAGGCCGTCCCGCAGTAGAACTGCGCGCAGCAGACGATGAACAGGAGGAACTCGGCCCAGCGCTTGCCGAGCGACGTCTGCCAGATGTAGGTCACGTCGAAGGCGCCCGCGTTGATCGTCCCCTTCACGTCGGGCACGGCGAACGTGACCGCCACGAGGAGGATGAAGCCGAAGATGACGGACATGACGACGGACATGACGACGCCCAGCGCGGCCGAGCGCGACGCTTTCCGCGTCTCCTCGCTCATGTGCGCTGACGCGTCGTATCCGGTGTATGTGTACTGCGCCATCAGCAGCCCGATCCCGAACACGAACCAGAAGACGGGGCTCGAGAAGTTGTGCCCGCCGAAGCCGGACGCGTTGAGCGTCTTCGAGAAGACGAAGCTGAACGACTGGTGGTGGTTCGGGACGATCGCGAGGACGAACACGATCACGACGACGCCGGCCATGTGCCACCAGGCCGAGAGCGAGTTGAGCCAGGCGAGCAGCCGCACGCCGTTCAGGTTGAGCAGGAGCTGCGCGGCCATGATCGCGCTGAAGGTGATGAAGATCGTGTGCGTGTCGGTCCCGACGCTCGGGAACCAGAGGTTCATGAGCGCCGTCCAGAAGGTCGCCGCCCCGTAGCTGATCGCGGCGGTCACCCCGATCTGGCCGATGAGGTTGAACCAGCCCGTGAACCAGCCCCAGGCCGGCGAGCCGAGCTTCGACGACCAGTAGTAGATCGCTCCGGCCGTCGGCATCGACGACGCGACCTCGCCCATGCCGAGCGCGACGAGGATGACGAAGAACCCGACGATGAGCCACCCCCAGGTCACTGCGATCGGGCCGCCGTCGTTGAACGCGATGAAGTACGACGTCAGGCAGCCGGCGAGGATCGAGATGATCGTGAACGAGATGGCGAAGTTCGAGAATCCCCCCATCTCGCGGAAGAGCACCTGGGCGTAACCGAGCCTGTGCAGGGTCCGTTCGTCGTCGTCGACGTGGGCCCCCGGCGATACCGAGCTCATTCGGCCTCCTTGGACACGTGCGATTGGCGACGACGCTACGCCCCGAGGCGGACGTTTTCAATCCGACCGGTCGCCTACCCTCGACGCCATGCCCATCTACGAGTACGTCCCGCATCCGCACATCGCGCGCCACCACGATCGGGAGCCCGCCAAGGTCGCCGACCAGCTCCCGACCGGGAACGCCCTCGACCGGTTCAACACGTGGTTGGCCCTCAAGATCACCTCAGGCGTGGGGACGATGTGGTGCGCGTACCTCTTCGCCGCCATCGCGCTCGTCTCGCTCCCCGCTGCGCTGCGCACGGGACAGCTCATCGTCATCGTCGCCTGGGTGGCGCAGACGTTCCTCCAGCTCGTTCTGCTGTCGATCATCATCGTCGGCCAGAACGTCCAGTCGGCCGCGTCGGACAAGCGCGCCGAGGAGACCTACCGCGACGCCGAGGCGGTGCTCCAGGAGGCGAAGAAGATCCAGGCGCACCTGCTCGCCCAGGACGCCGTGCTCGAGGATCTCATCGGCCATGTGAAGGGGGACCGCAGCCGGTAAGGTCGCCCCATGCTCACGGTCGATGAGCTGAGGGCCGACGTCGAGGCGGGCGCCGTGGACACGGTGATCGCCGCGTTCACGGACATGCAGGGGCGCCTGATGGGAAAACGCCTCGACGGCGAGTTCTTCCTCGACCAGCTCGACCACGGCCACGGCACGGAGGGGTGCAACTACCTCCTCGCGCTCGAGATGGAGATGGACCCCGTCCCCGGCTACGCGATCGCGAGCTGGGAGCGCGGCTACGGCGACTTCGCGCTGAGGCCGGACGCCGGGACGCTGCGGCGGATCCCGTGGCACGAGGCGACGGCGATGGTGCAGTGCGACGTCGAGTGGCTCGACGGGTCGCCCGTCGCTCCCTCGCCGCGGCAGGTGCTGAAAGCGCAGGTGGAGAAGGCGCGCGCGCTCGGCTACGAGCCGATGTTCGGCTCCGAGCTCGAGTTCTACCTGCTGCGCGAGACGTACGCCGAGGCGCACGCGAAGCGCTACGAGGACCTGACGCCGTCGGTGCCGTACATCCTCGACTACCACGTGCTCGCCTCGAGCTACGACGAGCCGTTCCTGCGCGAGGTGCGCACGTCGATGAAGGCGGCGGGGATGGCGGTCGAGTCGTCGAAGGGCGAGGCATGGCCGGGGCAGCACGAGATCAACTTCCGCTTCGCGGACGCGATCAAGGCCGCCGACGACCACGTCGTCTACAAGACCGGGATCAAGGAGCTCGCCCACCGGCGCGGGTGCTCGGTCACGTTCATGGCGAAGCCGCGGCACGATTGGATCGGCTCCTCGTGCCACATCCACTCGTCGCTGTGGCGGGACGGGAAGGCAGCCTTCGCCGGCGAGTCCGACGTCTTCAAGCACTACCTCGCGGGCCAGATCGCCTACGCCGCCGACCTCGCGGTCTTCATCGCGCCGACGATCAACTCGTACAAGCGCTTCGCCGCCGGGAGCTGGGCGCCGACGACGCTCGCGTGGGGATACGACAACCGCACGTGCGGATTCCGCATCGTCGGGTCCGGCGCGTCGCTGCGCGCCGAGTCGCGCATCCCGGGCGCGGACGCGAACCCGTACCTCGCCTTCTCCGCGCTTCTCGGCGCCGGCCTGTACGGGATCGAGAACGAGCTGCCGCTCGGCCCCGCGCTCGAAGGGAACGCATACGTCTCCGAGGCGGAGCGCTTCCCGCACGCGCTGCGCGAGGCGATCGCACGGCTCGAGCAGAGCACGGTCGCGCGCGAGATCCTCGGCGCCGATGTGGTCGAGCACTATCTCAACTACGCGCGCACCGAGCAGGAGCTCTTCGACAAGGTCGTGACCGGCTACGAGCGGGAGCGGATGTTCGAGCGTGGCTAGGCCGCTCGTCGGGATCACGACGTACGTGACGGAGGCGAACTGGGGGTATTGGACCCTCGAGGCCGCGCTCATCCCGTTCGACTACGTGCGGGCGGTCGAGCGCGCCGGCGGGCGGGCGATGCTCGTGCCTCCCTCGCTCGAGGGCGTCGAGGAGACGCTCGACGCGCTCGACGGCGTCATCTTCACCGGCGGCTCCGACCTCGACCCCGAGCTGTACGGCGCCGACGCGCATCCGGAGACGCTCGGCATCGTGCGCATGCGCGACGACGCCGAGCTCGCGCTCCTGCGCGCCGCTCTCGACCGCGACATGCCGGTGCTCGGCATCTGCCGCGGCATCCAGGTGCTGAACGTCGGCATGGGCGGCGACCTCGACCAGCATCTCGAGGGGCACCGCCACGATCCGCCCGGCGAGTTCGTGGAGCACGGCGTCGCCATCGAGCCGAACACGCGCCTGGCGGCGATGCTCGGCGAGCGGACGACGGTGATGTCGCACCACCACCAGGGGCTGCGCACCCTCGCCCCGGGGCTCGTCGAGACCGCGCGCGCCGACGACGGCCTCCTCGAGGCGGTGGAGGCTCCTGCCCGCCGCTTCACCGTCGGCGTCCTCTGGCACCCGGAGGCCGGCGAGGACGCGCGGCTCTTCGAGAGCCTCGTCGCCGAGGCCGCCCGCTACCGGGAGGAGAGATGACCGCCGTCCTCAATCCCGCCACCGAGGAGACGATCGCCGAGGTCCCGGCCGCGAGCGCCGAGGAGACCGACGAGGCGGTCGCGCGCGCGAAGGCGGCGTGCCCGGGATGGCGGGCGGTGGCCCCGAGCGATCGCGCGCGCCTGCTCCGCCGCCTGGCGCTGCTCGTCGAGGACCACCACGAGGAGCTCTCGCGGATCGAGTCGCGCAACGCGGGCAAGCCGATCTCCGGCGCGCGCGGCGAGGTCGGCATGGTCGCGCAGGTCTTCCACTTCTATGCGGGCGCGATCGACAAGCACTACGGCGCCACGATCCCCGTCGCCGGCGGCGTCGACATGACGTTCCGCGAGCCGCTCGGCGTCGTCGGCCTCATCGTCCCGTGGAACTTCCCGCTGAACATCTCGTCGTGGAAGCTCGGTCCTGCGCTCGCATGCGGCAACACCGTCGTGCTGAAGCCGGCCGAGCTGACGCCGCTCTCCGTCCTCCGCCTCGCCGAGCTCGCGCTCGAGGCCGGAATCCCGGAAGGCGTTCTGAACGTCGTCACCGGCAAGGGCTCGGTCGTCGGGCAGCGCCTGATCGAGCACCCCGACGTGGCGAAGATCGGCTTCACCGGCTCGACCGAGGTCGGGCAGAGCGTCATGCGCGGCGCGGCCGGAACGATCAAGCGCGTCACCCTCGAGCTCGGCGGCAAGTCGGCGAACGTCGTCTTCGCGGACGCGGACCTCGAGCGCGCGGCCGCGTCCGCGCCGTACGCGGTGTTCGACAACGCCGGGCAGGACTGCTGCGCGCGCTCCCGGATCCTCGTCGAGCGGAGCGCCTACGACCGGTTCGCCGAGCTGCTCGTCGAGGCGACGCGCGGCGTCAGGGTGGGGGACACCGAGGACGACGCGACCGAGATGGGCCCGCTCATCTCGGCGGCGCACCGGGAGACGGTCGCGGGCTTCATCGAGGGCGAGCCGCTCTTCCGCGGCGACGCGCCCGGCGGGAAGGGCTTCTGGTACCCGGCGACGGTCGTCGAGGCGCGCCCCGGCGACCGCATCGCGCGCGACGAGGTGTTCGGCCCCGTCGCCGCGCTCATCCCCTTCGCCGACGAAGCGGAGGCGGTGCGCATCGCGAACGACTCCGTGTACGGGCTCTCCGGGTCGATCTGGACGCGCGACGGCGCGCGCGCGCTCCGCGTCGCCCGCGCGGTCGAGACCGGCGTCCTCTCGATCAACTCGAACTCGTCGGTGCGCGTCTCGACGCCGTTCGGCGGCTTCAAGCAGAGCGGCTTCGGCCGCGAGCTCGGCATGCAGGCGATGGACGGCTACAGCGAGGTCAAGAACGTGTTCTACTCCACCGAATGAACCGGCTCGAGGGGAAGGTCTGCGTCATCACCGGCGCGGGCGGCGGGATGGGCGCGGACGCGGCGGAGCTCTTCAGCGAGGAGGGCGCGCAGGTCGTCGTCGCCGACGTCGACCTCGGCGCCGCGTCCACGGTCGCGGACGCGGTCGGCGGGCTCGCTGTGCAGGTGAACGTCGCGGAGGAGAGCTCCGTGCAGGCGATGTACGCCGCGGCGAAGGAGCGCTTCGGCGGCATCGACGTCCTGTACAACAACGCGGGGATCTCGCCCGCCGACGACGACTCGATCCTCGACACATCGCTCGAGGCCTGGGAGCGCGTGCAGGCGGTGAACACGCGCGGGGTCTACCTCTGCTGCAAGCACGGGATCCCGTACCTGCTCGAGCGCGGCGGCGGCTCCGTCATCAACGTCGCGTCGTTCGTCGCGATCGTCGGCGCCGCGACGTCGCAGATCTCGTACACGGCCTCGAAGGGCGCCGTGCTCTCGATGAGCCGCGAGCTGGGCGTCCAGTTCGCGCGGCAGGGGGTGCGCGTGAACGCGCTCTGCCCCGGGCCGGTCGAGACCCCGCTCCTGCTCCGCATCTGGAGCGAGACGCCGGGGGCGGCCGAGCGCCGCCTCGTGCACGTGCCGATGGGGCGGATGGCGAAGCCGCGCGAGATCGTCAACGCGGCGCTCTTCCTCGCGAGCGACGAGTCGTCGTACGTGAACGCGTCGACGTTCCTCGTCGACGGCGGCCTGACGGCCGCCTACGTCACCCCGGAATAAGGGCTACGAGCCGACGACCTGGACGAGCCAGCGCCGGTCGCGCTCGCGGTCGAGCTCGATGAAGAGCACGCGCTGCCAGGTCCCGAGCTGGAGCTCGCCGTCGCGCACGGGGACCGACTCGCCCGCGGTCCCGAGGAGCATCGCCATGCAGTGCGAATGGCCGTTGCCGATCTCCATGTCCTCGGGGCAGATGTTCTCGGTGCGGCGGTCCCAGTCGTCGTGCGCGTAGTAGGTGTCGTGCGGGACGAGCCGGCGGAGCAGGCTCGTGAAGTCCTCGAGGAACCCCTCCTCGAGCTCGTTCACCCGGACGCAGCAGGTCGTGTGCGGGGAGTAGACGCAGGCGATCCCGTCGACGATCCCGCTCTCGCGCACCGCGGCCTGGACGTCCTCCGTGATGTCCGTGACCGTGAGCCCGCCCGCCGTCCGGAGCTCTCTCTCGTGCTGGAAGACCTTCACGTCGGCCCTATTGTGCAGAATCCGCGCGGGGCCCGTAGCTCAGCTGGTCAGAGCAGGGGACTCATAATCCCTTGGTCCCTGGTTCGAATCCAGGCGGGCCCACTGGCGGGCGGGCCTGCCCCGCGGTCATCCGCGGGGCAGGTTCCGGAACGTGTTCCACGCCGGCTTGTGAATGTCCGTGACGGTCTCGAGGCCGGACTGCCAGCCGCCGATCCCGGGCTGGTCGCGCACGAGGAACCAGAGGAGCATGTCGATGCGCGGGTTCTTGCGGGCGATCGCGTACGCCTGCCTGATGTACGCCGCCTGCTTCGCCCAGCTCACGCCCATGATGGTCGTGTCGGGCGGGTTCGTCTGGTAGCCGTACTCGGTGATCCACAGGTGCTTCGGCCCGTAGTACTTCTTGATGAGCGCGAGGAGGACGCCGATGTTCCCCATCTGGATCCGGCGCTTCGCGTTCCCCTTCGGCACGTAAGCCGGCGACTCGTTGCCCGCTGATGCGTACGGGTTGTGCGCATAGACGTCGAACTTCTTCATCCCGTACCGGTGCGCGGCGATGAGGAAGCTCAGCGGGTCGACCGAGGCGCGGCTCGATCCTGCGTTGTCGTTGCCGCGCGGATCGGTGACGCCGCACGCGACCTTCTCGCCGGGCACGGTGTGGATGCCCGTGTAGATCGCGTTGCAGATCCGCGCGTAGTTGTACGCGCTCAAGACCATCCACGCGCCCTTGACCTTCTTGTACTGCGGGGCGAGGAAGACCGGGTTGTTCGGCTCGTTCCACGCCGTCCACATCTTCACCGGCGGGATGGGCGTCCCCGTCCCGGCGTTGGGGTCGACGTAGCTGCCGCTGTAGCGCAGCGCCGCCGCCTGCGCGAACTGGCGCAGAGCGGTGAAGTTCGTCGGCGCGTGATTGTGGCCGGCGCCGTGGTTCGCCCACGCGGGCGTACCGACGATGGAGAACAGGAGGCTGATTCCCGACGTCGAGGCGTAGCCTGCGATGCGGTCGTACAGCGACCAGTTGTAGGCGGGGTCGGCCGGGTTGGCCGCGTTCACCGGCTTCGTGTTCGCGACCGACCACTTGTTGCCGCCCCAGTACATGTTCACGCGCAGGACCTGCGTGCGAAGGGACTGGAGCGTCTCGAACGCCGCAGGCGGGTTGTCGCCGTACAGCGTGAAGGCTTCGTCGTTGATGCCGATCAGCAGATGCGTCGACTGAGTCGACCGCGTGGCGGCCCCGGCGGCCGAGGCGGCGAGGCACGCGGCGAAGAGCGCCGCCGAAGCGACGCGGACGATACGGATGGTCAGCAAAGAGTCCCCCTCCGGTCGGTTCCGGGGTCTGGCTACCCGCTCGGGGAAAACTCAGACACAGACCCGGCCATATCCGTACCCTTCTTTTACACAGTGTTCCTCTTCACCAAGCCGACCCGCATGGTTGAGCCGGACGAGGCCCTTCCCGGCCGCGACGAGCCGATGCGCGTGCCCGGCCGGCATGCCGTCCTCGGCACGCCTCTCGTCCCGCCCTTCCCCGATGGCCTCGAGCGGGCGGTCGTCGGCATGGGCTGCTTCTGGGGGGCCGAGCGCGTGTTCTGGCAGGCGCCCGGTGTGTACACGACCGCCGTCGGCTACAGCGGCGGCATCACGCGAAATCCGAGCTACGAGGAGGTCTGCTCCGGGCAGACGGGGCACACCGAGGCCGTCCTCGTCGTCTTCGACCCGACGGCGACGAGCTACGACGAGATCCTCCGGCTCTTCTGGGAGAACCACGATCCCACGCAGGGCATGCGCCAGGGCAACGACGTCGGCACCCAGTACCGGTCGGCGATCTACTGGGAAAACGAGGCACAGCGAGCCGCGGCCGAGG